>MVRV01000077.1 GCA_002068015.1 Smithella sp. PtaU1.Bin162
TTTCCCGCGATAGCAGATCTTTTACGGCAACTCGCCGCTGAAGAAAAAATGCATGAAGAGAGATTTAGGAAGTTAAGAGAGAAATGATTTATACCCACGTTTTAAGCAAAGACGACCATGGCGTTCGAAGTCCTTTTGTCGGTCTTATACAGACTATATAAGACCGATGCGAAAGATGACGCTTTGAAGTTTACCAGGTTGATTTTATGTAATAATAGCTGCAATATTGGAAACATGGTAAAACGTCTTATACAGAAGGAAGCAGTCTGTGTTTGCTGTCTTATACAGACTGTATAATCATTGTTCGGCGCGAAAGCATCGACAAGGTACACGATGAGCAAAGCCCTATTACTGAGAGTTGGCATCGATTCGGGGTGCGGTGGCACGCTGGGACCGATCTTTCCGGACAGCACGTTCGAATACGTGCCCATACCAGAAAGTCCGAAATACGTAGGTCCACGAAGTGTGTTCTACCGTGACTTGCCGGCGCGCCACTACGGCACGCTGGCGCAATACGTTCCCGCCCGATACCGTATGGCGGCTGCCCATTACGATCCGGAGTTTGAGACCTTCACTTACGGGGATCCGACCCGAAATAAGCGCGCCCAACTCCTTCGCCTTATCGATGGGGATCTATTGATATTCTACGCAGGGCTATGTCCGGTTGGATATCGGGCTGCAAGCCGACTCTATATCATCGGCTACTTCACTGTTGCGTCCGTGGAAAGTATGACGGCAACGGACTCCTGGCCCCCGACGAATTATCCGCACATGCTCGGGAATGCGCACCTCCGCCGCAATCGGCCCGATGACGGCTTGGTTGTGGTATGTGGGCAGACTCGGGCGAGTAGGTTGCTCGATCGAGCGATTGCGATCTCCGATGAGGCGCAACGTGCCACGCCCGAGACCGAAAAGCGAATGGGCATCCGTGGGTCCCTTATGCGCGCTATCGGAAGATGGGTTCCCCAGGAATGTATCGATGATGTTTTACACATGATTATCCAGCGATGAACTACAGAATGGCCGAAGAAGAACGGATAAAGCGGGTATTGATCTATAAGAGGACGCACGAGGGCGATCCTGATCCCGCAATGGGCGTGTTCGGGAATCATTGCTGCATGGGGACAGTTCGCGGATGGAACTATGACGCAGTAATTGGTGTTGGAGGGACAAGGCCATGGCCTCAATACCAGGGGATCGCGGAGAAGCTCAACTGGATCGGGATCGGTCCACGCAGGAGTGGTGGTGTACGCCGTCCCAAAGTGGCCTTCGACCATTTTTTGTATGACGGCCAGAAAGGCCCGATGCTACTCGACATCGCGCCAACCCTAGCACAACGAATGTATCGCAAGAATGCGAGGCTGCTCATTGCCACGCCATCCTCTTCGGAGTGGTCGGATGTTAAGAACATTCTCGATCTTGCGAGGACCGCGCCGGCTTCGGGTCAACTCACGGGCGCGCGTCGACGGAACTTGCACGAGAAGGCCGACGAATGCCATTCAGACTCTTGTAGTTCAACGTCGGCGGTTCGTAAAACCGAACAAGAGAATCCAGCCGACGCCAAAGAACATCGCGGCTGATTCTCGACGTTGGGGTGCTAAAAAAAGAAAACCGTATGCAAAATATTAAATTATATAATGCACTGGCAGTATTGACAAAAAAATCATTAGAAATCATTTCAAAGTCTATTGATAAGAACTTTGTTGTCGTCAATGAAAGCACCTGGGTAAAACAAGACAACGAAACATATGTAAGGCAGGGGATGCAACGACCTTTGTGGGGGATAGTCCTTCATAAGGCAAAAGATGAAATAACAAAGACCGAAGAATTTGTAGAATTTTCTAAAATCACAAATTCAGATCAAATCATTTCTCCCCAGCTAAATACTCTAGTTGGTACTTGTATGGGACGGAGTAGGTTTGAGCTTTTCAGCATTGTTTTTAACTCATTGTCTCCTTTCTTGACAGATACAGAAATAGTCAATTTTGATGATCAGATATTCAAAACGGAATATTCAAAAATAGAAAAAGCATTATATTCAGACAAAATTGAATTAGAGAGACTAACCCCATTATGCGGGTTCTTGACAGATTCCCCCAACTTTGTGCTTGATGATAAACTTTCTATCGTAAAATTATCTGACCCCGAAGTACTTCAGATGCTGAGATTGGGGATAAAAATAGGAGATACTTTCGGTCAGGAAGACTTCATCCATCATATACATCAATTTGCCATAAAATTAACATACGACCTTCCTAAGATTGCTGGAGATGGGGACATCCAAGGAAACATCGATGCGCATATTCCCTATGTAAATGGCACTCTCGAACAAAAATTGCTTAGTGCACTTCGGTTGTTTAAAGAAGGTAAAATCTACGCATTAGGTACTGTTGTTAGGAGTAACAGCATATTTAACGTAGGAGTTTCTTACAACCTTGGGACTACATCGAGAGCTTTTATAGAGAATAAATTCCAACTATCTGAAACCGAAAGGGATAAATTTATTAAATTCTGGGAAGTGTATCAAGGAACGAATATTCCAGAAAACAATTTTTTGTCTGTAGCAATTCGAAGATTTAGTCAAGCAAATGAGCGGGTAAGTACTGAAGATAAGATTATTGACCTTTTCATAAGTGCCGAGGCTCTTTTCTTAAGTTCTGGGGGCAGCTTCCAAGGTGAATTGAAATACCGTCTATCTCACAGGGCTGCAATGTTTCTTGATGATGAGAAAGACAAGCAAAGAGAGGTCTTTAAGTTTATGCAAAAAGCATATGATGTGAGAAGTGCGATTGTTCATGGTACTGCACTTAACCTTCCCAAAAAAGATGATGGCATGCCTTACTTGCTCGAAGAATTTTGCAAACGCTTAGAGTCCGACCTCCGCGTTGCAATAAATAAAACAATCAAACAGGCATCAACGGCGAAAAATCCGAACAAAGTCTTAGAATGGGATTCGATTATCTTTCCTTCAGGGTAGGACGGGGGACGCCCTTAAGAAATTAAGTATCTAAGAGCGGTTTGCCTTAAAATAGTTTACAGTGAAGGAATAAAAGCAATAACTTAAATACTTAAGGGCGTCCCGTATGGACGGCTAATTCCATGTCCTCCGCTGGCGGAGGTGTCACAAAGTGACGGAGGTGGAAGATCAAATGACTTTTGATGTCTTTAATAATTGTGGTTATAACAAGAATCTAAGATCGCTTGCCGGTAATTTACGTCGTAATATGACAAAATCGGAATCATGCTTATGGAAATATGCTTTGAAAGCTAAACAACTTAAAGGCTATCAATTTCGAAGGCAAAGACCTGTCTTGAATTATATTGCTGATTTTATATGCAAAGAATTAATGCTGATTATAGAGGTTGACGGGATTACTCACGATGTGGAAGTTTCATCAGCCAAAGACAAAAAACGTGAAGAGGAACTTAGCCGGGCAGGTTTTAAAGTAATTAGATTTACCGACGAGGAAGTATTAATAAACATGGCAGGTGTCATAACAGCAATTGAGAAAAATATTGAAACCATAGAAGCGTCCACCCCCTCAATCCCCCGCCGGCGGGGGACAGGCAAAGCAAATAATGACGGGAGAGTTAATTGAGGTACAGTATCTTTTCGGGAATGACAAAATAGATAAATTGCTGCAGTTTTGTTCAATCCTTGATATATGCGGCGTCATAATTTTTAAATTTAAAAATTTTCCTGCCAGCTGACCATGTAATCCAGTGAGTTCTTCTTGGGAGGGTTCTCGCTGATCTTCCAACTGCCTGAAATACCAATTTCCTTTGCCGTATATTCAAAATGGTTCATGGCTATGCCCATGTCGAGATCCTGAATGGGTACCTCCCGTAATGTATAACCGAAAGCCCGATCCAGATAAAAATGAAAAGAATTACCGGTGTTATCAAGCACGATACGCCAGGGTTGCTTGTTGGAAGCCGACGGCGCCAGCCGGACATTTTCCAGCGCTTCGGCATATTTCCCGGCCTGTTCCTCGGTGAGCGGTGTCGTAAAATCTCCGGCAAAAAACATCTCCGGCCAGGGTTTGCGAAAATTGGACCCGGCAAAGCGGCGGAATATTTTTTCCATGAACGATTTTTGATCGGTGGGATAACCTATCGGGCTTACGGCCGGAAGGAGTTCGTCATCGGAGCGGTTGATGACTTTAGCAAAGCCGCTTGCGTTGAAAGTGCCCGCAAGCCAGCAGGTGCCGAGCCCGAGTGCCGTCGCCTGCAGGATCAGAGTTTCCATACAGTAACCGTAATCAACTACTGCGTTATCGGCTTTCTTTATTTTTCCGGCGAGAAATAGCCGCGCATTTTTGATGACGCCATAAGTACCGGTATTTTTCCACTCTTCGGGTGAGGATATATCCGGATTGATTAAACGGAATAAAGGTTTGTTGCCGAACGGTCCCGCATGCTCTTTAGTGACGATGCTTGCAAACTTCTGCAGTATTTCTTCGTTAAGCGGTTGCAGCGCATACGTCCGGCAGGAGATGCGTTTTTTGATCAGTGCGGATATTTCCGGCATAAAATCCCCCTAAAATTGTTGTTGGCAAAATTGCCGGGTAAATGTACTATAAGTAACCGGTAAAGAAAAACGTTTTTAGCAGGCTGCTGAAAAAGGCTCCCGGCACACGCCGGGCAGGCATATGCGCAGTAAATCCGGCGAATGCCGGATACGCTTCGGCTCTCGCTGCTCACGTACCTCTAAAGTACGCTCCGCCGCTCGATTCTCGCGATGCCTTGCCTCTGAACCTTTTTGAGCAGCCTGCCGGTGGAATATTGAAAAATACTTATCTGCTGCGTTTAGGTATATTTATAAACGATGCTATTTCGGTTGCAAAGACTAAATAATGCTTTGTAGAGACGTTGCATGCAACGTCTCTACTTCGTAAAAATTACCACCGATCCCCACTTAATGGGTACAACCGTGATTTTTACAGGTTTTGACGAGGAGAGATATATGAAACTAGCCACTGTCGAGGAAATGCGTTTCCTGGATCGCTCCGCCATGGAGAAACTGGGGATCAGTGAAGAAATCCTGATGGAGAATGCCGCTCTCGCTTCGATCAGGGTACTGCAAAGAGAAATAGGAATCTCCGGTAAAAAATTTGTCGTCTTTTGCGGTTCCGGTAACAACGGTGGTGACGGTCTGGCCGTAGCCCGCCTTATTCATTCGAACGGTGGCATGGTAAAAATATTTCTCACCGGTGACAGGAAAAAATATCGCGGTGCGGCCAAAACGAATCTGGACATTATTTCCAGATTGCCTGTTTTGGTAATTGATCTCCGGGCGACGGCGGATGCGCGAAAAGATGTGATGCACTGCGACGCCGTCATTGATGCAATATTCGGCACAGGGCTTGACCGCGAGGTTAAAGGATTGGCTGCCGATGTTATCGGGCTTGTCAACGCTTGCCGTCATAAGGTTATATCGCTCGATATTCCTTCCGGTGTTAACGGCAATACCGGAGAAATTATGGGTGCGGCGGTCAAGGCCGATTATACGGTAACCTTCGGCCTGCCGAAGATAGGCAATATTCTTTATCCCGGCCATGAACTGTGCGGGAAGCTTTTTGTGACACATATTTCTTTCCCTCCCTCGTTTTATGCAAGCGATGATCTCAAGGTGGAAATAAACGGTTATGTGGCGCTGCCGCCGCGTCCGGCGGAAGCTTATAAGGGATCGATGGGTGATGTCCTTTTCATTGCCGGGGCTGCCAATTATTACGGTGCGCCTTATTTTGCCGCCATGTCGTTTATGAAATCGGGTGGCGGCTACGCCAGACTTGCCGCTCCGCAATCCATTATTTCCACCATGGCGAAAAAAGGTCGGGAAATAGTTTATCTGCCGCAGGAAGAAACGGCTGCCGGAAGTATTGCTCTGAAAAACAAACAACAATTGCTGACGGCGGCAAACGGTGTTGATCTGGTGGTTATCGGCCCCGGTCTTTCTTTGCAGGAGGAGACAGCCCGCCTGGTGAAGGAGCTGATAAGTAAAATCAAGATTCCTCTTTTAATTGATGGCGACGGACTTACTGCCTTAGCCTCTGATCCTTCTATTCTCCAAAAGCGTAAGGCGCAAACGATCCTGACGCCTCATTTGGGTGAAATGGCCAGGCTTACCGGAAAATCCGCCGCGGAAATCAGTAAAAATAAAATTACAATTCTACAGGAGACGGCTAAAAAACTTAAAGCCGCGATTGTCTTGAAAGGTGCGCATTCTTTGATCGGCCTGCCCGATGGCCGTGTTTATGTAAATTTAAGCGGCAATGCCGGAATGGCGACAGCCGGCTCCGGTGACGTGCTAACCGGTTGCATTGCAGCCATGTGCGGGATGGGGCTCACGCCGGGTGAGGCAACGCGCAAAGGTGTTTTTCTGCACGGCTATGCGGGTGACCTCGCGGCTCACAAAAAGGGTGCTGATGGTATTACGGCCAGGGATATTATGGAATTTTTACCACAGGCCATGAAAAATGACCGGGCCGGAAATATCGAAGCGGAATATTTCGCTCCGCCGGTAATTTGATAACGTAGAGACGGTGCATGCAACGTCTCTACAGACATAGAATGGTCTGGAGGCAACTTTCGTTATATTTTTCGGGAGAGAATGTATTCGGCGACAGCATACAAGTGGTCTTTTTCCGGGCCGGTTGAAAAGACTTTCAATCCATCCTGTGCTTCCCGGATAAATGTATGGGCGCGATTGAGCGAATAATCAATGCCGCCGGATTTTTGAATCAGATCAAAAATGCCGCGGACGGCTTCCGCTGAAAAAGCCTTTTTCTCAATGGTTGTTCTAATCATATTCCGCTCATCCTCTCTGCATTTAGACAGCGTGTAAATGAGCGGCAGCGTCATTTTTCCTTCTTCCAAATCCTTGCCGATAGATTTGCCGAAATCTTCTTCTTTAGCCATGTAATCGAGCGTATCGTCTGTGATCTGAAACGCCATGCCGATTTTATAACCGAATTGTTCGAGGGCTTGCTTTTGCTCTTTTGATGCACCGCCCAGTACCGCACCGCTTTCGCAGGCGGCGGAAATGAGCACGGCTGTTTTCTTTTCGACAATGCTTAAATATTCAGCTTCCGTAAGGCTTGTATCGCCGCATTTCATGAGTTGAAAAACTTCGCCCTCCGACATGATGTTGGTCATCTTGGACATGAGCTGAACAATCTTAATATCACCGATTTCAGCCAAAAGACTGAAGGCTTTGGAATACAGAAAATCGCCGACCAGAACGCTCGCAGCATTTCCCCAGACATTATTGGCTGACGTTTTACCGCGGCGGATGATTGCTTCGTCAATAACATCGTCATGCAGGAGGCTTGCTGTATGGATGAATTCAATGGATGCCGCAAGCGGGAAACAAGCGTCTCCCGAATAGCCGCAGAGGTGCGAGCAGATCAGGTGTAAAAGAGGCCGAAACCTTTTGCCGCCGCTGTCAATTAAATGATGAGAGACTTCGGGAATCAGTTTTACTTCGGATGTAATATACTTATCGAGGTGTTTTTCCACCTGCTGCATATCATCTTTATAAGCGGCAAAAACATCTTGAATCTGCATGAGATATCTACCTTGTCGGAACAGAAGTGGGCAAAACTATATTGTAAAGTACTATTGTTTGTCAATTGAGAATTGATAAGTTGCCGCAAGTAGAGACGTTGCATGCAACGTCTCTATAGATTCTGATTTAGAAGAGGTATATATTGTTGAAGAATAATCCTGATTCTTCAATCAATTATACGGGCAAAAAGATCATAGTCTTCGGCAGCGGTGATTTTACAGCGGACGATTGATCCTGTTTTGGCTTTTCCGCCTCTGACGTAGGTTACGCCGTCAATCTCCGGAGCCTGCCTGCGCGAGCGGCCGACGTGGCTGTAACCTGCGCGGTCGCTTTTGCCTTCGAGAAGAACTTCCTGGATGCTGCCCACTAAATTCTGATTAATCTTGTTGGAGATTACCGCCTGTTCGTTCATGATAATATCGCGGCGGTATTCTTTTTCAGCCTCCGCAATCCTTGATCTGAAGAGCGCGGCCTTTGTTCCTTCTTCGCGCGAATAGGTAAAAACACCCAGATGGTCGAATTTTATTTCGCGGATGAATTCAAGAAGTTTTTCAAATCGTTTTGGCGTTTCACCGGGAAACCCGGCAATAATCGAGGTACGCAGGGCAACGCCGGGGACTATCACCCTCGCCCGTTCGATGGTTTTCCGAATTCCGGCGGCCGTGACTTTACGGTTCATTTTCATAAGAATTGTGTCATCGATATGCTGAACGGGCAGATCGATGTACCGGCATATTTTATTCTCATCTGCCACTGCCTGCATCACATCTTCGGTAATATGAGCGGGGTGCGCGTATAGCAGCCGGATCCATTCGATGCCTCTTATCCCGGCAATGTCTCTCAAGATGTCCGACAAGCGCGGGCGTCCGGGTAAGTCCTTGCCATAAACCGTTGTGTCCTGGCCGGTAATAATTATTTCTTTGATGCCTCTTTCGGCAAGAGTTTGTGCTTCCTGCAGAATGTCATCGGGACGGCGACTGCGGGCTTTGCCGCGGATTTCCGGAATTACACAGTATGTGCAGCGGTTGGAACAGCCGTCGGAAATTTTCAGATAAGTACTGAGAGCGGATGCCGGCAATATCCGTGTATGCTGCGCAGTCATTAAAAAATCGGGTTTGGTGATGACGGCGGTGCGCGGGCTTTTCTTTTTAATGATATTTTTTATGTTCCGGGCGATGTTGGCCACTTCGCCTACGCCCAGAAATAAGTCTACTTCGGGTATTTCGTGGAAAAGCTCTTTGCCGTAACGCTGGGCGAGGCATCCCGCGACAACAAGATGAAAGGGACGGGAGCCCTCTTTTTTTTCGGCAGCGAGTGTAAGTATTTCTTCGAGGGCTTCTTCCTTGGCGGAGCGAATAAAAGCGCAGGTATTGACGATGACTATATCGGCAAGTTCCCGGCGGTTGACGAGCTGCATGCCGTTTTTAGTGATCTCCCCGCCCATTACTTCGGAATCGACCAGATTTTTGGGACAGCCCAGGCTGATAATATGTACTTTTTTTGCAGGTATCAATGGGGCAGTTTCCTGATCAATACTTTTCTGGGTTTTGCACCGTCAGATGGTCCGACGATGCCTTCGCGTTCCATCTGCTCAATCATTCGCGCCGCCCTGTTATAACCGATTTTCATGTAACGCTGCACGAGCGATATGGAGGCCTGACCCAGTTCACCCACCAGTGCCACGGCTTCGTCGTATTTTTCGTCGAAATTTTCTTCATCGTGCTGGTTTTGTGCTGCTTCCAGCTCGTACTTTTCAATGGAGGCATCATAGGCCGGTTGAGCCTGCCTTTTAATGAAATCGACAATGCGGGAAATTTCCGGATCGGAGACGTAAGCACCGTGAATACGCGATAATTTGGAGGTACCCGGAGGAATGAAGAGCATATCACCTGCGCCCAGCAGTTGTTCCGCGCCCGGCTGGTCGATAATCGTCCGGGAATCAATTTTCGACGAAACCTGGAACGAAATGCGGGTCGGAAAGTTGGCTTTAATGAGACCGGTAATGACGTCGACCGAAGGGCGCTGGGTGGCGATGATCAGATGAATGCCGGCCGCCCGGGCCATTTGTGCGAGCCGGGTCAGCGATTCTTCCACGTCGCGCGATGCCACCATCATCAGATCGGCGAGTTCATCAATGAGTACCACAATGTAGGGAAGTCGTGAATGATTTATCTGCCGAACGGGTGTTTCCTCATTTACCGGTGGGATATCGTTTTCATCGATCTGTGTCTGCTCTTTGGGTGCCGCCTTGCTCTTCGGATTTTTCAGGAGCAGTTCGTTATAGGCATCGATGCTTTTTACCCCCAGATCACTGATGACACGGTAACGCCGCTCCATTTCTTCTACGGTCCAACGCAATACCTGCGAGGCTTTTTTCGGATCAACGACAACCGGATGCATCAGATGCGGAATTCCTTCATAGGAAGAAAGTTCCAGCCGCTTGGGATCAACCATGAGGAATTTTACGTCGTCGGGACTGGCTTTAAAAAGAATGCTGCAAATCATGGCGTTCAGAGCCACGCTTTTGCCGGAGCCGGTGGTACCGGCAATGAGCAGATGCGGCATTTTTGTTAAATCGGCAATGACGGGGTTACCGACAAAATCGACACCGAGCGCAATCGGCAGGCGCAATGAAGAATTGATGAAAGCATCATTATCCAACACATCCTTGAGAAAAACCGATTCTCTTTTCAGGTTGGGTATTTCAATGCCTATTACCGATTTGCCGGGAATAGGCGCGATAATGCGAATGCTTGAGGCCATGAGCGCGAGCGCCAGATCATCGGCGAGGTTGGTTATCCTGTTTATTTTTACACCGGGCGCCGGCTCCAGTTCATACATGGTAATTACCGGTCCGGGCATTACTTCCACTACCCGTCCTTCTACACCGAAATCGGATAATTTTTTTTCCAGAATACGGGAATTGGTAATTAAATAATCTCTTTTGACACGCGTATCCTTGTGCTGGGCTTCTTCAAGCAGAGTAAAGGGAGGCAACTGGAATTGACCGTCGGCCTTGGTAAACTCAAAGTGCGTCTGTTCAATCTTTTTGGCTTTTACTTTTTTTGGTGCGGGCGTATCTTCTTCAATTACCGGTTGAGGTTTACTTTCTATTTTTATGCTGCGTGCCGCCTTGGAAGTAATTGCGGAGATTGTGTTTTTGATTGCCGGAGGGGCAGCCCGGCAAAGGAGCGAGAACTTTTCGGCAATTGTAACCAGGGAAAATTCGACCAGAAAAAGCAGTGAAATGATTAAAATCAGGATTAAAAGAATATATGTTCCGGCCAGATTAAAATAATTGAGTAACAACTGAACCACGGCCCCCCCGATTAATCCGCCGACTTTTAATGGTTCTCCGTAAAAGGTGACTGTTTTTATCATAGCGGCCATCAGCCCGGCAAAGGAAACGGCGAAGAAGATAATGCCGAAGAACTTGCTTTTGTTGAATACAAATTCAATTCTCAGGAAATATTGAAAGGCGCAGAACAAAAAGATTAAAGGTAGCAGAAATGAACTTATTCCCAAAAGACGTATAAGGGAATCTGCACTGTAGGAACCCACGGTACCGGTAAAATTATTTACGGTTTTCCCCTCGGCAACAAAATGTGTAAATGAAGGGTCCTGCGGATGATAGGAGAGCAGACTTAAGAGCAAAAAAACAGCCGCAGCCAGGCATACCACGCCTTTGATTTCCCGTATCCGCTTGTTGTCAGTTTGTTTTTCTTCCATCGGCTATTGTATAAAAAGTTTTATCTTTCGTGATTATTTCAGAAAAAGCGGACTTTGACAAGCAAAGTGAAAAATCTCAATGTCCGGCGGTAATAAATTAAACAATTAAATTTATGGCCGCAGCTATCTGTGTAAAAAACCGGTCAATCTTCAAAAGGTTAAAAAGCCGCCTGTCGGAAGTATTCAGGAGGCTTCTTTTTCCATATCCTTAATGTTTTTGGTGCCGGCTTCTCTCCAGTGATCATAATTATTAATGATGACGTTTCTGACTCTATCGATCAGTTCATGGCGGTTTTCAACGGTATATTCCTTCACTTCAATAGGCTTGTCAATGATCAATTTTACTCTTCCCGGAGTAACCTTGAGCGATCTTTTGGGCATTATCCGACCGCTGCCCACTATTGATACGGGGACGATGGGAACGCCTGCTTTGATGGCCAGATGGAATGTGCCCTGCTTAAAAGACTTGATTTCCCCGTCACGGCTTCTTGTGCCTTCCGGAAAGGTCATAACGGATTTGCCTTCCCGGATACGCAGAGCTGCTTCATCCAGACTTTGCAGCGCTTTGGCGTGATTCTGTCTGTCAATCTCAATATATCCGGCATTTTTCATGGCCTGGCCGAAAATCGGAATCTGGAAAAGTTCCTTTTTGGCAATCCAGCGGAATTGACCGGGTATATGGCCGAGAACAATCAAAATATCAAAATCACTTTGGTGATTGGCCATAAAAACCTGCGGCTTACCCTTAAGAATATTTTCTTTGCCGATTATTTCCACCTTTGTGTTGGATATTAAAAGCAATATTTTGGCCCAGAGATTGGCAATCTTATGAATTCTGTTTTCGGAATTGGGAATGACGGAGAATATTACACACCAGAGGGAAATAAAACCGGTAATGGCAATTCCTAATGTAACAAGCAGTGCGGAACGAAGCATAGCAGTGACTTTTCCTTGTGCTTTAAATTTATTAGTAATTTTTACTTGATAACGATGATGAAGTCAATGATGAATATTTTCAGCATAGAACGCAAAAACAACTCCAGATCAGATAAAAACATAGAAAATATTTGACAAATATCGGTCTTGGTAATATTAGGAGCGGTATTAACTTTCTGATGGTTTAAGCGCTGAGGGCGCTTTTTTCATTTTTAGAATTCAATCAATAAGTTGCCGGTTATAGGAAAATGCACAATATTTTAACAAAAAAAAGAGCGTTGGGAATAATCAATAATTTTTCCGGTGCAGGTGTTCTTGTCATCGGAGATATTATGGTTGACCATTTCATCTGGGGAAAGGTATCCCGCATTTCGCCCGAAGCACCTGTGCCTGTTGTGGATGTGCAAAAAGACAGCATTCTACTCGGTGGCTGTGCCAATGTGCTCAACAGCATCTATTCCATGGGTGGTAAGGTTTATGTGGCCGGTGTTATCGGTGCCGATAATATGGGAAAATTGCTGCTGGAAGAGTTGCGGGAGCGAAAAATCGAAACAGCCGGCATCGTGGTGGAAAAAGCGCGGCCGACAACTCTGAAAACGAGGATAGTTGCTCACGGCCAGCAAATGGTGCGCTTCGATAAAGAAAGCAGAAAACCGATTCCGAAGGAGAGTACAAAGAAAATATTGCAATATGTTAAATCCCTGCATAAAAAAATCGGTGCCGTTATTATTTCCGATTACAGCAAGGGAGTTATTTCCAGGGAACTGATTGCGGAAATCAGAGAAATTTTGAAAGATTCGAAAATTTATATCTGTCTTGATCCCAAACAAAATGATTTTTCCATGTATGAAGGAGCTTATGTCATTACTCCCAACCATCATGAAGCGCAGCGGGCCGCCGGGATGGAAATAACCAATGGAAATGATCTGCAGCAAGTAGGGGAAATTCTTTTAAAAAAACATAATTTTCATGCCGTGTTGATTACGCGAGGTGAAGAAGGCATGAGTCTTTTTGAAAGAAGAAATTCAAAAATCATTCGTTCTGATTTTCCGGCTCAGGCCAAAGAAATTTATGATGTTACCGGAGCCGGAGATACGGTAATCGGCGTACTCGCCTTGAGTCTCGCGGCTCAGGCTGACCTCAAAGAAGCAACTTGTCTGGCTAATCAGGCGGCGGGTATTGTAGTTGGAAAGGTTGGAACGGCAACAGTCTCACAGGAAGAATTAATGCAGACTTTATGAGCAGACCGCATCCGGCAGAACCGGTAAAACTAGTATTCAGTATTTTTGCTTCGACGGGCGAAAAAATAAATGCAACAATCTCGATTTTAGCCGACCGGTATGGAAATCCTGATTATGTAAGCGATGAAGTGGCTTTTGATTATACTGATTATTACTCACCGGAAATGGGTGAAAATCTCGTCCGGCGTTTTTTATCGATGGAGAAGCTGATAAATCCTGAGATGTTGCCGGATGTTAAACTTGTCACCAATGATATAGAAGATAAATTTGCTTCCGGGAAGAAGCGTTCGGTAAATATCGATCCCGGTTATTTATCCAAGGCTCATTTAATTTTGGCCACCGGAAAAGGTTATTCCCACCGGCCGTATTTGCGGGACGGCATTTTTGCCGATTTGACACTGATTTATCAGAATAAGAAGTTTTGTACTTTACCCTGGACTTATCCCGATTATGCTGATGAAAAACAGCTTTTAATGTTTGATAAAATAAGGGCAAGGTATTTATTGCAGTTGAAAGAAATGGATTAGACGGGATAGGTGCAATGGATGTTTCTCGAATAGACAGGCAGGTATAAAATGATCAAAAGCATGACAGGTTTTGGGCGGGTAGAGACAGCCGGACAGGGCAGAAAAATAGTTGTCGAAGCCAAGTCCGTGAACCACCGTTTTCTGGAAATTTCATTGAGAATGCCCCCGTCTCTTTTTTCCATGGAACTGGAATTAAAAAAGAAAATTAGTGAGAAAATAAAAAGGGGCAGAATAGAAATTTTTATCCGGATGGAGGCTGATAATACCGGTACTCCGGAAATGCTTCTGAATATGGAAGCGGCCCGGAACTATTTTGCGGTTCTCCGGCGATTAAAAGATGAATTCGGGTTCACCGATGAAATCAGTCTGAAAACGCTCGTAGGTTTTCGGGATATTTTTTCTCAGCCTGCCGAAGTGGAAGTGAGTCCTGAAATCATCAAGCAGATTGAAAAAGCTCTGGAAGAAGCTTTGAATATGCTTGTTCATATGCGGCAGGAAGAAGGAATTGCCATTTATAAAGATATGGAGCAAAGGCTCGACGTCATCAGAACTATTCTGGAGAAGGTAAAGGTACGGGCTCCGCAGGTTGTTCTTGAATATCAAAAGCGTCTGGCGGAAAGAATAAAAGAACTTACAGCCGGATGTATGATTGATGATGCGCGGTTGGCTCAGGAAACGGCCATTATGGCTGAAAAGAGCGACATAACCGAAGAAATAGTGCGCATGCACAGTCATATCAGTCAGTTTGTTGAATTGCTGCAAAGCAAGGAAGCCGAAGGTAAAAAAATTGATTTTCTTTTGCAGGAAATGAACCGGGAAATTAACACAACGGGATCAAAAAACAGCGATGCGGAAATTGCCCGTCTTGTGATTGAAGCCAAAAGTGAGTTGAGCAAACTGCGCGAGCAGGCGCAAAACATAGAGTAATTATGGATAAAGGGATATTTATCGTTGTTTCAGCGCCGTCCGGAACCGGCAAAAGCAGCATTTGCCAGCGTCTTTTGCAGGTCTGTCCGGAGATTAAATTTTCGATTTCTTATACTACCCGGGTACCGCGTCCCGGGGAAGTCGACGGGAAAGATTACTTTTTTATTTCCCGTGAAGAATTTCAGGAGCGTATTGAACGAGGCGAATTTGCGGAATGGACTGAGAATTACGGCAACTTGTATGGCACATCCATAAAGGCGATGAAGGATCTTTTAGCAAAAGGAGAAGCCGTTTTACTGGACATTGAACCGCGCGGTGCAAAAAAAATAAAACAGCAATTCCGCCGGGGTATATTTGTTTTTGTTCTTCCGCCGTCGCGGGCGGAACTGCTCAAACGGTTGGAGGAACGCGGCCATGAAACACCTGCTGTTATTCGGGCAAGATATGCCCAGGCGGAAAGTGAATTGAAAGAAATTTCGTGGTATGATTATGTGATTTTTAATGATAATCTGGAAACAGCCGCCAAACAATTGATCTCGATTTATATTGCTCAAAGATGTAAAAGAAACCATTTACAGGCTAAAATTAAGCAATTTATGAATAAAAAATAAAAAGCACTTGCAGGGAGGTTTTTCAAGATATGGCTAGAATTACTGTAGAAGATTCCTTAATGGTTGCCAAAACAAGATTCGGTCTTGTATCTCTGGCATCAAAAAGAGCCCGCCTTTTATTGAAGGGAGCAAAACCACTGATGGAAAGTAAAAACAGGGAAATCGTGCTGGCACTGCGTGAAATTGCCGCCGGTAAGGTTACCTATGCCCATCCGGAATATCTGGAAGGGACGCAGGAAGATTTCAAACCAATACCTGATAATACGGAGTTTATCGGCGATGAAGAATATCTCGAATAGTGAGGCTGCCGATAAATTAATCTTTGCGCTTGATGCCGCGGGCTACGACGAAGCCGTGTCCTGGATTGACATTCTTTCCGGCCATGTGGGCATGTTTAAAGTAGGCTTTGAATTATTTACGGCTGCCGGTCCGAAAATAATCGATTATATCAAGCAGAAGAATCAGCGGGTCTTCCTGGATCTTAAGTTTCATGATATTCCCAATACGGTTGCCCGCGCTGCCGAAGCTGCCGCTAAAATGGGTGTCGACATGTTTAACGTGCATGCGTCGGGCGGCAGCAAAATGATTCGGGATACAGTGAAGGCTGTCGAAACGCTGACTGAAAAAGACGGCCTGGTTAAACCGGTGATTCTCGCGGTTACCGTATTGACCAGTTTGAATGACGTCGACCTGCAGGAAATCGGATTTGCAAAAAATACCAATGACCAGGTTCTGCATCTGGCATCTCTCGCCAATGCAGCCGGTGCATCCGGGGTCGTTGCTTCGGCACAGGATATTGTAAAATTGCGCTCCGGTTTGGGTAATGATTTTATCATTGTGACGCCGGGAATTCGCAGCTCTCGGGAACCTGTAAAAGATGATCAGAAAAGAACATTGAGCGCCACGGAAGCAGTGAAACTCGGTGCGGATTATATAGTTGTAGGCAGACCGATTCGCCAGGCAACCGATCCGCTGGCCGCCTGTGAACAAATTGTTAAAGAAATTTCCGAAGGAATGACTACTGGGTAATAATTACTGAAGTAGCAAAAATATATTTTTATAAGTAAATATTTTAATATCCTTGATTAGATAAAAAGAAATGAAAAAAATTATATTACTTTTGTTTACTATAGGTGCTGCAATATTTGTTATTGCCGATAGCGGTTGGGCATTTCGTTGTGGTAATGACTTGGTTACGACAGGTTACAATAAAGTTCAAGTATTATCCATCTGCGGTGAGCCAACTAATAAAGAACAGTCCTGCCTGGAACATCATCGTGAAACGGGAGTTTGTATTAATAAGGGAGAAATATGGCATTATAACTGTGGCGACGGCGATTTCTTTTACGCCCTTACCTTTGGTGAGAATGGTATATTAATAAAAGAAAACACTGAAGGACGCGGTATGGGATTGTCGCAATGCCGTGGAAAATTATCAAAATAGTAATAACAACTGTAAATATTTCACGTATCTTTTGTTAATGGAGAGTGAGAACAGGGAATGGAAGTAATTTACGGCATAAACCCGATAAAAGTTCTCCTCCGGCAGCAGCAGACGGGATTGGAAAAAATAATTATAGCTTCGAACAGAGGAGGATCTTTCCTGAAGGATCTGGTTGAGGCTGCCCGGCAAAAAAATATTCCGGTGGAATTTCATCCCCGCCAGTATCTGGATGAACTGGTCGGCGGTAACGAACACCAGGGTATTGCCGGTTTACGGCCGACATTTACGTATTCCAGCCTGGATGATTTACTGATAAATCGCAGTGCATCATCCGATTTTGATTTGGTCTTAATTCTCGACAGCATCATGGATCCCCAGAATCTGGGGGCAATCATCAGAACATCATATTGTCTGGGCGCAAACGGGGTGATTATACCGGTTGATCGTGCTGCGCCGGTTACTGCGGCGGTAATCAAGGCTTCTGCCGGCAGTGCCGAACAATTGCCTGTGGTCAGAGTGACTAATCTTGCGCAAACCATTGATTATTTAAAAGAAAAAAAGTTCTGGATTTTTGGTGCTTCTGCGCATGAAGGCGGTAATTTAAAGGAAATGGATTTTAATTGTAATGTGGCTTTAGTTTTGGGTGGAGAAGCAAAAGGAATCCGTTCCTTGATTAAGAAGAAATGCGATTTTCTATTATCCATTCCACTTGGGCGAAATTTCGATTCCCTGAATGTGTCTGTAGCTGCGGGTATTATCAGCTATGAGATATTCAGCCAGCGCGTTCGGATAAAAGAAGGGACAAAAGAAAGTTAAAACCGGTGTGTGAAGAATTTTTACTTTGTGTGAAGTAAATTAGCGGATTACCGGATAAAACGGGTTTTTGTTTTTTGTATTTAACTGGTTGAATTAACATGGAATATAGGTTATGATAATTCTGACTGATATCATCCCGATATAGAAAGGATAATTAGATATGCCGGTTTTTATTTGGGAAGGCACGACCAGAAAAAACGAAGTTAAAAAGGGAGAAATAGAAGGCGTCGATGAACTGGCAGTTCGCGGGCTGTTGCGCAGACAGGGATTTAAATCGGTTGAAGTCAAAAAGAAGCCTAAAGACCTTTCTGAATATTTACCTTTCTTAAAGGCAGGAGTTAAAGAAAAAGAGATCGTTGTTTTTTGCCGTATTTTTTCCACAATGATTAATGCCGGTTTACCGCTTATCCAATGTCTGGATTTATTAGCTCAACAGGAACAGAACAAAACTTTCAAGGAGATCATAAAAAAAGTCAAGGAGGATGTAGAAGGCGGTGCCAGTCTAACGGATGCGCTCAGGAAATATCCGAATATTTTTGATGAACTTTTTGTCAATCTGGTTGCTGCCGGTGAAGCAGGCGGTATTCTGGATGTTATATTGGGAAGGCTTTCCGCGTATATGGAGAAGGCAATGAAGTTGAAAAGTAAAGTCAAGGGAGCAATGACCTATCCGGCTGCCGTTCTTGTTATTTCCGTTGGTGTTGTTACCCTGTTACTTCTCAAGGTTATCCCCGTGTTTAAAAAAATGTTCGAGGGGATGGGGGGTGAATTGCCCGGACCGACGCAGTTTTTGGTTAATGCCAGTGAAATGGCACAGAGTTACTGGTGGATTGCCGGCGGTATTTTAGTTGTACTATATATAATTTTTGACAGATTCCGTAAAACGGAAAAGGGACGCTGGACATTGGATACCCTGATCCTTAAATCACCTGTCTTCGGGCCGCTTTTGAAAAAAGTTGCTGTTGCCAAATTTTCCCGGACGCTATCCACTATGATGAGTTCCGGTGTTCCGATTATGGAAGGTTTGAATATTGTCAGCAAAACTTCCGGCAACGTTGTGATTGAAGCCGCGTTAATAAAAACCCGCCAGAGTATCAGTGAAGGACGGACAATTGCCGAGCCGCTTACGGAGACCGGTATTTTTCCACCAATGGTTGTGCAAATGATTGCGGTTGGTGAGGCGACAGGAGCTCTGGATACAATGCTCAGCAAGATTGCTGATTTTTATGATGACGAAGTTGATGCGGCAGTGGAGGCAATGACATCGCTTTTGGAACCGGTGATGATGGTTTTCCTGGGGGGTATTGTCGGTGGTATGATTATCGCTATGTATCTGCCGATCTTTAAAATGGCCTCTGTTGTTGGCTGATTCGGGAATAAAAATGGTCGGGATGGCGCGATTTGAACGCGCGACCCCTGCGTCCCGAACGCAGTGCCCTACCAAACTGGGCCACATCCCGACGTGGCACGGACGATATAAAATTTATTTCTAAATGTCCACTTTTTTTTATTCGATTTATAAAATATCACTAACAATGTGATTTGTCAGTGCACGCAGTTGCTATTTTTCTTCGAAATTTATGTCATTAATTGTTTTTTGCACTACGGCATGCTAAAATAAAAACTCATTTTTAATGAACAGGTGAATAAAGTGATTATTTTCGACTTAAAATGTGAAAATGGCCATAAATTCGACGGTTGGTTTAAAGACCGAGAGGCCTTTGCTGAGCAGAAAACGCAGAAACTTGTGGCTTGTCCAATATGTAATAGTTGTGGAGTTGATATTATTCCTTCTTCTATAACGATTATGGGTAAAGACTCCCGAAATGTCGGTAAGGCGGAAGAAAAGGAAATTTCTCCGGAAAAAGTTCTGCGAATGCTGCATCGATATATAGATAAAAATTTTGAAGATGTGGGTACTAAATTTGCCGAAGTTGCCTTAAAGATTCATTTTGGAGAAGAAGAAAAACGTAACATTCGGGGAACTACTACTCCTCAGGAAGACGACAATTTGCGAGAAGAAGGTGTTCAGTTTATTAAAATTCCTGTTCCTAAGATGGACAGCTAGCTTCCGGTTGTTTCATAACCTATAAACAGCACGTTTAACAGAGAAAACTATACTGTGGTCTTGATATTCAAAAGTTAATTTATGCATAAATTTTATAAAAATATCCTTGACGGTATCGGTAATACGCCTCTTGTTGAAATTAACCGACTCAATCCCAATAAAAAGGTAAGGATCATGGCAAAAATAGAAAGTGCCAATCCCGGTGGGTCGATCAAAGATCGTACTGCTTTGTTCATGATAGAGAGGGCGGAAGAAAGAGGAGAGTTAACCCCTGATAAAATCATACTGGAGGCTACAAGCGGCAATACGGGAATCGGTCTGGCCATGATTGCCGCAGCAAAAGGATACAAGCTGTGTCTGACTATGTCGGAGGCGGCAAGTGAGGAACGGAAAAAGATTCTACGTGCTTTGGGAGCTGAATTGATTTTTACGCCGGCAGCTCAGGGGACAGACGGAGCCATTGAAGTGGCATATAGGATGCTGCGTGAAAATCCCGCTAAATATTTCGGTACGGATCAGTTCAATAACGAAGACAACGTTTCCGCTCACTATTACGGTACGGCTCAGGAAATTTGGGAGCAGACGGACGGTGCCGTAACAATGGTTGTGGCAAGCTTGGGAACCACCGGCACGGCCATGGGGATTTCCAAAAGACTCAAGGAACTAAATCCGCAGATTAAAATTGTCGGCGTGGAACCATATTTGAAGCATAAAATTCAGGGCTTGAAAAATATGCGGGAGTCTTATCGACCGGGCATATTTGATAAGAATCGCCTGGATGAAAAGGTCAATATTCTGGATGAAAATGCCTTTACCATGGCACGCCGGCTTGCCCGTGAAGAAGGGATTATGGCCGGTATGAGTTCCGGCGCAGCGATGTTTGTTGCCATTCAAAAAGCAATGCAGGTGCAGGAAGGCCTGATGGTTGTTATTTTACCCGACAGCGGCGAAAGATATTTAAGTACGGAGTTATTTGCAGTCAAAGAGGAATCGTCGGCGTTAAGTCTTTACAATATTTTGAAACGCCAGAAGACTATCTTTAAACCGGTTAATTCCGGAAAAGTTCTCATGCATACGTGCGGTCCGACTGTCCATGATGCGCCGCATATGGGTAATTACCGCCGCCTCGTTGTTTCCGATTTGGTCCACCGATATTTGACTTATCAGGGATACAATGTTCAACACATAGTGGATATTGTTGATTTAACTGATAAATCTGTTAAAGGTTCCGAGAAGGAAGGCATGAAACTTGAGGATTATACTAACAAATATTTGCAGGTGTTTTTACATGATATGGAATCTTTGAACATTCGGAATGATAATGTTTATGTTAAAGCTTCCGATAACAGTGATGAAATGTTCAAAATAGTTGAAAAATTAGTTGATAAAAATTATGCCTACGAAAAATTACATTCGGTTTATTATGATATATCAAAATTAGCGGATTACGGACTTCTTTCCAATGTGAATTTGCATAAAACCAGACAGACTAAAACAATTGACCTCGATGATTATGAAAAAGACAGCCCTATGGATTTTGCCCTTCTCAAGAGAGCAAGCCTGGGAGAATTGAAAAGAGGCGTATATTATAAAACGAAATGGGGAAATATCCGGCCGGGATGGCATATAGGATGTGCGGCAATTTCTCATAAATACCTGGGTTCACTTTATGACATTCATATAAGTGGAGTGGATGAAGTTTTTCCTCATTGCGAAAATATTCTGGCCATCAACAAGTCGCTTTCCGGGAAAAACGGCGCTAATTACTGGCTTAATGCCGAGCTGGTTATGGTTGCCGGCAGAAAAATGTCCCGGTCGCTCAATAATGCCCTGCCTTTATCCCAATTGTTCCAAAAAGGTTATTCCGGCCGGGATGCGCGGTTTTTTCTTCTGGGAGTACACTATCGTAAACCGCTCAATTATTCGGAAGAGGCAATGGTGGCCGCGAGGAATAATGTTAAAAAAATCGATATGTTTATTTGTAGGTTGAGTGCGGTCAATAATGAAGAAAATGGTTATGCAGATGTGGATCAGCTGATTTACGATCTTAAAAATGGTTTTGCCGCAGCACTGGATGATGATTTGAATATTGCCGGGGCTTTGGCTGTGCTTTTTGATTTTATCGGTAAAATAAATGCTCCTTTAAACCAGGGAATGATAAGTAAGTCTGACAGCTGCAAAATTCTGGAGGCAATGAAAAGCATCAATGAAATCATTGCTGTAGTTGATTTTGAAGTGCGTCCTACCTCTAAAGAAGTACTGGAATTAATTGCCAGAAGAGAATCGGCCCGCAAGGCAGGCAAGTGGCAGGAAGCGGACCTTTTGCGGTCTCAGCTTGCCGAATTAAATGTTGAAGTAATGGATATGCCGCAGGGACCGGTTTGGCGTTTTAAGACAAAAACAGTTCCTGAAAACGAGCGTAGCGAAGTTTGAGGTGTAAGTGGAATTGATCCCGAAAGCAAAGCTTTTCGGGATCTCGATGTTAATGATTTCGCAATTGGTCTGCTCATCAAAATAGAGATGCCCTATGGAAACTATTAGAAAATCGGTTATAGCGGGCTCCTGGTATCCGGGTAAACCGTCTGTTTTGAGAAAGGATATTGAAGATTATTTTTCTCAGGCTGCTGATGCTGAAGTTAAAGGAGAAATAGTAGGACTTGTTGCACCTCATGCCGGTTATGTTTATTCCGGACAAGTGGCGGCTTATGCCTATAAACTTGTTCGCGGTAAAAAGTACGATGCCGTTGTTGTCGTGGGGCCCAGTCATCGCGTTGCTTTTTCCGGTGTATCAGTATTCAGTAAAGGCGGCTATGAAACACCTTTAGGAGTAGTTTCAGTCGCGGAAGATTTAGCAGAGGATATTGAGAAATTCAGTAAAGTCGTTAACGATATTCCGGCTGCCCACTTACAGGAACATTCTGTGGAAATTCAATTACCTTTTTTACAGGTTGCTTTAGGTAATATTTCTTTTGTTCCCCTGGTGATGGGAGATCAAAGAGTGGAAACATGTTATGATCTGGCTGCGGCGATTTATCAAGCTGCCCGGGGGAAAAAAATTTTGATTGTAGGCAGTTCCGATCTGTCACATTTTCATAATTATGCATCAGCCGCACAGATGGATGCGGTCGCTTTAAAGCATTTGCAGGATGGCGACGCTGCCGGTTTGTTGAAGAGCTTGGATAGTGATATTTGTGAAGCTTGCGGCGGCGGTCCTATGGCCGTTGCCATACTTACGGCCGGACGCATGGGCGCGGCGAAAGCGCAACTGCTCAAGTATGCCAATTCAGGAGATGTGACGGGTGATAAAAGTTCCGTGGTTGGATATGCTGCGGCTGTTTTTTATGCATAAGAGGAGTTTAATATGGAATTAACGGAAAAAGAAAAAGAAGTTCTTCTGGATATTGTAAAAAAAACAATTGCCGGCAGACTCAACAATAAAAACCTCCCTAAAATATCAGTCGATTCGGAAACTCTCCAGGAAAAAAGAGGTGCATTTGTTACCTTAAAAAAAAGAGGTCATCTGCGGGGCTGCATTGGCTATATCAAGGCAGTAAAACCACTCTGGGAAACTGTACAGGAAATGGCTGTAGCCGCTGCCTTTCACGATCCCCGATTTCCGTCATTGAAACCGGAAGAGTTTAAAGATTTATCTTTGGAAATTTCCGTATTGAGCCCACTGCAGCGAATAGATGATATTAATGTCATTGAGGTGGGAAAACATGGCTTATATATTGTTCGGGGTTATAATTCCGGACTGCTTCTGCCACAAGTGGCAATAGAATATGGCTGGGACAGGGAAACATTTCTTAAGGAAACGTGTTATAAGGCTGGTTTGCCACCACAGGCCTGGATGGATAAAGAAACAGAAATTTATATTTTTTCCGCAGATTATTTTGGCGATATGGATTAACCGGTCAATTGTCAAATCCGGAAATTATTTTCTCGTTAAAATAAAAATTTACTTGACAAACACAACCATAAAAATTAGAGTCGGCAATTCGCACTGATGTGTGGTTTTGTTCGTTTGTTTGTAAAATTGTAAGTATTTGATATTAAAAGATAAACAAGAAAAGGGATTTGCTGGCGTAGCTCAATCGGTAGAGCAGCTGATTTGTAATCAGCAGGTTGCGGGTTCGAGTCCCATCGCCAGCTCCATAAAGTATTACTGGAGGGGTTCCCGAGCGGTCAAAGGGAGCAGACTGTAAATCTGCCGGCGAAGCCTACGGAGGTTCGAACCCTCCCCCCTCCACCATGACTTATAAAGTGTAAATTAGCGGGAGTAGCTCAGTGGCTAGAGCGTCAGCCTTCCAAGCTGAGGGTCGCGGGTTCGAATCCCGTTTCCCGCTCCAAGCTTTTTTAAGTTAAAGTAGAAAGATTCAACTATTGTGCCCACGTAGCTCAGTTGGTAGAGCACATCCTTGGTAAGGATGAGGTCACCAGTTCAATCCTGGTCGTGGGCTCCAGTTAGGGGTAGTTACGAAACGACCATTTCGTTAGTGCCCGGTATACCGGTGATTATATTAAGTTATTGTTTGACGACGGCTTAAGGGAGGGTTATGCGAAACAATATTATTTTAGCTTGTACCGAGTGCAAGCAAAGAAATTATACAACAACAAAAAATAAACGTACCATGCAAAACCGTTTGGAAATGAAAAAATACTGTAAGTTTTGCCGGGGACATAAATTACATAGAGAAACCAAGTAAAATTGGCATGAAAAGCAAACAGGCCAGTAGCTCTAATGGATAGAGCGCCGGACTCCAAATCCGGATGCTGGGGGTTCAAGTCCCTCCTGGCCTGCCAGTTTTCCTTTTACAAGGATTTGAAAAATGGAAAAAATCAAATTACTGATGCAAAAGATAATGCAATTTTTAAGTGAAGCCAAGGCTGAACTTAAAAAGGTTACTTGGCCGGCGCCCAAGCAAACAGCGGTATCCACGTTGGTGGTAATAGTTATCTCTTTCATCATGGCGATTTATTTCGGAATAGTTGATTTTGGTTTGGCTAAACTGGTTAAATTAATTTTAGGTTAGCAAAATGGCTTTTAAATGGTACGTTGTTCATACCTATTCGGGATATGAAAACAAAGTAAAGATGAGCTTGCAGGAACGGGTTGAACTGGCAGGTGCCCAGGCTTATTTTTCCGATATTTTGATTCCGGAAGAAGACGTTGTGGAATTGATTTCGGGAGAAAAGAAAACTTCCAAGCGCAAATTTTTTCCCGGTTACATTCTTGTCCGGATGGAAATGAATGATGAAACGTGGCATATTGTTAAGGATACACCGAAAGTGACCGGTTTTATCGGGAGTAAAGATAAGCCGTCACCGATTTCGGATAAAGATGTCGAAAACTTAAAAGTCAGGATAGATGAAGGAACATTAAAACCTAAACCGAAGTTTAAATTTGATGTTGGTGACCATGTTAAGATAATTGATGGGCCGTTTACTAATTTTGACGGTGTTATTGATGAAGTAAGGCCGGAAAAAGGTAAACTGCGTGTCATTGTAAGCATCTTTGGCCGTCCGACACCGGTGGAATTGGATTTTATTCAGGTAATTCAAGGTTCTTAAAGATTGAATCAGTTTAAAATATTCATAAATCAGGGTGATCATTATGGCAAAAAAGGTTATTGCAAGTATTAAATTGCAGATTAAAGCGGGAAAGGCGACACCGTCTCCGCCAATCGGTCCGGCGTTAGGGCAGCACGGAGTTAATATTATGGAATTTTGCAAGGCGTATAACGCCTTGACACAAAAGCAGGAAGGGATGATAATCCCTGTGGTTATTACCGTTTATGCTGATAGATCGTTTACATTCATTACCAAAACGCCACCGGCCTCGGTGCTGCTAAAACAGGCAGCGAAAATTGCCAAAGGAGCGGCTGATCCTAAGCGGGAAAAGGTGGGGACGGTTACAGCCAAACAGGTGAAAGAAATAGCTGAATTAAAAATTAACGATTTGAATGCCGTAGATATTGAAGGCGCCATCAAAATAATTGCCGGTACGGCCAGGTCAATGGGAATTGAAATTGCAAGTTAATAAAAACGAGGTTTTATCATGTTAAGAAGAGGCAAGCGCATATTAGCAGCAAAAGCAAAAGTTGAGCCCGCTCGGCGTTACTCGTTGAAAGAGGCTACAGAGATGGTTGTGTCGATGGCAGGCGCCAAATTTGATGAAACAGTGGATGCCGCTGTTCGTTTGGGTGTCAATCCTGCCCATGCCGATCAGATGGTCAGGGGAAGTGTTGTTTTGCCCAACGGCCTTGGTAAATCGGTCAGAGTGTTGGTTTTTGCCAAGGGTGAAAAGGAAAAAGAAGCCCTTGATGCTGGTGCCGATTTAGTAGGTAATGACGAGGTTATTGAAAAAATAAAAGGTGGCTGGTTTGAATTTGACCGTGTTATCGCCACCCCTGATATGATGGGCGCTGTCGGAAAGATCGGTAAAATATTAGGTCCACGCGGTTTAATGCCCAATCCCAAAGTCGGTACGGTAACTTTTGAAGTGGCCAAAGCAGTAAAGGAGCTGAAAGCCGGTAAAGTTGAATTCCGGGTGGAAAAAGCCGGTATCGTCCATTCTCCTGTGGGAAAGGTTTCGTTTGGCGCTGAAAAATTAAAGGAAAATGTTCAGGCTTTATTGGAGACAATTATCAAATTAAAACCTTCCGCAAGCAAAGGAATTTATATTAGAAGCATTTCTCTTTCCAGCACAATGGGTGCCGGTGTGAGGATTGATCCGCTCGATATTAAGAGCGCTACATAATTGAAATGTAACGGTTTAATATAAAAGGTCGAAGATAGCAGGTACGGAAGTTTAAATGGTATAGGCCTGCCGAGACTCGTAGAATAAAAAGAGTTACTTTATTTTGTTAAGGTAAACAATTTTAAGAAACGGGAATCGGATTAGGTAAGGTTACCGTTTTTTATTCTGTATGTGGCTGCATTCTCCGGCCTCAGAAGTAAAATAATCATGGAAAGGAGGCTGACATATTGGATCGGAGAACTAAAGAGCAAATTGTATCCGAACTGCAGGTGAAACTCAAAGAGGCTAAATTTGGTGTTTTGACCGGTTTCAGCAGGATGAATGTCGAGAAGATGGAATCCTTGAGGAAATTGTTGCGCAAGTCCAATGCTGAACTGAAAGTTGTAAAAAATACACTTTTGGGTATTGCTTCTAAGGAAACAGAGTTCAGCGTACTTGCCGATCATTTCAAATGGCCGGTGGCCGTTGTTTTAAGTTATAAAGATCCGGTAGGACCGACAAAGGTTCTTATTGATTTTGCCAAGAAGAATCCGGAATTGGAAATCAAAGTTGGTGTACTGGACGGCAAGCTTTTAACCAAAAACGATCTTAACATTTTGGCGGAGTTGCCCAGCAGGGAAGTTCTGCTTGGAAAATTAGTTTCTGTCATGGCAGCGGTGCCGACATCACTCGTAACAGTGTTGTCCGGCGTACCGAGAAATTTTGTGCAAGTGCTCAATGCCTATTGTGATAGGAAAAAGACTTTAAATTAATAAAACATACAGAGAGGGATAGAAAAATGTCAAATTCGATTACAAAAGAAGATGTAGTAAAATTCATTGAAGGTATGACTGTACTGGAGCTTTCCGCTTTAGTTAAAGAACTGGAAGAAAAATTTGGTGTTTCCGCCGCCGCTCCGATGATGATGGCTGCCGGAGCCGCACCTGGTGCCGCCGCCGCCGCACCGGTTGAAGAAAAAACCGAATTTAACGCCATTCTGACCGGCTTTGGTGCGGAAAAGATTCAAGTAATCAAAGTTGTTCGTGCTATTACCGGCTTAGGTTTGAAAGAAGCTAAAGATTTGGTTGAAGGTGTGCCCAAGCCGATAAAAGAAGCCGTTTCCAAGGACGAAGCAGCGGATATTAAGAAAAAGATTGAAGAAGTTGGTGGAACAGTCGAGATTAAATAATAATCTGTAATATATTATTTTAAGGATATTATGGGCAATTTTAGAAGATATTTTGGCCGAGTAAAACAAGCACTGGATATACCTAATTTAATTGAAATCCAGACAAGATCTTACGAAAAATTCTTGCAGAAGGATTTGCCGCCGGCTAAAAGGGCAAACTTCGGTCTGCAAGGTGCTTTTAAGAGTGTTTTTCCCATTTCTGATTTCAGTGGGAAATGTTCTCTGGAATTTGTCAGTTATAAAATTGGTGATGTCCGGTATGATGTAAAGGAGTGTATTCAGAAAGGCATGACTTATGCCGCTCCTTTAAAAATTGTCGTGAGGCTCGTTGTCTTTGATACCGATCGTCTTGCGGAAGGCAAATTGGGTAAGGAAGCAACTGAAACAAAACCAATACGCGATATTAAAGAACAGGAAATTTACTTCGGCGAAATTCCGCTCATGACGGAAAATGGTACCTTCATTGTCAATGGAACGGAGCGGGTAATAGTCAGCCAATTGCATCGTTCGCCCGGTATCTTTTTTGATCATGATAAAGGAAAAACAGTTGCCAGCGGCAAGTTAATTTATTCCGCCCGGGTCATTCCCATAAGAGGTTCCTGGCTGGATCTGGAGTTTGATTCCAAAGATCTTCTCTATGTGCGGATAGATCGCCGCCGCAAGATGCCCGTCACTATCCTGCTTAAGGCAATGGGCAATTCGAATGAATTTATCCTGAATTATTTTTACAGTATTGAAAAGATAGCGATTGAAGGGGAAAAACTTTATTTTGCCGTTGACGAGTCTCTGGTTGGCCAGAAAGCACCGGAGGATATCAAGGATAGCAAAAGTGGTGAAACCATAGTCAAAAAAGGGCGTAAATTAACCAAACCTCTTTTGAAAAGAGTAATGGATGCCGGTATAAATCGTATTGCCATTAAAGAAGGTGATCTTGCCGGTAAGATTCTTTCTTCTGATATTCGCGATCCCAAAACTGGAGAAATTGTTTTCCATTGTAACGAAGAACTGCCTCTTAATGGTTTGGCAATCGCGCAGGAAAAAGGTATTCCCGAATTGAAATTTATCCATTTGGATGAAGATTTGGATAATGCTTCCATTCGCGATACTTTGTTAATGGATAAGATTGATACGGCTGAAGATGCAGTTCTGGAAATATATCGTAGACTGCGTCCCAGTAATCCGCCTACTCCGGATACGGCAACAAAATTTTTCAACAGTCTTTTCTTTGAATCGGAGACTTACGACCTGTCGGATGTCGGCCGCGCGAAGATGAATTACAAATTGCGTTTGAATGTCTCTACGGATGTTACAATTTTACGCAATGACGATATCCTGGCGGCGGTTAAATATCTTATTGATTTAAAGAATGGAGTCGGGGAATGCAGTGTTGACGATATCGACCACTTGGGAAACCGCCGTGTACGTTCAGTCGGAGAACTTATTGAAAACCAGTATCGTATCGGTTTGGTCCGAATGGAAAGAGCCATTAAAGAGAAAATGAGTCTGCAGGATATCGAAACAATGATGCCGCATGATTTGATTAATGCTAAACCGGTTTCTGCCGTCGTCAATGAGTTTTATGGTTCCAGTCAACTTTCGCAATTTATGGATCAAACAAATCCTCTCTCGGAAATTACTCATAAGCGACGTTTATCCGCCCTTGGACCAGGAGGCTTAACTCGAGAAAGGGCCGGATTTGAAGTACGCGATGTTCATAATACCCATTATGGCCGTATTTGCCCGGTGGAAACACCGGAAGGTCCGAATATCGGACTGATTGTTTCGCTCAGTACTTATGCCCGTGTTAATGAGTTCGGCTTCATCGAAACCCCTTATAAAATGGTGGAGAATGGCCGTGTGCAGGATGAAGTCCGCTTTATGACGGCCATTGAAGAAGAAAATTTGATTATAGCACCTTCCGACCGTCCTTTGGATAAACACGGTAAGTTTGTTGAGGAATTAATCTCTGTCAGAAAGGGTGACGATTTTATTTCGGTGGAACCGGAAGATATTAAATTGATGGATGTGTCGCCCAATCAGCTCGTTTCCGTGGCGGCCGCCCTGATTCCGTTTTTGGAGCATGATGATGCTAACCGGGCGCTGATGGGATCCAATATGCAAAGACAGGCCGTGCCGCTCATGTGTCCCGAAGTGCCTGTGGTCGGTACGGGAATGGAAGCAGTTGTTGCCCGTGATTCCGGTGCAGTACTTGCGGCCAGAAGGGCAGGGGTTGTCGAGAGTGTTGATGCTTCCAGAATAATTGTAAGAGCTGATCACCCCGAAGAAGATGGTATCGATACGGGGGTTGATATTTATACTCTATCAAAATATCAACGCTCGAATCAGGATACCTGCTTCAACCAGAAACCGATAGTGGATATTGGTGACCGTGTCCATAAGAGAGATATTCTTGCTGATGGACCGGCGACGGACAATGGTGAACTGGCTTTAGGCCGCAACGTTATGGTTGCTTTCATGTCCTGGGGCGGCTACAACTATGAAGATTCGATTCTGGTCAGTGAACGGATTGTCAAAGAAGATGTTTATACCTCAATCCATATTGAAGAGTTTGAAACGATGGCCCGTGATACCAAGCTGGGCAAGGAAGAGATTACACGGGATATTCCCAATGTCGGGGAAGAATCACTGAAGAATCTGGATGAAAGCGGAATCATGCGCATAGGTGTTTCGGTGAAACCAGGTGATATACTTGTCGGAAAGATTACTCCCAAGGGTGAAACCCAGCTGTCTGCCGAAGAAAAGCTTCTCCGGGCAATTTTTGGAGAAAAAGCCAGCGATGTTCGTGATACATCTTTACGCGTACCTCCCGGAGTAGAAGGTACGGTTATTGATGTTAAAATATTTACTCGCAAAGGTGCCGAAAGAGATTTACGTTCACAGGCGATTGAGTCGGATGCCGTTGAGCAATTAACAAAAAATAGAGATGATGAAATTCGAATTCTTGCGGAAACAGTCAGGAAAGATATAACCAAGCTTGTTATTGGCAAGACCGTAGCGGCAAAAGTAATTGATGCCAAAAAGAAAATCCTTCTTAAAAAGGGTGATAAAATTACGAAAGAAGTTTGGTCCACTATACCTTTCACTTACTGGAAAGATATTACGCTTGCGGAAAATGATGGTTCAGAAGAAAAGTTAAATAATTTGCTTTCCGCCCTCGAACGTAAAATTGATTTCGTCCGGGCGCGGTTTGAAGAAAAGCTGGAAAAGATCAAGGCCAGTGATGAACTTCCTCCTGGTGTGATCAAGATGGTTAAAATTTATGTTGCCATCAAAAGAAAACTTTCCGTTGGTGATAAAATGGCCGGGCGGCACGGTAATAAAGGCGTTTTGTCCAGGATTCTTCCCGAAGAAGATATGCCCTATTTTGCCGATGGTTCTACCGTGGATATCGTTTTGAATCCTCTGGGCGTTCCTTCGCGTATGAATGTCGGACAAATTTTGGAAACACATTTGGGCTGGGCGTCAAAAGCGATTGGTGAAGGCCTTAATGAACTTTTAGAAAAAAATAATAACCTTAACCATGTCAAAAGCGAGTTGAAAAAAACTTACTCTACACCTGATTTTGATAAATTCATTGACCAGGCTTCCGCCGAAGATACGAAAAAATTTATCGATCGCCTGAAAAAGGGAATGTTGGTGGCAAGCCCTGTATTTGACGGCTGTCCGGAAAGTCAGATTAGAGATTTGCTGACGAGGGCGGAATTACCGCAATCAGGACAAGCGGTTCTTTTTGATGGAAGAACCGGTGAACCGTTTGATCAGGAAGTTACAGTCGGTATTATATATATGTTGAAACTACACCATTTGGTCGATAATAAAATTCATGCTCGTTCCATAGGACCGTATTCACTGGTAACCCAGCAGCCCTTGGGCGGTAAGGCTCAATTCGGCGGCCAGAGGCTGGGTGAAATGGAAGTATGGGCGATGGAAGCCTATGGTGCGTCATATACCTTGCAGGAATTTCTTACGGTTAAATCTGATGATGTTACGGGCCGGACAAGAATTTACGAATCCATCGTCAAGGGTGAACACACATTTGAGCCGGGGCTGCCGGAGTCCTTTAATGTATTGGTAAAAGAACTCCAGAGTCTTGGGCTGGATGTGGATTTAGTTGAAGAAGAATAATTGACGCATAAATTTTATTTAAGTTTTTAATCGTACAGGAGATAAGCTGTGGAAGACGTTTTCAGCTATTTTGAAAAGCCAAAAAATCCCGTTAGATTCAATGCCATGAAAATTTCCATTGCCTCGCCGGAAAAGATTCTTTCCTGGTCACATGGTGAAGTCAAGAAACCGGAAACAATAAATTATCGGACATTCAAACCGGAGCGGGATGGACTGTTTTGTGCTAAAATCTTTGGGCCGGTAAAGGATTACGAGTGTTTATGCGGCCGCTATAAGCGCATGAAACACCGGGGCGTAGTCTGTGAAAAGTGCGGAGTAGAGGTTATTCAATCCAAAGTCCGCAGAGAAAGAATGGGGCATATTACACTAGCCACTCCTGTTGCCCACATCTGGTTCTTAAAAAGCCTTCCCAGCCGTATCGGCAATGTCATGGACTTATCGCTGAAGGAACTCGAAAAAGTTCTTTATTTTGAGTCATGGATTGTTCTAGATCCTAAAGAGACTCCACTCAAAAAGAAAGAGCTGCTTACCGATGAGGAATACGGTGAATATCGTGAACAATACGGAGAAAACGGCTTTGTTGTCGGTATCGGCGCCGAAGCGGTAAGACAGCTTCTGGAAGAAATTGATTTGGAAAAGCTCTATGAAGAATTACGGGCGGAGGTTGTCAGTTCGGTCTCTGATACAAAGAAGAAGAAACTGGTTAAGAGGCTGAAGGTTGTTGAAGCGTTGCGTAAATCGGGAAATAAGCCGGAATGGATGATCCTTACGGTTCTTCCTGTTATTCCACCGGATTTACGCCCTCTGGTTCCGTTGGACGGCGGCCGGTTTGCCACATCAGATCTTAACGATTTATACCGGCGTGTTATTAACCGTAATAACCGTTTAAAGCGCTTACAGGAATTAAATGCTCCGGAAATTATTATCCGCAATGAAAAGAGGATGCTCCAAGAAGCGGTAGATGTTCTTTTTGATAATGGTCGCCGCGGTCGGGCCATAACCGGTACAAATAAAAGACCTCTTAGATCTCTGTCGGATATGCTCAAAGGCAAGCAAGGACGTTTCCGTCAGAATTTGCTGGGTAAACGTGTTGATTACTCCGGTCGTTCCGTCATTACCGTAGGTCCGGACCTAAGACTCCACCAGTGCGGTTTGCCCAAGAAAATGGCACTGGAACTCTTTAAACCGTTTGTTTACAACCGCCTCTTGGATAAGGGATATGTTACAACAGTAAAGAGTGCCAAGAAGATGGTGGAAAGGGAAACAGCGGAGGTATGGGATGCTCTCGATGAAGTTGTCCGCGAATATCCGGTCATCCTGAATCGCGCACCGACCCTGCACCGTTTGGGTATGCAGGCTTTTGAACCAGTGCTCATTGAAGGCAAGGCTATCCGTTTACATCCTCTGGTTTGTACTGCTTTTAATGCCGATTTTGACGGCGATCAGATGGCTGTTCATGTGCCACTTTCCATTGAAGCCCAGACAGAAGCCCGGGTACTTATGATGTCGACCAACAATATCCTTTCTCCTGCCAACGGGAAGCCGATTATTATTCCCAGCCAGGATATCGTATTGGGTATTTATTATCTCACTCGCGCTAAAAATGGAGTGAAAGGCGAAGGAATGGCTTTTGCCGACCCGGAAGAGGTCCGCTGTGCTCTTGATGCCGGGGCGATTGATTTACATGCTAAAATCAAAGTGCGGATCGATGCGGAATTAAAAGAAACAACAGTAGGAAGAGTTGTTCTTTCCGAAATAGTTCCCCAAGAGATTTCTTTTGACGCCATTAACAAGTTAATGAATAAGAAGGAACTGGCTAATTTAATTGACCATTGCTACAGATTATGCGGCGATAAAACTACAGTTCTTCTGGCTGACAGGCTCAAAGATTTAGGGTTTAAATATGCGACTATTTCCGGACTTTCCTTTGCTGTAGGCAATATGATTATTCCGGAAAATAAAAAGCACATTGTTTCCCAGGCTGAAAAGGATGTTCTGAAGATTCAGAAACAATACATGGATGGTTTGATCACTGACGGTGAGCGTTACAACAAAGTTATTGATATCTGGGCGCAATCCACGGAAAAAATCGCCTCGGAAATGCTGACCGGGATCAGTACCGAAGAACTGCCCAGCTCTGAAGGTAAGAAACGCAGAGTCGAAAGTTTCAATCCGATTTACATGATGGCCGATTCGGGTGCCCGGGGTTCGGGAGTTCAGTTAAGACAATTGGCTGGTATGCGAGGACTTATGGCCAAGCCGTCCGGAGAAATTATTGAAACGCCGATTACGGCGAACTTCCGCGAAGGATTAACTGTTCTCCAGTACTTTATTTCCACTCACGGTGCCCGTAAGGGGCTCGCCGATACCGCTTTAAAGACAGCTAATTCCGGTTATTTGACTCGCCGATTGGTCGATGTGGCCCAGGACTGCATAATTACAGAGCGGGATTGCGAAACGGTTGACGGCATTTATGTTTCCGCGCTGATGGAAGGCGGAGAAATCATTGAAACTGCGGGCGAGCGTGTATTAGGTCGGGTTGCACTGCAGGAAATAAAAGATCCCTTTACCGGTGAAGTTATTGTGCATGCCAATGAAGTTATTGACGAAGCTTTGGCAGAAAAAATTGATCATTCCGGTATTGAACAAGTCAATATCAGATCAGTTCTGACTTGCCGGGCGCAGCACGGCGTTTGTGCTATGTGTTACGGTCGAGATCTTGCACATGGTCATCTGGTGAATATCGGAGAGGCCGTCGGTATTGTTGCGGCGCAGTCCATTGGTGAACCTGGTACGCAATTGACAATGAGAACATTCCATATCGGTGGTACGGCCAAATTTGACGAGCATTCCACGCTGGAAGCGCGCCATGACGGAATGGTCCGGTTTGTTAATTTAAATGCGGTTAAAACCAGAGAAAATGACTTTGTTGTCATGAACCGCCACGGTGAAGTGCATGTTTTGGATGAACAACAACGCAGCCGCGGTAAATACACTGTTCCTTACGGTGCTCATCTGAAAGTAGCCGATAATAGTAAAATTAAAAAAGGACAGTTAATTGCGGAATGGGATCCTTTTTCCATACCGATACTGGCGGAAGTGGATGGTACAATTAAGTACGGTGATATCATTGAAGGAAAAACCATGCAAGAGCAGGTTGATGAAGTCACCGGTCTGTCGCGTAAAGTAATTATCGAATTCAAAGGTGGCGATTTAAGACCGCGCGTTTCGATTAAAGACATTAAAGGTAAAACAGCGAAACTGTCGGGCACAAGCTCTGTGGCTCGTTACCTTTTATCCGTTGGCGTTAATATCGTTGTTTCTGAAGGAGATGAGGTTCGTGCCGGTGATATTATTGCCAAAATTCCGCGTGAAACGACTAAAACAAAGGACATTACAGGCGGTTTACCGCGTGTTGCCGAGCTTTTTGAGGCTCGTAAGCCGAAAGATTTTGCCGTTATCAGTGAGATTGACGGAGTTGTATCTTATGGTAAAGATGCCAAAGGCAAGCGTAAAATAATCGTCACCCCCGAAATTGGTGAAGAAAAAGAATATCTTATTCCTAAGGGTAAACATATCAGTGTTCAGGAAGGGGATCGTGTCACTCCCGGCGATGCATTGATGGACGGCATGAACAATCCTCATGATTTGCTGGCGATTAAGGGCGAAAAAGAACTGGCCAAATATCTAGTCGATGAGGTTCAGGAAGTTTATCGTTTGCAAGGTGTTAAGATAAACGATAAGCATATGGAAGTTATAGTGCGACAGATGTTGAGACGGGTTCGAGTGACTGATTCGGGCGATACCGCCTTTATTGCTGATGAGCAGGTTGAGCGTTACCGTTTCCAGGAAGAAAACGATAAGGTTATTGCTCAGGGTGGTCGTCCGGCAATCGGTGAACCTCTGCTTCTGGGTATTACTAAAGCGTCACTCTCCACGCAGAGTTTCATCTCTGCGGCATCGTTTCAGGAAACGACAAGAGTTCTTACTGAAGCATCTCTCTCCGGTAAGACGGATTATCTAAGAGGATTAAAAGAAAACGTTATCATGGGACGTTTGATACCGGCCGGTACCGGTCTTGTTATGTACCGTAAACTGGGTATTCAAGTCGAGGACCAAGATACTGAATTAAAAGTTGAACAAAGTTAAAAAAAACTGAGAAAAAGCTTGACATCTGAGCGTTGAATTGATAGTTAGCAACGCTTTGTTACTGCTTGAAAAATTGCAGGAAAAGTTAGATCGGGAGGAAAAATGCCGACGATAAGTCAGTTGGTTCGCAAAGGCAGAGCCAAAATACAGAAAAAAACAAGTACACCGGCGTTGGCGGGGTCACCTCAACGACGCGGCGTCTGTGTCAGAGTTTACACAACGACGCCCAAAAAGCCAAATTCCGCTTTGCGTAAAGTAGCTCGAGTTCGTCTCACCAGCGGTTATGAAGTTACTTCCTATATTCCCGGTATCGGCCATAACTTACAGGAGCACTCGGTTGTGCTGGTACGCGGCGGCAGAGTTAAGGATTTGCCTGGTGTAAGGTATCATATTATTCGCGGTACACTTGATGCTGTTGGAGTTGCCGATCGTAAACAGGGCAGATCAAAGTACGGTGCGAAAAAGCCAAGTTAGACGGAGATATTTAAATGCCAAGAAGACGGGAAATAGAAAAAAGGGATGTTTTACCCGATCCCAAGTTCAATAATAAGATGGTTGCAAAATTTGTCAATTCGTTGTTAAAACGTGGCAAGAAGAGTACCGCAGAAAGTATTCTTTATGGCGCCTTTGACATCATTGAAAAAAAAGCAAAAGAGCAACCCGTGGAGCTTTTTGAAAAAGCATTGAATAACGTTAAGCCGGTAATTGAGGTTAAGTCAAGACGTGTTGGTGGTTCTACTTATCAAGTGCCGACGGAAGTTGTTCCTGCCCGGCGCACGGCGCTGGCAATTCGCTGGTTGATTACCAACGCACAGGAACGTACGGAAAAAACAATGCGGGAAAAACTGGCTGGTGAATTAATTGATGCAGCCAATAATCGCGGGGGCTCGATTAAAAAGAAAGAAGCGGTGCATAAAATGGCTGAAGCAAATAAAGCTTTTGCCCATTATAAATTTTAAAAAAGTATATAATTAAACGACAGGATAAATAACCATTCAAAGTTAAGGAGGTAGATGGACATGGCAAAGAAAAAATTTGAAAGGACTAAGCCGCATTTAAATATCGGAACAATCGGTCACGTAGACCATGGTAAAACCACATTGACCGCAGCGATTACCAAACAATTGGCCAAAAAAGGTTTTGCGGAGTTCCGGCCTTTTGACTCTATTGATAATGCACCGGAAGAAAAAGAGAGAGGCGTTACCATTAACATCTGTCATGTGGAGTATGAGACGGCAAAAAGGCATTATGCTCACGTTGATTGCCCGGGCCATGCCGACTATATCAAAAATATGATTTCCGGCGCCGCCCATATGGATGGAACTATCCTTGTCGTAGCCGCATCCGACGGCCCCATGCCGCAGACCCGTGAACATATCCTCCTTGCCCGTCAGGTTCAGGTACCATACGTTGTCGTTTATCTCAATAAAGTGGATCTGGTTGATGATCCCGAACTCCTTGATCTGGTTGAACTGGAATTAAGAGAACTTTTAAATCAGTACGAATTCCCGGGCGACAGTATTCCCATTATCCGCGGTTCGGCACTTAAAGCTCTGGAAGCTGATGATCCCGATGCACCGGAGGCAAAATCAATCTGGGAGTTGATGGATGCAGTTGACAATTATATTCCCGAGCCCAAGCGTGATGTAGAAAAACCTTTCCTTATGCCTGTGGGAGATGTCTTCACGATTTCCGGACGTGGTACGGTTGTAACGGGTCGTGTGGATAGAGGCATAGCCAAAGTTGGTGATGAAGTGGAGATCATCGGTATTCGTCCGACTTTCAAATCAGTTATTACCGGAATCGAGATGTTCCGTAAGACTCTGGATGAAGGCCGCGCCGGTGACGATGTCGGTTTGCTTTTAAGAGGTATTAAGCGTGAAGAAGTGGAAAGAGGCCAGGTTATTGCCAAGCCCGGTTCCATTACTCCGCATACAAAATTTGAAGCAGCTGTTTATGTACTGACAAAAGAAGAAGGTGGCCGCCATACTCCATTTTTCTCCGGTTATCGTCCCCAGTTTTATTTCCGGACAACAGATGTTACCGGTGTAGCAACTCTGCCGGAGGGTGTGGAAATGGTTATGCCTGGTGATAATGTTAACATGCGGATAGAGTTGATTACCCCTATCGCTATGGAAGAACAGTTAAGATTTGCTATTCGCGAAGGCGGTAGAACAGTAGGCGCCGGCGTCGTAAGCAAGATTATTGAATAGAAACAGAGAATAGGTTATCCGATAAATGAAAGACCAAAAGATTAGAATTCGTCTCCGCGCTTACGACTATAAATTACTGGATCGCTCTGTTGAAGAAATAGTTGAAACGGCAAAAAGGACCGGTGCACGTGTTGCCGGTCCTATTCCTCTTCCTACGGAAATCAACAAATATTGCGTAAACCGTTCACCGCATGTAGATAAAAAATCCCGTGAACAGTTTGAAATCAGAACCCATAAGCGACTGATTGATATTGTCGAACCTACACAAGCGACGGTGGATGCATTGATGAAACTGGATTTATCCGCCGGAGTGGATGTCGAAATAAAAGCGTAGGCTTAGATTCGGGTGTCAGGGAGATGGTGTAAAATCATTGCCATTCTCCAAAACGGAGATTATTGGCTTTATATTTCTTGAAAAGATGGAAAATGATGAACAAGGGAATCATTGGAAAAAAATTGGGAATGACTCAAGTATTTGATGATGATGGCGCTGCTGTTGGTGTTACCGCCATTGAAGTTGAGCCGTCCGTTGTCGTGCAGGTAAAGACCAAAAGCAAGGAAGGATACGATGCTATTCAACTTGGTTATGGTCGTAAAAAGCAAAAGAGTGTAACAAAACCGCTACAAGGCCATTTCAATAAAGCCAATAAAGGATTCTTCCGTAAGCTTCAAGAATTCAAGACAGATGACGGAAAATACGAAGTTGGTCAGGAAATTACCGCAGATATTTTTAAGGCGGGCGATTTTGTTGATGTTATCGGCACATCTAAGGGTAAAGGATTTGCAGGGGTTGTCAAGAGACACAGTTTCCGCGGTGGTCGCGCTACTCATGGTTCGATGTTCCATCGTGCCCCCGGTTCCATCGGTGCCAGTGCGGATCCGTCACGTGTTTTTAAAGGTACAAGAATGGGTGGGCATATGGGCGATGTCCGTAAAACAATACAAAATCTAAAAGTTTGGCAAGTTCGTCCGGACAGGAATTTAATTTTGTTAAAAGGTTCGATTCCCGGCTGTAAAAATGGTTTTGTTTTGATTAAGCAAGCCAAAAAAATAAGTTTATAAGTTACATCTGGAGTTAGAGAAATGGCAGTGGCAGATGTTTTTGATATTGAAAAAAAGAAAGTTTCGCAAGTTGATTTAAATGACGCTGTTTTTAGCGCTGAAGTCAATGAAGCGGTTGTGTATGATGTCGTCAAAATGCAAATGGCGGCTCGTCGTTCCGGGACATCTTCCACGAAAACCAGGTCTGATGTCAGAGGCGGGGGGAAAAAGCCATGGCGGCAAAAGGGTACTGGACGTGCCCGCGTGGGAACAACGAGATCACCTATTTGGCGAGGAGGCGGAATTGTTTTTGGTCCTCATCCCCGGAATTATGCTTTCAGCGTTCCCAAGAAAATACGGAAAAAAGCTTTGATTTCAGTACTGAGCATGAAACTCAAAGAGGATAAAATGGTGATACTGAAAGATTTTCCCATGGAAAAAATCAGTACCAAAACATTTAAGAATGTTGTTGATCTCTTTGGTTTTAAAAAAGCACTTTTTGTTTTAGATGATAAAAATGAAGTTTTGTTAAAATCATCACGGAATATAAAAAACATTAAAATGATTCGTTCAGAGGGTATTAATGTTTATGATGTTTTAAATTTTGAACATTTGGTCCTTCTTGAACCCTCTGTAAAGAAAATTGAGGGAGCATTGCTGTCATAATGGAAGTACATCAGATTATTAGAAAATTACTGGTTACGGAAAAGAGCACCGTGGCCCGGGATGAATCGAATAAGTATTGTTTTGAGGTCGACCGGAAAGCCAACAAGGTGGAAATTGGCAAAGCTGTGGAAAAACTTTTTAAAGTTAAAGTCACAGATGTCCGCGTCATGCATGTGCTGGGGAAAAAGAAAAGAATGGGCCGGATAATGGGGCAGAAAAGTTCCTGGAAAAAGGCAATTGTGACTCTTGCCGCCGGTAACCGCATAGAGATTATTGAAGGTGTATAAGGAATTAGTTAAGGATTAAAATAATGGGAATTATTAAGTATAAACCGACATCAGCTGGAAGAAGATTTCAAAGTGTTTCCGATTTTGAAGAGATCACTTCTTCCGAGCCGGTAAAGAGCCTGTTAAAACCATTAAAAAGAACCGGTGGCCGCAATTGTTATGGCCGTATTACCGCCAGATATATTGGTGGTGGGCACAAAAGAAAATATCGTGTAATCGATTTTTGCCGCAATAAAATAAACATACCGGCCAAAATTGCTTCCATTGAATATGATCCTAATAGAACGGCAAGAATTGCTCTTTTGAATTATCGCGATGGTGAAAAGAGATATATCGTTGCCCCTGCGCAAGTTAATGTAGGTGATATCATTATCAGTGGTGATAAAGCAGATATCAAACCGGGCAATGCGGTTCCTTTGAAGTACATTCCTCTGGGATCTCTTATTCATAATGTTGAATTAAAAATAGGCCGTGGTGGACAGTTGATACGGTCTGCCGGCGCTTATGGACAACTTATGGCCAAAGAAGGTGATTATGCACAGGTAAGGCTTCCTTCAGGTGAAGTGCGCAAAGTGTTCATTGAGTGTATGGCGACAATCGGTCAGGTGGGTAATAATGAACATGAAAATATCAGCATCGGTAAAGCAGGCAGAAAAAGATGGCTGGGCAAAAAACCCCATGTTCGTGGCGTTGTGATGAACCCTATTGACCATCCGATGGGTGGTGGTGAAGGAAAGTCGTCAGGCGGTCGTCATCCCTGTACTCCATGGGGTATTCCGACAAAGGGGCATAAAACCAGGAAAAACAAGAGAACAGATAAATATATTGTGAAGAGAAGGGATTAAAAAGGCGTGGCACGTTCGATTAAAAAAGGTCCGTATATTGAAGAAAGATTGCTTACCAAGGTCCGCAAGATGGAAGCTGAAGGAACCAAAAATGTAATTAAAACTTGGTCGCGGCGTTCAACTATAACACCGGAACTTATCGGCTACACATTTGCAGTTCATAACGGTAAAAAATTTATACCGGTTTATGTGACGGAAAACATGGTGGGGCATAAGCTTGGCGAGTTTTCACCGACTAGGACTTTTTACTCACATTCGGGTGATCGGAAAACGAAAGTCCGCAAATAAAACTTACGCTCCGGCGGATACGTTTGAGGTTGAATAAGTATGGAAGCGAAAGCAGTTGTAAAATATATCAGGATGTCACCGCAAAAAGTCAGATTGGTGGTGGATTTAGTAAGGGGAAAAAAAGTGCGGGAAGCACAAAATATTCTTCTTTACACCAGAAAATATGCGGCAGGAATAGTGGCTAAAGTTATTAAATCAGCCGTTGCCAATGCGGCGCAAAATCCCAGCATTGATGAAAACATTCTCTACGTTAAGGAAATATTTGTCGATCAGGGGCCGGCACTGAAACGCTTTAGAGCGCGGGCGCAAGGAAGAGCGGCAGGGATCAAAAAAAGGACTTCACACATTACAGTTATTTTGGATGAAAAGTAAGGAGGTACTATATTGGGTCAGAAGGTTAACCCGGTAGGATTACGTTTAGGCTTTATTAAAAAGTGGCAGTCGGTGTGGTTTTCCGACAAAAATTATAGTGAAATGTTGCATGAAGATTTGCAGATCAGAAAATATCTCAAGAAAAAACTCTATCATGCCGGTATTTCAAAAATTGAGATTGAACGTGCCGCCAATAAGGCGAAAGTGAATATTTATGCAGCCCGACCGGGTGTAATTATCGGTAAAAAAGGCTCGGAAATTGAAAAGCTGAAGGCTGAAATCGAAAAGTTTTCACAGGCTGAAATTATTATAAATATTTTAGAAGTACGTAAACCGGAAGTAGATGCCCAGCTTGTTGCGGAAAATGTGGCCATGCAATTGGAAAGAAGAGTTGCTTTCCGCCGGGCAATGAAAAAATGTGTTGGTTACGCTCTTAAATTTGGAGCCAAAGGCATTAAGATTAACTGTTCCGGCAGACTGGGTGGAGCGGAGATGTCCCGTGCGGAATGGTACCGGGAAGGCAGAGTGCCATTGCATACTCTGCGGGCGGATATTGATTATGGATTTATTGAAGCTCATACAGCTTATGGTTTGATCGGAGTTAAAGTTTTAATTTTCCACGGAGAAGTATTACCTACAAAAAACGATAAACAGTAAATTTTACCGGTTTGTTTATCCCGGTTGGTAGTAAATCACGGAATTTTGTTGTAAAGAGCAACAGGAGTTTTAGATTATGTTAATGCCTAAAAGGGTGAAATACAGAAAACTGCAGAAAGGCCGTATGGGAGGCAAGGCGACAAGGGGAGCATCGCTGTCTTTCGGTGATTTCGGATTGCAGGCGGCAGAATGCGGCTGGATTACGGCCAGACAGATTGAAGCAGCTCGTATTGCCATGACCAGATACGTCAAGCGTGGCGGTAAGATCTGGATTAGGATTTTCCCTCATAAGTCGATCACCAAAAAACCGGCTGAAACTCGTATGGGTAAAGGAAAAGGAGCCCCGGAAGCATGGGTGGCGGTGGTTAAACCTGGTTCGGTTCTTTATGAAATGGAAGGTGTAAGCAAAGAAGTGGCTAAAGAAGCTTTTCGTCTGGCAACGCACAAGTTGCCGATTGCTACTAAATTTTTCGCAAGGGAGATATCTGATGAAAATTAAGGAAATCAGAAATCTTGGTATAAGTGAACTCAAACAAAAAAATAGTGAATTAGTGGAAGAAATTTTTAGACTGCGGATACGTCATGCATCAGGCCAGTTGGAGTCAACTGCAACACTCGGCCGTCTGCGGAAGGATATTGCCCGCATCAATACGGTACTGAAGGAAAAGGAGGCTGCAAGTTAACATGGCTGAGCAAGGAAATAAGCGCACTATTCGGGGAGTGGTTGTAAGCACTAAAATGAATAAGTCTGTTGTGGTTAAGGCAGAACGTTTAGTGAAGCATTCAACCTTTCATAAGTATGTGCGCAAACATGTAAAATACAAGGTTCATGATGAACAAAACCAGTGCAAAACGGGAGACACCGTTCTGATTATTGAGTCGCGTCCGATCAGCAAGGAAAAACGTTGGCGCATGCTGGAAATTCTGGAGAGGGCAAAATAAGAGAACTTGCCTCGAGAGGCGGGTTGTTTTAATGGGGTTTTATTTATGATTCAGATGCAAACCATACTAAATGTTGCGGATAATTCCGGCGCCAAAAAAGTAGCTTGTATTAAAGTATTAGGTGGATCGAAGCGCCGGTATGCTAGTTTAGGGGATGTTATTGTTGTTGCAGTAAAGGAAGCAATCCCGAATTCCAAAGTTAAAAAAGGTGACGTCATGAAGGCAGTCATCGTACGTACCGTTAAGGAAGTGAAAAGGCCGGATGGATCGTATTTAAAATTTGATGACAACTCGGCCGTTTTGATTTCTAACGCAATGGAACCAATAGGAACAAGAATTTTTGGGCCGGTTGCCCGGGAATTGCGGGCAAAACAATTTATGAAAATTATTTCTTTGGCACCAGAGGTTTTGTAAGCCTGTTTTGAAGAGGAAGAAGATGAGCTTAAGCAGATTGAAAAAAGGGGATATGGTTAAAGTTCTTGCCGGTAAGGATAAAGGTAAGACGGGAAAAATACTGAAAACTATTCCTGAAAAAAGCCGGATCGTCGTCGAAAAAATCAATTTCATTAAGAAACATAAAAAGCCGGACCAAAAGACTAAAGGTGGAATAGTGGAAAAAGAAGGGTCTTTGCATGTTTCGAAAGTTGCGTTGTTATGCAGTAAATGTAACGCTGGCGTGCGAATAAAAAACAAAATACTGGAAGACGGTAAAAAAGTGCGTATTTGCAGTAAATGCAATGAAGCAATTAATGTGGGTTAATAAAAATGGCAAGATTAAAAGAATATTATACAAAAAATGTTGTTCCTGCGCTGATTAAGGAATTCCAATATAAAAATCCGATGCAGGTGCCCAAGCTGGAGAAAATTGTCATCAACATGGGTTTAGGTGAAGCCATTTCCAATGTAAAAATTATTGATAGCGCTGTGCAAGAGTTATCCATGATTACCGGTCAAAAACCAGTTGTAACCAAGGCTAAAAAATCCATTGCGACGTTCAAACTGCGGCAAGGCATGCCGATTGGCTGTTCGGTTACCTTAAGAAAAGAAATTATGTATGAATTTTTTGACCGTCTCGTTAATGTTGCTTTGCCTAAAGTAAGAGATTTTCGCGGGATACCTTCTAATTCGTTTGATGGTAGGGGAAATTTCTCCATGGGTTTGCAGGAGCAAATTATTTTCCCGGAAATCGAGTATGACAAAGTAGAAAAAGTCAAGGGAATGAATATCACTATCGTAACGACGGCGAGGACAGATGCCGAAGCTAGGGTGTTATTAAAGCTGATGGGTGTACCATTTAAGAATTAATTGAGTAATATCCGGAGGAATTTGGTGTGGCGAAGAAGTCATTAAGAATAAAAGCGACAAGGAAGATGAAGTTTTCGGTCCGGGAATATAACCGTTGTCCGATTTGCGGTCGGCCGCGGGCATATTACAGGAAATTTGATATGTGCAGAATTTGTTTGCGGAAACTTTCCCTCCAGGGAGAACTTCCGGGTGTAATAAAATCGAGTTGGTAAATTTTGAGGTTTAAGGAGAAAAAGCATGGGGATGACTGATCCTATTGCCGATATGCTTACTAGAATTAGGAATGCTAATAAGGCTCGTTTTAAGAGTACTCTTGTTCATATGTCACAGATAAATATGAACATAGCTAAAGTATTAAAAAAAGCTGGTTATATCAGTGGTTACGATAATGTAAAGGATGACAAGGGCTATGCGATGCTGAAAATCACTCTTAAATATCCTGATGCAAAGCATACCGTAATTACCGATATAAAAAGAATCAGTAAACCGGGACGGCGCGTATATGTCAATGCCGGAAATATTCCCAGCGTATTAAACGGCTACGGGATCTCCGTTCTGTCGACTTCCAGTGGAGTAATTACGGATAAGGAAGCTCGGGAGATGAATATCGGCGGTGAAGTTATTTGTAATGTTTGGTAGTTGAAATTGAAATAAATGATATTAAGCAGGGGTGCTTGTTCATGTCGAGAATAGGTAAAAAACCGGTTACATTTCCTAAAAATGTTAAAATCAGCCAGAATGCCGGTATTGTTAAGGTAGAAGGTCCCAAGGGAATTCTTTCTTCGAGATTGCCGGAAGGTATAAGCATGACATTGGGTGATGGTAACCTGGTTATCGAGAGAAAATCGGATGAAAGAATTGCCCGGTCTTATCACGGCTTGGCCCGAACTTTGATTGGCAATATGGTGACCGGTGTCAGTACAGGTTTTGTAAAGAATCTGGAAATATCCGGTGTCGGTTATCGTGCTGAAGTTGCCGGGAACACATTAAAGCTCGCTTTGGGATATTCCAGCCAGGTCCAATATCCTATTCCTAAGGGGATAGATGTTAAAGTGGATAAGCAAACCGCAATCGCTATTTCCGGTATTGATAAACAATTGGTGGGCAGGGTTGCCGCGGAAATTCGTGCATTGAGAAAACCGGAGCCTTACAAGGGTAAAGGTATTAAATATGCGGGTGAACACGTCAGGCATAAAGCGGGGAAATCAGCGGCTAAGTAATAAATAGTAAAATTTAATATGTGGTAAAGAGGTGGAACATTGGCTTCCAAGAAGACACTTAAGATAAGAAAAAAGAGAGAAAAAAGAGTAAGGAGCAAAATTTCCGGAACACAGGAAAAACCGCGTCTTTCCGTTTTCCGGTCGGATAGACATATTTATGCTCAAGCTATTAACGATGTTCAGGGAACTACCCTGGCTGTGGCTTCCACTCTGAGTAAAGATTTAGCTCAAAAAATCAAAGGCAAGAAGAAGGTAGAGATTGCCGGAGAAGTGGGAAAGTTGATTGCGTCACGCCTAAATGCTCTGGGTGTGGATAAAGTTGTTTTTGATAGGGGAAGGTTTCTCTATCATGGCCGCGTAAAAGCTTTGGCTGATGGCGCGCGGGAAAATGGTCTTAAATTTTAAATTTATTCAATACACGTGATAAGGGAAGAATCGTTGGATAACAAAGAATTGAAAGATGTGGAGCTCCTGGACCGAGTTATTGCCATAAATAGAACGGCAAAAGTTGTCAAGGGAGGAAGGCGGTTCCGTTTCAGTGCTATAGTTGTTGTTGGCGATGGCAAAGGTATGATCGGTGCCGGTTTGGGCAAAGCTCATGAAGTGCCGGAAGCTATTCGCAAAGGAATGGAGATGGCCAAGAAGAACATGGTAAAAGTTGCCGTTGTCGGAAAAACAATTCCTTACGAAGTTATGGGCAGCTATGGAGCGGGTAAGGTTTTATTAAAACCGGCTTCGGAAGGCACTGGTTTAATTGCCGGTGGTGCAGTAAGAGCTGTCTTGGAAGTTGCCGGTGTGCACAATATTTTAACCAAATGCTTAGGCTCCCATAACCCGCACAATTTAGTCAAAGCCACTCTCGAAGGCCTTTGCCAATTAAAGGATCCGGCGGAAATTTCTGCGCAAAGAGGCAAGTAATTTTATTTAATTATTCGGCGAGGTGCTTAAAGTGGGCAATATATTAAAAGTTAAAAAAGTGAAGAGTGAAATTGGTCGTCCGGAAAAACAGAGAAAAATTTTACGCGGTATGGGACTTACAAAATTAAACAGGACGGTCGTTTTAGCTGATACTCCGCAGGTCCGCGGTATGATAGGTAAGGTTGTTCATTTAGTTTCTGTGGAAGAGTCAAAGGAGTAGTATATGGATTTGGGTTCAATAAAAGCTCCGGTTGGTGCGAGAAAAAATCGAAAGCGCGTTGGTCGTGGCGATGCTTCCGGTCAGGGAGGAACGGCAGGTAAAGGAGATAAGGGGCAAAAAGCGCGTTCCGGTGGTAAAGTACGCGCCGGTTTCGAAGGTGGTCAGATGCCGCTTTCCCGCAGAATTCCCAAAAGAGGTTTTCGCAATCCGTTCCGCGAAAAATTTGTTGCGGTAAATCTGGCCGATTTATGCCGTAAATTCAGCAAGGGAGCGGTAGTTGATCAGGCGTCTCTTCTGAAAAGCGGTATAGTAAAGAAAAAAACTGATAATATTAAAATATTGGCTAAAGGTGAAATCGATTTTCCCGTGACGATCAAAATAGCAAAGATCAGCCAGGCGGCAAAAGTAAAAATTACTGCCGCCGGTGGTTCAATAGAAGAGGTAATGTAATTTGTTAGAAGGACTGGGCAGCGTTTCTAAAATTCCCGAATTGCAAAGAAGAATTTTGTATACATTTCTTCTTTTGGCTGTTTACAGGGTTGGCGTATTTATTCCGACGCCGGGCATTGATAACGCCGCGTTATTGGCTTTTTTTGAGCAGGCGCGCGGTTCGATGCTGGGATTAATGGATATGTTTGCCGGTGGTGCTTTAAGCTCATTTTCTATTTTTGCTTTAGGCATAATGCCTTACATCAGTTCTTCGATCATTTTGCAATTATTGACTGTAGCCATTCCCCATCTGGAGCGGCTTTCCAAGGAAGGCGAAACCGGACGCCGAAAGATTACTCAGTATACTCGTTACGGTACAATTATTCTAAGTGTAATTCAGGGATTCGGTATTGCTTACGGCTTGCAGCATATGGCGAGTCCTTCCGGTGCGCCGATTGTTTTACAGCCGGGACTGTCGTTTATAATTATGACAGTCATAACACTTACTGCCGGTACTGCTTTTATCATGTGGCTTGGTGAAACGATTACGGAAAAAGGTATTGGTAATGGTATTTCATTAATAATATTTGCTGGTATCGTTTGCCGCCTTCCTGCGGGCATTGTCAGTACCTGGGATTTATATGTCGCCGGTGAATTACATTTCCTGGTTGTGTTATTTATATTGATTTTAATGGTGGCGGTTGTTGCTGCCATAGTGTTTGTAGAAGCCGGGCAGCGCCGTATTCCTGTTCAGTATGCCAAAAGAATTGTCGGACGTAAAATGTATGGAGGACAGACAACTCATCTGCCGCTGAAAATAAATTCGGCCGGAGTTATTCCGCCGATCTTTGCTTCGTCGGTAATTATGTTTCCGGCGACGATAGCAAATTTCGCGCCGCAAGGATGGATGAAAGATATATCCGAGTATCTGATGCCGGGCAGGTTAGGTTATGAATTGTTATATGTTGCTTTTATCTTTTTCTTTTGCTTTTTTTACACGGCGGTAACTTTTAAGCCTGATGATGTTGCAGAAAACATGAAAAAATTCGGCGGATATGTCCCGGGAATACGACCAGGCAAAAAGACAGCTGAATACATTGAGGATATTCTGGAAAAATTGACTTTTAGCGGTGCTATTTATGTTTCTGCCGTTTGTGTATTGCCCAGTATTTTAATTACGCAATTTAATATACCCTTTTACTTCGGGGGAACGTCGCTGTTGATTGTTGTTGGAGTGGCAATGGATACCGCCGGCCAGGTGGAGTCACATTTATTGACAAGGCAATACGAAGGATTTATGAAGAAAGGTCACATTGCCCGCAGGCGTTAGTACAAATTTTCCTGAAGGTAACAAATGCTGATTTTAAAACTTCCGGAAGAAATTGAAAAAGCGAGGGCAAGTAACTATATTGTTGCCGAGGTTTTAAGTAAGCTGAGAGAAAAAGTAAAACCGGGTGTAACAACCAGAGAATTGGACAAGTTTGCCGAGGAAATTGCTGAGAAAAGGGGTGCCAAACCGGCATTTAAAGGTTACCGGGGTTATCCCCATTCACTTTGTACCTCGATTAACGATCAGGTTGTCCATGGAATGCCTTCTGCGCGGGTGTTGAAAGAAGGCGATATAGTTGGTTTGGATTTTGGTGTTTGTTACAAAGGTTTTTTCGGCGATGCGTCCATAACATTGCCGGTAGGAGATGTATCTCTCGAGGCTCTCAAGCTCATCGAAGTAACAGAAGAGAGCCTTTATGCCGGTATCAAACAGGCCAACGACGGCAACAGATTGGGAGATATATCTGCTGCTGTACAGTTAACGGTGGAAGCGGCCGGTTATTCCGTGGTGCGGGATTTCGTGGGTCATGGTATCGGCCGAAACCTGCACGAGGAACCGCAAATTCCTAATTTCGGGAAAAAAGGTCGCGGGATTGAATTGAAAAGCGGCATGATCCTGGCTATTGAGCCGATGGTGAATCAGGGTGATTATAAAGTAAAGGTTTTGTCGGACGGCTGGACAGTGGTAACTCAAGATGGAAAACTGTCGGCTCATTTTGAGCATTCGATAGCAATTACTGATAACGGGCCAGACATTTTAAGTAAATTGAGATAATTTATTTCTTTATTCGGGTGATGGAATAGGGAAGCGTGAAGAAAGCAAAGTATGGCCAAAGAAGAAGCAATAGAAGTTGAAGGTCGGGTCATTGAACCGCTACCTAATGCCATGTTTCGGGTAGAACTGGAAAACGGGCATAAGGTATTGGCTCATATTTCCGGTAAGATGAGGATGCATTTTATAAAAATTCTGCCGGGTGATAAGGTAACTGTAGAGCTTTCACCTTATGATCTGACACGAGGCCGGATTACCTACAGGACCAAATAAATATTTTTTTAACGCGGATAAGGAGTTGGGAGCGTGAAAGTAAGATCGTCGGTAAAAAAAATATGTGAGAAGTGTAAGATTGTTAAACGAAAAGGTGTTTTGCGCGTAATTTGTGAAAACCCTAAACATAAACAGCGTCAGGGATAGTTTGTGAAAGATTGGGAGGTTATATAAGGTGGCACGACTTGCAGGAGTTGATTTACCCAAAAATAAAAGAATGGGAGTTGCTTTAACTTACATTTACGGCATTGGTCCAACGAAGGCAAAGCAGATTCTCAAAGACTCGGGTGTCAGTCCGGATACAAAAACAGATGAATTGGCTGACTCGGAAATATCGGCAATTAGAAATATTATTGATAAAGAACATAAGGTTGAAGGAGACCTGCGTCGTGATATATCCATGTCGATTAAGAGACTGATGGATATCGGTGCTTATCGGGGACTTCGCCATCGTAAAGGTTTGCCGGTGCGAGGACAGAGAACGCATACCAACGGCAGAACGAGAAAAGGGCCCAGACGTGCTATTGCTGGCAAGAAAAAGTAATTGGACTTACTTTGATCCGGAGGAAAAATGGTAAAAGCAGTTAGAAAAACAGGTAAGAAAAAAGAAAAGAAAAATATTACTGACGGGGTTGCACATATTCAATCCACTTTTAATAATACGATTGTAACTATCACTGATTTATCCGGCAATGTAATTGCCTGGTCAACCGCCGGACTCCAGGGTTTTAAAGGGTCGCGTAAAAGTACTCCCTTTGCAGCTCAGATGGCGGCGGAAGATGCCGTACGCAAAGCCAAGGAACAGGGAATGCGCAGAGTGCAGGTTTATATAAAAGGTCCGGGAGCCGGTCGGGAATCGGCATTACGTTCATTACAACTGGCTGGTCTGACAATAACAATGATTCGTGATGTGACTCCTGTGCCTCATAATGGATGCAGACCACCGAAGCGTCGCAGGGTCTAATCGGGTAAAATAAGAAATAACGAATAATAATTGGGTAATAAGGGAGGCATTTTTTGGCAAGATATACGGATTCCTCATGCAGATTGTGTCGCCGGGAAGGATTAAAACTCTTTCTTAAAGGTGACAGGTGCTATTCGGAAAAGTGTGCTTTTGAAAGAAGGGGTTATGCTCCGGGACAACATGGTCAGTCGCATAAGAAGCAAAACTCTGATTATGGTGTTCAATTACGTGAAAAACAGAAGCTCAAGAGAATGTACCGCCTTTTGGAAAAGCAGTTTCGCGGGTATTTTGATAAAGGTGATCAATTAAAAGGTATTACGGGAACAAATTTACTCGTGCTCTTGGAAAGAAGAATGGATAATATGATTTTCCGTATGGGCTTTTCCAGTTCCCGGGACGAAGCAAGGCAACTGGTTACTCATGGCCATTTTTTAGTTAATGGCAAACCGGTAAATATTCCATCATATTTACTGAGGACGGGAGATGTAATTACCGTTAAAGAGGGCAGCCGCAAAATCACACGGATACTGGAAGCTATGGAAACAGTGGCCCGTCGCGGTGTGCCGCATTGGCTGGCATTGGATAAAGATAACTTCAGCGCTTCAATTAAAATGCTGCCGGTACGTGAAGATTTAACGATGCCGGTTGCGGAACAGCTCATAGTAGAACTTTATTCGAAGTAAAAAACAAAATTTTATAAACCAGCTAAAGGGTGGGGTTAATTATGCAGAGAAACTGGTCAAGTTTAATACGTCCCAAACGTATAGATGTTGATGAAGCTACACATACTCGGTTTTATGGTGAATTTACCATTCAGCCGCTGGAAAGAGGATATGGGATTACATTAGGTAACGCCTTAAGACGGGTGCTGCTTTCTTCTATACGGGGAGCTGCTATTGTATCGATTAAAATTGATAATGTTTTACATGAATTTTCCACAATTCCCGGTGTTAAAGAAGATGTGACCGACGTAATTTTGAATCTAAAAGGAGTGCGTCTGAAGCTGGGGACGGCTGACACGAAAGTGGTGCATATTGACGTGTCGCAACCAGGTGTTATCAAAGCCGGTGATATTATCTCCGATGGAACAGTTGAGGTATTAAATCCTGATCATTACATTGCCACGATGTCGTCGGCAGGTGCTTCCTTTAAAGCGGAGTTGGTCGTAAAAATGGGTAAAGGATATATTCCGGCAAAAAAAGAACTGGATCCCGATCAACCCGAAGGTACGATTAATATCGATGCTATTTTCACACCGGTTAAAAAAGTTAATTATACCGTTTCCCATGCGCGTGTCGGACAAATCACCGATTTCGATAAACTGGTCCTGGAAGTATGGACCGACGGGAGTTTGAATCCGGAAGACGCCATTGCCTATTCGGCGAAAATATTGAAGCAACAGCTGGATGTTTTCATCAACTTTGAAGAAGTTGATGAAGAAATTCCACCGGAAGTGGAGGATGAAAAGGGCAATGTCAATGAGGTGTTATTGCGGTCGGTTGAGGATCTGGAACTGTCGGTGCGTTCAGCCAACTGTTTGAAGAATGCCGGAATCAATACAATCGGTGAACTGGTGCAAAGAACAGAAACCGAAATGCTTAAAACGAAAAATTTTGGCCGCAAATCGCTTTCCGAAATTAAAGATATTTTAAACGAGTACAATCTTACTTTCGGAATGAAACTTGATTTTGCTCCATGGAACGAAAAAAGCGAATAAGATAACGGTGAAATATTATTTATTGTAGATTATTGATCGTCAGGAAAGGAAGATATTAGCAATGTATCATGGTAAGGCGGGCAGAAAGCTGGGTAGAACTTCCAGCCATAAAGAAGCCATGCTTCGTAATATGGTTACTTCCGTGATTAAACATGAAAGTATTCGTACGACAGACTGCAAGGCAAAAGAATTAAAAAAGCTGGCGGAGAAAATGGTTACTCTTGGTAAGAGAGGTGATTTACATGCACGCCGTCAGGCCCTGTCTGTTATTCGGGACAAGGCTACTGTTTCCAAGCTTTTTGGTGAACTTTCGGAACGTTATCGTACCCGTAGCGGAGGATATACCAGGATAGTGAAAATAGGGTATCGTTTCGGCGACAATGCGCCTGTTTCCATTTTGGAATTTATTGACGATGGAAAGAAAAAAGAAAAAGCCAAATCCAAGGCAAAAGCTAAAGTTAAAGAAGAAGCGGCTAAATAAGCTGTACCTTCAAATTCAGCAAATACTTAAGGCAGGGGAAAATACCCTGCCTTTTTTTATTCTTGTATTTCAATCTCAAAAAATGTATTTATTGCACATCCACTTTCTGTGGCTAACTTTGTTGTCATCGTCGTCGGCTTCCTCAACGTATTAGTATAATACGCCTCCGAAGCCTCCTCCTTGACACCGCGTTATCCTTTGAAAGTGAATGTGCATAAATTTAGCTGAAGGCCGATTTTTAAAGGCTTTTAGCCGAAAGGTCTTCAGTTTTAATAAGCTAGAAGGAGGTTAATATGGCAGAGCAAAAAATTGGTGAAGTAGTTAAATTCTTTTCCAAGCCGTCGGTTGCTGCGGTAAAAATTACCGCTGGTGAATTGAATGTTGGTGACAGTGTTAAATTCTCCGGACACACCACCGATTTTACCGATGTTATCAATTCCATGGAGGTTGACAACAAACAGGTGCAAAAAGCTGTTGTCGGTGATTTCATCGGCGTGAAGGTTTCCGATCGTGTACGTCCCGGTGATGAAGTACTTAAGGTTATACCTGATTAACCGCCGGCCAATTTTGATTATTCTTGCGAACTCATTCCCATCAGATAAAATCGATGTTCAGGGGTGGTATGCGCTTTTATTTCCTGAAAAGTATTTTCCGACATAAGATACAGGTACGCAGATAAATTCTTGTCTGAGTTAGAGTTGGATCACAGCAACAAAGAGGTATTTTGATCATCGTTATAAAGGGCTTAAAGTACACCGGACAATCTATAATTGTTGTCCTTGCATCTGCCGTAATTTTGAACCATCACGGATTGATGGAGTCCATAATATTAAGTTAGGCGAATCTTGGATGAAGAATTCTTGACAATTGCGCTGATGTTGGCGAAAATCACCACCTATAGGTTTACTTTAGGAAATCAAAATGCCGTCTAAAACAATACTTGTTGTTGATGATGAAAAGGATATTGTTGATCTTATCGCGTATAATCTAGCGCAGGAGGGATTAGCTGTTATTCGGGCTTACGACGGAGAGAAGGCGCTGCAGCTTGTTAAACTTAAAGCACCCGATCTTATCCTGCTGGATTTGATGCTTCCCGGTATCAACGGCTTGGATGTCTGCCGCATTATCCGCGCCAAACCGGAAACGGCGGCTATTCCCATTATCATGCTGACCGCCAAGGGTGAAGATGTGGACAAGGTTGTCGGTCTGGAAATGGGAGCCGATGATTACATTACCAAGCCGTTTAGTGTCCGGGAGTTGATTGCCCGTATTCGTACTGTTCTTCGCCGGTCGGCGTTTAGAGATGAAAGCCGTGAAAAGGAAATCTTTGATTTCCGGGAATTGCATATTGATTATCAATCATATGAAATAACCATGGGAGGACGAAAAATCGAATTGGGGCCTACTGAAATGAAATTGCTGATGTTTTTTACCCGTCATCCGGGACGTGTCTATTCCCGGGATCAGCTGTTGGATCATGTCTGGGGTGATGAGGCTTTTGTAGAACCACGTACAGTGGATGTTCACATCAGCCGGCTCCGCTCCGCCATAGAAACAGATAAAGAAAAGCCCGAATACGTTTTGACCGTCCGTGGTATCGGTTACAAATTCACCGATGAGAAGCAATCCGGGATTACAGTTTAAAAAAAAGTGCCGTATTTATTGCAGCTAATTTCCCCATGCCGTTTTCGGAATGACCGTCTTTTGCCCGGATTAATCTGAGAGTGGTACATCTCTTTTTCATCAAATCTTCACATCATTATTAAATTCAATGACATTCGCTGAAAACAAAGTCAATGAAGGTTAAAGCGGAAGTGGAATTGATCCCGAAAGCATTACACCGTTTTTTTATTTCTTCATCATGCTGTCATCAAATTGTAATATTTCATGTGTATATTACATGCAAATAACATTATGGAGGAAAAAAGATGATCAGCATAGTTAAAAAAATAATTTCCGGTATGGCCTTGGTTGTTTTAACGGCCGGTTTTGCGTTTGCCGCCGAGTCGGTAGTAATTAAGGGTTCGACCACCGTCTTGCCTATTACTCAGGCCGCACTGGAAGCTTTCATGAAGGACAACCCGGGCGTGCAGATATCACTTTCCGGCGGTGGTTCCGGTGAAGGAATTAAAGCTCTGCTTGATAAGGGCACCAATATCGCCAACTCTTCACGGGAAATTAAGAAGGAAGAAATTAATCTCGCTGCTTCCAAAGGTATCAAACCGGTAGCGCACGTCGTGGCTTATGACGCGATAATTCCTATAGTTAACCCCAAAAACAAGGTTAAAGGTCTTTCCATCGACCAGTTGAGCCAAATCTATCAGGGGAAAATCACCAACTGGAAAGAAATAGGCGGCGATGATCTGAAAATAGTCGTCATTTCCCGCGATTCATCTTCAGGAACATTTGAATCCTGGGATCATTTTGTAATGAAGAAAAACAAGGTAACGCCCCGAGCACAGATGCTGGCATCAAATGGTGCAATTGTTACGGCGATTGCGAAAAACAGATATGCGATAGGTTATCTGGGAATGGGCTATCTCAACAAGAGCGTTAAAGCATTGATGGTAAACGATGTTGTTGCTTCAGCGGAAACGGCGCTAGCCAAACAGTATCCTCTTTCCCGTGAACTCTATATGTACACCAACGGTGAACCGCAGGGTGTAACCGCCAGGTTTATCGAGTTCCTCAAAAGCCCTGCCGGCCAGAAGATTGTGAAAAAAGAAGGTTTTGTGCCGATCGCGGCAAAATAAACCAAGGGAAGTTTTCCCCAATGACATGCTTAAAATTAAGCGACCCCCTGGTGGGAGGGGATCGCTTAGCCTAATAACTTTTAACGATTCTCTCATAGTCCGTTGGGTTTCCCGGGACAAGCAATGTCAAGGAGATGATTTTTGGGCTTGTCTCGAGAAAAAGATTAAAAAAATCAAGAGATTCCTTTTTGTTGAAAAAGAGCAACCCTTACATATATAATGAACTAAAATTAGTAAGTTCACATTTTTTCGTAATAATACATTGTTGTGAAAGTATTTTTGATGTGAGGTAGAAATGGCAAAGATAAAGGTTTTATTCTTGTGCACCGGTAATTCCGCCCGCAGTCAAATGGCGGAAGCATTCTTAAAAAAATATGCGGGTGATAAATATGATGTCTACAGCGCTGGCATCGAACCTCAGGAAATCAATCCTCTGACCAGGGAAGTCATGCAGGAGATCGGCATTGATCTGCGTGACCAATACTCAAAGCATGTAAATGTGTACATGGGTAAAATGCATTTTGGGTATTTGATTACTGTTTGTTCTGATGCGGAAGAAAAATGTCCGTCCACTTTTCCCGGTATCGGCAACCGGCTTCATTGGTTTTTTGAAGATCCTGCGTCCTTTGACGTACCGGAAAACGAAAGGTTGCAGAAATTCCGGAAAATACGCGATAAAATAGATCAGCGAATCAAGAAATGGTTGAAGAAACAGGTTGATAATAATTGACATCAGACTTGCCGGTCTGAAATAATTGTAAAGCAGTGGAAATATATTGCGGAATAAAAAATGAACAGACATACCAAAGAAAAATTTATTAAATATATTTTATTTCTAATTGCCCTTGTTTCCGTAATTGTTCTGGGGTTGATTGTTTTTTCTCTTTTCCGGGAGGGGCTCCCGATTTTTAAAAAAATCGGGCTCGCGGATTTTTTATTAGGTCTCGAGTGGTATCCTACTTCCGAGCCGCCGCTTTTCGGTATTCTGCCGCTGATTGTGGGGTCGTTGATAGTTACATTGATTTCCACTATTATTGCCGTGCCTCTGGGGGTTCTATCCGCAATTTATATTGCGGAAATTGCGCCCGCTGTGCTCAAAGAAATTTTCAAATCCATAATAGAACTGCTGGCCGGCCTGCCTTCCGTTGTGCTGGGCTTTTTCGGTATGATTGTAGTGGCGCCCTGGTTGCAGGAAACTTTTGACCTGCCCACCGGCTTAAATATCATTAATGCTTCCGCCATACTGGCCATTATGGCGATTCCGACTATTTCCAGTATTTCGGAGGATGCCCTTTATGCCGTGCCGCGTGAATTCAAAGAAGCCTCTTATGCACTGGGGGCGACAAAATTTGAAACAATTATCCGGGTTATTTTGCCTTCCGCCCTTTCCGGAGTTTCGACGGCGGTTATTCTAGGCATGTCACGTGCGATCGGCGAAACTATGGTGGTGCTTATGGTGGCCGGCGGTGCGGCGGCTATTCCGGAGAGCCTTTTTGATTCAGTCCGTCCCATGACGGCAAGTATTGCCGCGGAAATGGGAGAGGCACCATACCGCAGCGCCCATTATTCGGCGCTTTTCGCCACTGGTATTGTTTTATTTTTTCTGGCGTTGGTGTTTAATATGATTGCCGATTATGTTTCCAATAAATACAAGCAAGTGGGATCGGCAACACTTTAAGGAGAGTGAAAAGATAAACTTATGGCGGAGATACAAGAACGTTCCATGAAATGGCGTTATATCCGGCAATCGCTTTTTTTCGGAGTTTTACGTCTGTCCATGTTGCTTATTGCTCTGGCTCTGGGCGGCATTCTTTTTTACATCATTATTAATGGAATAGGTGCAGTGAGCTGGGAATTTATCACTCAACCGCCGACTGACTCCATGACTAAAGGTGGCATAATGCCTGCCATATTGGGGACGCTTTATCTGACCTGCGGCGCGATAGCCGTGGGACTTCCGTTAGGTATCATCTCGGCCATTTATCTTACCGAATATGCCCGGCAAGGAAGGTTGGTCCGGATTATCCGGATCGGTGTCAATTGTCTGGCGGGAGTACCGTCGGTTGTTTTCGGACTCTTCGGTCTGGGATTTTTTGTTGTTTTTCTGGGCTTCGGTTCCAGCATTCTGGCCGGATCACTGACGCTGGGATTTCTGATTTTGCCGACAATCATCGGCGCTGCTGAAGAAGCTTTAAAAGCGGTGCCGCAAACTTTTCGCGAAGCGTCCCTGGCACTCGGGGTTTCCAAATGGCAGACGACTCTGCGCATAGTCTTACCCACTGCCGTACCGGGTATTATGACCGGCTCCATTCTTGGAATCGGTCGTGCGGCGGGAGAGACGGCGCCGATTATGTTTACAGCGGCGGCATTTTTTACCGCCAAGCTGCCCGGCTCGATTTTTGATGAAGTTATGGCGCTGCCTTATCATATCTACGTGCTGGCCACGGCGGGAACGAATATCGAACAGACTAGGCCGCTGCAATATGGAACCGTTCTTGTGCTGGTGGCGCTTGTTTTGGGAATTGATCTTCTGGCGATAGTAATCCGCTCTCGTATGAGAAAGCAGAAAAGGTGGTAAGGATGGAAGTTCACACTATTATTGATGTACATAACGTAAATTTTTATTATGGCAGGACAAAAGCGCTTACGGATATTACAATGAGTTTCCGGAAAAACATGGTTACGGCGCTTATCGGTCCTTCCGGCTGCGGTAAATCAACACTTCTGCGCCTGCTCAACAGAATGAATGATCTGATCGATGGAACGCGGGTCGAAGGAGAAATTCTTTTTGAGGGCAAGGATATTTATGCCGCCAATGTTGACCCGGTGGAAATCCGCAAAAAAATAGGTATGGTTTTTCAAAAACCGAATCCCTTTCCCAAAACCATTTACAGCAATATTACCTATGGTCCCGATCTGATCTGGTCAAAAAATAAAAATGAACTCGACGAACTTGTTGAAAACAGCCTCAAACAGGCGGTACTTTGGGACGAAGTCAAGGATATTTTAAATAAATCGGCCATGACTCTTTCCGGCGGACAGCAGCAGCGGCTTTGTATTGCGCGGGCTCTGGCCATGAAACCGGATATCCTGCTCATGGATGAGCCGACCTCGGCGCTCGATCCGATCTCCACGGCAAAAATCGAGGAACTCATCGAAGAGCTGAAAAAAAACTACACTATCATTATTGTAACCCATAACATGCAGCAGGCCGCGCGTGTTTCCGATGAAACGGCTTTTTTCTATCTGGGCAAGCTGATAGAATATGATAAAACGGAAAAGATTTTCACCAAGCCGGATGTGCGTCAGACGGAAGACTATATAACGGGGAGATTCGGTTGAAAAAGACAAGGCCTTGGGATCTTGACCGAAGCGGATAAAAAACGGGTGCAGATATTAATAAAATCCGTTCCCGTATATCCTGCTTCTGGTGATCGCAGAACATATGCCCGTCTGTTATTTAGTTGATCGGTATATTTTATCGGGAGGAATATTATTATGCAGGAAAAAAGACATACCAGCTCGCATTATGAAACGGAATTACGTGAGGTTAAAAACGGTCTTATCTATCTGGGGGCATTAACGGAGAAAGCTATTCAGAAAGCCATGAATTCATTACTGGAGAGAAACTCCGAACTTGCCCGGGCAGTCATTAAAGACGATAGGGAAATTGACCAGCTGGATAATGAACTGGAGGACAGATGTGTGCGCATTTTGGCATTGCGCCAACCCACGGCAATTGATCTAAGATTCATTACCACGGCCATAAAAATCAACGGGCATTTGGAAAGAATCGGTGACATGGCGGTGAACATTGCCGAGAAAGCAATTATGCTCAATGAAGAACCGCAGTTAAAGCCTTATATTGATTTACCGCGCATGGCCGATATGGTGGGGGAAATGATAAAATTTTCTCTCGATGCACTGGTTAACAACGATGTCGTGCTGGCGGAGAAAGTCCGGCACAAGGAACAGGTAGTCGATGAGCTGAACGAACAGATATTTCGTGAATTGCTGACTTTTATGATGGAAGATCCCAAGGCGATTCATCGGGCAATTATTATAATGCAGATATCGAAAAATCTGGAGAGGATTGCCGATCATGCCAAAGGTGTGGCCGATATGGTTATTTATCTGGTAACCGGAGAAAGTGTACGACATCAAGGCTGTACGGAAGGGGAAAAAGAATAATCATGAAGCGCCATTTTTTTTATAAAACATTTGGCACGTATTTAGTTATCATCATCCTTTCTTTTTTTGTTTTGAATCTGTTTGTGCGCGATGAAATCAAAAAAATTATGACCGCGCAAATCGAAGAACAGCTGATGACCTCCGCCCGGCTGATTGATTTAAATTCCCCCAAAGACATCTCCCGTCAGTTGCAGCAAATTACCGGGATATCCGGAGCACGGGTAACATTAATTGATGTTCAGGGGAAAGTATTTGCCGATTCGGAGAAAGAGGTTGCCGGATTGGAAAATCATATTGACCGTCCGGAAATACAGGAAGCAAGAGTAAGAGGCAGGGGCAAATCAGTCCGCTTCAGTAAAACAATTGGTGTGGATATGCTCTATATCGCCATCCCTATTAATGAAGGAGCAACGATAAAAGGTTATGTCCGGCTCGCGCGTCCGCTGCACGATGTGAAAGAAGCCGGTGAAAAAAGCTATAATTCATTTTTTCTTGCGTTAGTTATCGTAGCCTTTATTTCACTGATCATTGCCGTCATATTCTCGTATCGTTTAGCGGCGCCGATCAAGGAAATGGAGAGGTTCACCGAAGGGTTGCGCCGGGGAACTACCGAAGGGTCAATTATTATAAAAACATCCGACGAAACAAAAAAACTGGCGGACAATATCAATTACCTCGTTATTGAACTGAAAAACAGAATCCGTCTGGCCAACGAGGAAAACAGCAAGCTGGTTACGGCCTTTGCCAGTATGACCGAAGGTGTGATGATTCTTGACGCCGATGATAAAATTGAAGCAGTCAACCGCGCTTTAAGCAGCATGCTGGCATCCCGCTATGAAGATATTGCCGGTAAAACACTGCTCGAAGCATTTCGTAATGTGGAACTGCAGCAGGCATTTTTGAAATTTAAGCAAACCGGGCAGTCTGTTTTTCGGGAAGTGGCATTGGGTGATCCGGAGCCGGTTATTCTAAATGTAAGCATTTCCGGGATAAAAGTCGAGTCCGGCAATGCGAAAACCATGGTTGTTTTCCATGATATTACACGATTGAAAAAGCTGGAACGCGTGCGCATTGATTTTGTCGCCAATGTTACGCACGAAATAAGGACGCCGCTTACGGCAATTCTCGGTTATCTGGAAACAATCCGTGACGGTGCAATAAATAATCCGGAAGAAGCGCGAAAATTTATTGATATTATTTTGAAACATGCTCAAAGGCTTAACCGCCTGGTGGAAGATTTGCTGACTATATCCAGAATAGAGCTGGGGGAAGTAAATTTTCACTTTGAGGACGTTTCTCCCGCAGATGTCATCAATAATGTTCTGCCAGTAATTGATCCCAAGGCGAAATCAAAGCGTATTGAAATCGATAATTTGATTCCGGAAAAATTACCCCTGATCAGAGCGGATAAAGACAGGCTGACGCAAATATTTGTCAATATTCTGGACAATGCCGTTAAATTTACCCCGGAGTCCGGAAAGGTCAGTATCTCTGCGGAAGAAACAAATGGATTTGTGCTGGTCGGTATCAGCGATACGGGAATCGGTGTTCCCAAAGAGGAAATTGAGCGCCTGGGGGAACGTTTTTATCGGGTGGACAAAACCCGCTCCCGGGATTTGGGCGGCACCGGTCTAGGGTTATCAATTGTCAAACATCTGATGATTGCTCACGGCGGAAAGATGGAAATCGAAAGCCAGTTAGGCCGCGGCACGAAAGTATTTTTATTTTTTCCGGTGATGAAATAATCTAAATTAATTTGTTGCTGCTCGGTCAAAACTTTTTACCCTGTGCTTGCGTTTCATTGTTAGGTCTTACCGTTACCTGCTTGTCGCTTTTCAAAAAATTCCTGGCGTTGGCAATAGCTGTTTTCATGTCGTTGTCCGGATTATCCGAAAGATTGCCGTGTCCGGGATATATCTGTTCAACGTATCGCGTATTAAGAGACATTATTGAATTTATATAATCCCCCACGCTGCCCGATTCGGCGATGTAAGAGAGAATACCTCCCGCAAAAATCATATCACCGGTAAAGAGAAATTTTTTCGAAGGTTCATATATGCATATTGAACCCGAAGTGTGACCGGGTGTATGTATGATGTCGAATGTATAATTTCCGAGATCAAATCTGCTTTTACTTTCCAGCCAGAGATGCACATAAAGCGAGAGATCGTTTGTGTCTCCGGAGGAATACAAAGTTACATATTTATCATTTACCGCCATCTTGGTTGCTGCAAAACGATGTGCGGCAATAATTGCATTTTCCTGAAAATACCTGTTCGCTCCGATATGATCAAAGTGCTCATGTGTATTTACGACGATGTCAATATCTCTGACCTTTAATCCTATTTTTAAAAGATTTTTCTGCAAAAGAGAAAAATTTTTATCCAATCCCGAATCTATAAGCAGATTGATTCTGTCACCCTTGACAACATAACTGTGGCTGCTTTTATCCACGCCCCTTATCATAAAAATATTGTCCTGAACTTCTACAATCTTTCCTTTATCCATATATTATCCTTTATCAAAAGATTTTATCAAAACTATATGGCATTGTAATATTTCACTATGTTGAAAGATCCAAGAAGCTTTAGTTAAGAGATGGCGCAAGATTTGATATACGGTATTTTTGTCCGGCGAGCCAGCTGTAGAACAATAGCCGTCTTTAAATTTCCGGTAAGAATTATCAAATCTACGCGTAATTCAAATTCTTCACATTTTAATCAGCTTGTCATCAAAGAGTAACATTCATCATATAAGGTACCCGGCAAGCAGTGAATAAACAGTCTGAAATATTTTTAGACTGAATATTAAATTGATTGCAGGAGGAAAAGGAAAATGAAGAAAATATGGTTTGTTTTGCTTATGCTCGGTGTATCTGTGGTCTTCAGCACGGCAGCCCCGGCGGTCGACGTTAAGTTCGGCGGAGAATTTTATGCAGCGGGCGTTTATCTGGATAAAACAACTTTAACCAAGGACCACGGTCCTTCCACGGCGTTTTATTTTCAGAGATTGCGCGTGAAAACGGATTTTATTGCTGCACCGGGCCTTACCCTGATAACCCGTTTTGACGCGATGGAACGTGTCTGGGGTGCGACGCGAAGCACTCCCGGGACAACTCAGTCCGCTGATTCGGCAGGCACCACGGCGGAAAACGAGAATATCGCCATGGACTGGGCCTATATCAATTTCAAGTTGCCTGTCGGTACCTTTGATGTCGGTATTATGAATGACGGCAGCACGGGAACCGTTTTCGGCAACAGTCTGACTTCCGCGGCGCGGATAAAATATTCATATCCGATCGGTTCTTTTGCTCTTAATCTCGCCTATACGATGGCGAAGGACGGAAGCTATTCCACGGTCAACACCTCCTCAACTTCCGCCGATGCCGACAATGATAAATACGGCATCGAGGGCGTCTATACATGGAAAGGGGGCAAAGCCGGCATGCAGATCAATTATTACCGCTATGCCAATACAAGGCCTTCGTCCAATTATAAAAGGACTTACTATCTTGTTACGCCCTATGCCATTGCCAAAATCGGCTTTTTGGATTTGCAGGCGGAATTGAACTATGCCGGTGGGAAGTACTATGAATACGATTCCACGATAAGCGATGTCAAACTGCAAAACATGAGCGGCTGGCTTGATGCTACGGCTACCTTCGGGCCGGTCTATTTCGGCGGGACTTTTGCCTATGTTTCCGGTGACGATCCCAATACTTCCGACAAAAGAGAAGGCGGGACGCTGACAGGCGGCCGCGACTGGAGCCCTACATTAATTATGTGGAACTATGATCGCAGCAAGTGGTTTGGGGAGCTGGCGAGCAGCGCCACAACAGGCAACGGTTTCGGCACTTCCGGCATGGCCAACGCCTTTCTTTATCAGGGGCGCTTCGGGGTAAGGCCAATGGAGAAACTGGATATCACGGCTTCCATAACATACGCCAATACGGACAAGAAACCGGCAAACTATGTATCCGACAAGTACGGCTATGAATTCGATGTTACGGCATCGTATAAAATTACCAACAACCTGGCTTACATGCTGGGTGTCGGCTACCTCTGGACAGGCGATTATTTCAAGGGAACGAGCGACTCCAACAAGGTACAGGATGATTACATGGTCATAAATAAATTGACTTTAACATTCTAAATACCATCGTGGCAACTCAACTCTCCGGGAAATCTTTTCCCGGAGAGTTTTCCCGTTTAATTAAAGTTTATTTATTTATTGTGAAAAGACGATGCCTGGAAAGTATTTAAAAAAGTGGAAGAGACGATAATTACGTCCTGCCGTTATCGGATCAGTTTTTAAATATTCGGGTACAATTTTTTTCTGCATTCGGGACAAATGCCGTGAGTGAAATCAGCGTCCGAACGGTCTCGTATATAACTTTCAATTTGTTCCCAGTAGCCTTCATCATTGCGGATTTTTTTGCAGCAGCTGCAGATAGGCAGTAAGCCGCTTAATATCTTGACGCTGGCCAGCGCTTCTCTCAGTTCCCGAATAAGTTTTTCCCGTTCTTCCTGGGCTTTTTTACGTTCAGTCACATCGCGGGTGACAAAACGAAGGCCCGCAGGCTCGCCTACTTGATCCAGCAATACGGTTACGGATGCTTCGACGATTATTATTTTTCCGTTTTTGCAGATTATTTCGAAATCGATTCTTTTTTCCGGTTTTTCCGGGGAAGAAATTTCCCGGAGCATTTTGGATATTTTCATCACAGATTCCGTGGTGCAATAGCGCTGGTAATGCATGCCCATTATTTCTTCCGTGGAGTATTGGCTCGAACGGCAGGCGGCCTCGTTGAAAAAAATGATATTTCCGGAAAGATCGAGTTCAAAGTATCCTTCTTTAATGCTCTGCAAAATTGTCCGGTACTTTTCTTCCGATTCGCGAAGCGCCTTTTCCGTCCATTTGCGTTCGTTAATTTCCTCATGCAGATGCTCGTTGGCGATCAATAATTTGGCGGTGCGTTCTTTGACAATTTCTTCAAGGCGTTCCGAGTGTCTTCTTAATTCCTGTTCCATTTGCTTGCGCCTGGAGAAATCAGTTATTGATAAAATATACGAGGCGGGATTATCGAGTTGTAAAATCCTGCCGCTTACGAGACAGGGAACACAGTGGCCGTCTTTATGGAGAAGATTGTGTTCCCGCATGGTTTTGGGAGAAGTGCCGAAGATAATCCCGCTTTTGGCATCTTCGACGAAATGGGGATGAATCAGGTCGATTGCTTTGCCGATGACTTCTTCCTTTCGCCATCCTAAAATATCCAGGAAAGCCTCATTGCACCAGGTGAAAATATTATTCCGGAGAAGACATAAACCGTGGGTTGTGCTGTCGACAACCGCCCGCAGCATTTCCTGTGATTGTTTCAGCTTCTCATGAGCGGCGGAGAGTTCTTCCGCCTGCTCCTGGACGTCTTCCAGATTAAAGATATATTCCTGAAGAAGACGTCTTTGTTGCTCGTCATGATTGTGTGTGATTTTATCCATAAAATAATTTTCCTCTATTATAAAAATTATTTATTGTCGTAGGCGCGTATTTCACTCAAAATATCAGGAAAGCTCATAGGCTTGCATAAATATTTATCGGCTCCTGCGGCAATGCCGATTTTTATTTCGGAAGCTTGTGCTCTGGCCGAAAGAATAAGTATGGGGATATTTTTTGTTCGCTCATCCGCTTTCAGCTTTTTGCAGACATCAATTCCATTTAGTTTTGGTAATTTTATATCCAGTAAAATAATGTCCGGGTTGTTTAAAAAGGCCTGCTTAACGGCTTCTTCACCATCACCGGCGAGGTACACGGAATAATCCAGTTTGGTGAATTTTTTCTCCAGATAAGACAATATTATTTGCTCATCATCGACTATAAGAATTTTCCTGATTTTCATATTAATGCTCCTTTCCCTCTGTATAATTAAGTACGGGGATTATGTACTGTCGGAAACTCGATGACAAAAATAGCTCCTTTCCGTTCGCCGCCCAGGGGAAGTTCAGGGAATTCTCCCTCCGGGACGGGGCTCTCACAGTATATGTATCCCCCGTGATTTTCTACTATTCCTTTGGCGATGGTGAGCCCCAGACCGCTGCCGCCGACCTTGTGCGACATGATGTTGTCAGCCTGAAAGAATTTCTTGAAAACTTCTTCTTTCGCCCATGACGGGATTCCATAACCATTGTCGATAACGGTTAATACTGTTTTCCCTTCTTTTTCCCCCGCCCTGATGATGATTTTGCCGCCGTCCGGCGAATATTTAATGGAATTGCTCAGCAGATTTATTATTACCTGGATCATCCGGTCATGATCGGCTTCAATATCGGGGATGTCGGCCGGTACATATTTAACGATGGTGTGACGGTGTTTTTGGGCCAGATCGGAAACTTCCGCTATCGCCCGGTCGATAATCTCAGCAAGCGATACCTGCGAAACGGTGAATTCGATTTTCTGCGCTTCAATTCTGGATAAATCGAGCAGGTTGGAAATCAGATTCATCAGCCTTTCAATGCCGGTTTTCGCCAGTTCCAGGTCTTCCCGGACTTCCCCGTCGATTTTTCCGGAATATCCTTCCAGTATTCCGGATATCCCCAAAAGCATTGCCTGAATCGGTGTCCTTAATTCATGAGATGCGGTAGTTACGAAATCGGATTTCATTTTATCCACTTCCGACACGGTTTTAGCCATTTCATTGAATGATTTGGCGAGTTGTCCTATCTCGTCTTGCGATTTCACGCGAATTGACTGCTCATAATTTCCACGGCTTATTTCAACGGCACCATGGGTCAGCTGCCTCAAAGGTCTTGTGATGGTCAGGCTGAGCAGAAGCGATATGGAAATTACGGCAAGACAGGCCATGACTGCAATGAGTATAAAAAGCAATCGGTTGGTCGAGGCATTTTCTTTGATTAATTCTCTGGTTTTGTTGTTTTCCGAGATGATTTTGCGGCCTTGTTCCCGCAGGCTTTTCTCTATATTTGCTCTTGTGATATTGGCGTCCCGGTGAAAGTCGTCGACATTGGCTCCGATGGTTACATATCCAAAACCTCTCTTTGATTTGCCGTAATCTCCCGTGTAATAAGGGATAGCCGAGTAAGTAGTGAGCTTCCACAGGCCGCTCCAAAGAATGAGGAATGATCCCGATCCTCCGTCTTCGGTGCCTTCATGCCATCCCTGACATTGGGGAGCGTTGTCCAAAACGCGGCAATCGAGAGGGATGAAGCCGGATTTTATTTGTTCTATAGAGGCGGATTTTACCTGGGTAAAATTGGAGAAAGAGGGAAGTTGCTCTACAAATTCTTCCAGAGTAAGCCCGCTTTTTTTATATTCGTTGTATGTTTGTTCAGAAAGCCAGCCGGGTACCGCTTTGCCGGTTTGCGGGTTAAATCCGCAAATGAAGAAATCACGGGCATGAGAAATACAGCGGGCTTCATTATCCCAGATAAAAGCGTAGTTGCCGGAACCGCCGTCCGATAAAATTGTAAACCGCTCTTCGGTTGGAGATACGTGATCGGTAAATTCCATGATATGGGTGTGATCCAGAGCCAGAGTTACATAACCCGCTTTTTCGTTCTTTTCGTTATAAACAGGTGTGGCCCAGCGGATAATGCCCGCAAATTTTTTACCAGAGGGATTTTCCCGGCCGGCATATGAGCTTTCCGGACTGATTTTGATTCCTTCCGGAGTGTTGTAAAGCCAGCCCTTCAGTTGTTCGCCGATAACGCGGGAAACATATATTTCTCCTTTATGCAGCTTTTTCAGATGGGTGAAATAGTTTTCCGCCCGGCAATAGGTATTTTCTTTTCTGCTCACATCCAGCAGATTGCCGGATATTTTTCCTCCGGCGATCTTGATCTTTTCCCTTCCCTGTAAATCGATAAATGTTATTTCTTTGTACAGCGGCCGGGATAACTTTCGGGCGGGGCAAGGGGGCAGGTGACGCCAGGCGTCCCGATTCTCGGGATTACTGGAAGTCATTATGGGAGAATCGGCTTTGTTTGTATCCGTTACCGGCGGCCGTTCAGTATCGATTACATCTCGATTCGATAATCGATAAATATCAAGATAATGCCGGGAATCCGGTTTAATGGAAGCCAGCACGCGCAGATCCTTGTCTCTTTCATAGAGAAAATCGGCAATTCTTGCCGCCAGTTCAACTGTCCTCAATTCAATAGCTTCCGTTGATTTGCGGTCCAGGGCGACAACGCTGTCGGCAATTGATGTCTTTCCTATGTATTCAGCCGCCTGCAGATTATGACTACCCATTTCCTCGGCCCTTAAAACAGCCTGAAGGCCGGTATCTCTTAAATTCTTATTGGCGATATATCCCATAATAATCAGGGGAATAATTGATAAAATCAAATATGAAACCAGCAATTTAGGAAAAATTCCTAAATTTTTAAATGTCTTATAAAGTTTGTTCAGCATAAAAATATTTACTTTTCCCCCTCCCAAATAAAAAAAGAGCCCGCTGATGGTTCTTCCTCCATCTATAATATGATCTAAATTAAAACTTTTTATGTAACGGTAGTAAAAACAAGCACACCTTCTGTTGCTTGTTTTATGATGAAAATAAATTTTGCAGTTAACACTTCCATCAACTACTCGAGTTGAACAATGTTTTTCCGGCAGCTGCTAAAATTTTTTCCGGGGACAGCAGATGAATCTGCATTCACCTGCAGAATGACAATGATATTTATCCGCCCTTTTTATACCAATAAAGATTTGATTAATATGCGTAACGTTTCTTATCATGTATATATCGGCATAATTTCTTATTTCTTTAATTAATTTTTTGCAAGGTGATAATTAACAGAAAACAGTTAACCTTTTGTTCATAAATTTATTGCCTACGGAATGAAGGTATGCTATTTGACAAGGAAATTATCCGTGAGGAGTAATAAATGAACATAAGGGTGCTGGGTTGTTACGGCTCGCAGCTTCCCAACTACAATACCACAAGTTTTCTTGTCGGACGGAATGTACTAATTGATGCCGGCACCATCACCGCCGTTCTTGATATGCGGGCGCAGCGGAAGATTGATTATATCTTCATAACCCATGCTCACCTTGATCATGTCCGCGATATCATGTTTCTGGCCGACAATATCTGTTATTTCCGCCGGGAAAAACCGCTGACTCTTGTCGGTACGAAAGGAGTTCTTGAGACGATTCACCGGCATTTGTTCAATAATGTTATCTGGCCTGATTTTTCCAAGATACCGAACTCCAAGTCGCCGGTTGTAAAATTTCAAACTATTCGGCCGGGCAGAAAACAAAAAATAGGCGATCTGCAGGTCCAGGCTATCGATCTTCATCATGTCGTAGAGACCGTCGGTTACATAGTCACAGAGGAAGGAAAATCAGTAATTTTCCTGGGGGATACGGGACCGACGGAAAAAGCCTGGCAAATAGCGAGAAAAACTGCGGGACTGCGGGCTGTATTTATTGAAACTTCCCTGCCGGACAGTCTGGGCAATATCGCCGCTAAAACCGGCCATCTTACGCCGTTTACACTGGCGGCTGAATTAAAAAAATTATCGGAAGCAAAACCGAAAGTTTATCTTTATCACATGAAACCAAGCTATCGTGAAATCATCCGTAAAGAAATTTCGGCTATAAATGACCGAAAAATTCATATAATCGAAGACGGCCAGATAATCCGTATTTGATCCCGGCGCAACAATGAATAAATTTGATCCCGCCGCATATTTTGCCAGTTTAAATATTGACGATATGCGCTTTCGACTTACGGCTGTTTCCGATCTTCTGTCGCGTCTGGGAAAACCGCAAAATCACTACAGAACAATATTGATTGCCGGAACCAACGGGAAAGGTTCAACTGCCGCGATGACGGCTTCAATACTGCATGCGGCCGGTTACAAGACCGGACTTTACACATCCCCGCATTTGATCGATGTACGGGAAAGAATCACTGTTGACGGGGAAAAAATTTCCGTAAATAATTTCAGCCGGATTATCGCCGCGGTCAGGAAGAAAATTAGTGAACCGGTAACTTATTTTGAAGTATTGACTGTGGCGGCCCTTCTTTACTTTCAGCGCCGCGGAGTCGACATTGCCGTGCTGGAGGTTGGTCTGGGCGGGAGGTTGGATGCAACCAATGTTTGCCGGCCGCTTGTTTCGGTAATTACCAATATCGGCTTCGATCATATGGCCTATCTGGGCAATACCTTGACTGCAATTGCCCGGGAAAAGGCGGGCATCATCAAACGTTATGGTGTTTGTGTTACGGCCGCAAAACAAAAAAAGGTTCGGGAAGTGCTTGCCGATACCTGCCTGCGCAGAAAAGCCGTCCTTTATCGGTTGGGTAAGGATATAAAGATAAAGAAAGGGAAGAACGGGTCGGTTTCTTACAGCGGTCTTGCCGGGAATGTAACGGATCTGAATTTACCGCTTAGAGGCAGGCATCAACTGGAAAATGCGGCACTGGCTTTAGCGGCGCTGGAGGTTATCGCTGAAAAAGGATTTCCGGTTAATGCTGCGGCGATTCGGGACGGGCTTGAAAAAACTCACTGGGAGGCCAGGCTCGAGATCCTGGGCAATAATCCGCTTTTCGTGGTTGACGGGGCGCATAATCCCGCTGGGATAAAAGTTCTCTGCCGGTCGCTTTCCGACGATTTTACCTACCGGAGATTGATTCTCATTTTCAGTGCTCTTGCCGATAAGAAGTATCGCCGAATGCTTAGGGAAATATTACCACTGGTTCATAAAATAATTCTCACGCAACTTGCATCCAGGCGCGCCGTGCCGGTTGCTGATCTGGAAAAATACGTGAAGGAAATCGGTTATAAGGCTATAGTTACGTATAATGCAGCAGAAGCTGTGAGGTGTGCTTTTAATCTGGCCGGCGGAAACGACATGATTTGTGCGGCCGGATCTCTTTATCTGGCCGGAGAGATAAAACAGGCTTT
>MVRV01000078.1 GCA_002068015.1 Smithella sp. PtaU1.Bin162
AATATCTTCCTTGACCGCGATGAAATTCGTAATGACTCCATGTTCATCTTTGATCGGGGAAATTGATGCCGATTCCCAGTAGAGCTCGCCGTTTTTCTTTTTATTGTGGAACACCCCCCGCCACTCCCTGCCGGAGGTAATTGTATCCCAAAGCTCCTTGTAATCCGCAGGAGTGGTTTCTCCGGATTTCAGGACACGCGGATTTTGCCCCATGACCTCTTGCAGGTTGTAGCCGGTAGTCCGGGTGAATTTGGGGTTGACATAATTAATGTTTCCCTTGGCATCGGTGATCACTACCGAAGCCGGGCTTTCCTGTACGGCCCGGGATAACTTGCGCAGTTCCGTTTCCGCTTGCTTTTGGCTTGTGATATCACGGGCAATGGCGGAAATTCCTGTAATGCGGCCTTCCGTGTTTTCAATGGGGGAGATGCTCAGGGAAACAATGACCGTCCGTCCGTCTTTTCTCAAACGAGTTGTCTCCAGGTGTTCGACCCTCTTTCCATTCCTGATCTTTGCAATTAAATCCTTTTGTTCACCGGTTTTATCAGGTGGAACAATTATGGATATATGACGTCCCAATACTTCGGAGACGGGATAGCCGTACATTTTTTCCGCTCCCCGGTTCCAGGAAGTAATGTTTCCATCCAGATTAATACCGATGATGGCATCATCGGAAGAAGCTACTATGGAGGCCAGGCGGATATTTTCTTCTTCAGCCGCTTTGCGTTTGGTAATGTCGCGGCTGACCCCCAGAAGGCCGATGATTTTTCCTTCGGCATCCCTTAAAGGAGCTTTGAGTGTTTCAATGAGAATTCTTTTTCCATCCGGATATTCAATCCATTCTTCATTGCGCCGCGGCTCTCCCTTATCTATCATGATTCCGTCCTGTTCACGGAAAAAGTCGGCAATTTCTCTACTAAACAGATCATAATCCGTTTTCCCGATAATACCTTCGGCATCTTTGCCGACAAAGAGGGAGAATTCCGGATTACAACCGAGATAGACACCATCTTTATTCTTGAAGAAAACAATATCGGGAATGGAAGCAAGCAATCCGGAAAGAAGCGCCGTCTTTTCCCGCAGCGCATTCTCAGCGTTTTTTTGCTCGGATATATCGACAAAACATTCCAGGAGTTTTTCCTGATCGCTTAATTGTATCCGGGTCACTGTTTTTAAAATAGGCAGCCTGCTTCCGTCGGCCCGCAGCAACTCTTTTTCCGAGTTATCGACGGTTTTGCCCAGATCACATATCGGGCATGCCCCATCCATGGCCGGACACAACAACTGATGGCAACGATGTCCGACCAAATGATCTGCGGGAGCACCGAAAAGGACAGTCGCATAATTATTTACCCGTTCGATAGTCCTGGTTTGCGGATCTACGATAATAACGCCGGCGGGCAGATTGTCCAGGAGCAGCCGCTGCAGGGATTCGCTTTCCCGCAGCTCACGGGTCTGACGGGCAACTAAAATCTCCAGTTTTTCGCGGCGCCGGATTAATACGCTGATGATGACGGTAACCGCAGCGGTCAGCAGAAAACCAAGCAGGATAATGAACCAGCCTGCCCGTTGGGGATGCATATTCCTAAATTCCGGACCGGCATAAGCAATGACGCCGAATACATTGCCGAAGGCAAAAACGGGGCGTACTGCGGAAAGTTCCGTTGTTTTGACATTGGCAATATCCCAGCCGGAAGCAAGCAGTTCCGGAGGCGAGTTTTTTTGCAGTAATAAAAGTTCCAGATGAGCGGATGTATCCGGACTTGTATTTTTCAGCAAGGTTTCCATACGCAGGGCGGCCGTAGCAAATCCTCTTACCTGCCGGGAATCGTTATCCGTAAAAACAGGGCGGTAGATTAGAATACTTTTTTGGCGGCCTGCCTCCTGTATCAAGGTAATGGTTTTTGTGCCGGTAACGAGACCTGTCCGGGCCGCTCTTTCCATTGCCGCTTGCCGCAACGGTTCCGATCCCTGATCATAACCGATTGATTGCTCGTTGCCGGAGAACGGGGCTACATTTAAGACGGGATAATAAATTGTGCGTCCGGATGCCGGAACACGGTTCCCCTGTGTATCTTTTTGCCAGATGGCGAATCCCTTCAGACCCGCCTTCCGCGTTGCAGCTTCGAATCCGGCTTTTTTGCTTGCGGGCACTGCCTGAATCCATTCCCATGCTTGAACTGCACTGTTTTTCACCAGGTACCGGGTAAAGCTCCGGAACTCTTCCGGCGTGACCTCTTTGCTGCTTTCATAGAAGTTAGCCAATCCTTCGATCTCGGTACCGCGGGCGTTGCGTAATACTTCGGCAATATTTTCCGTCTGGCTGTAAGCCAGCTGGCGGAATGAATTGTTACGGTTAAAATTTTCTCTTTCGTGGGCTGTCCATGCGGCAAACAGGGTCAAAGATATTCCGATTGCAGCTGCGAGTATCGTCTCCAGATGCCGCAGCCAGATTGCTGGTGTGCCGGAAATCCGCGATCGCTGCGACAAGAAGTACCTGGCTGTCCATAAAATCGCAATCAAAAATAAAGTAAACAATATGGAGGGCAGAGCGGCACGTACAAGAAGAAGATTCCAGGAATCCGCAGCTCTGTTCATGCTTAATACGGCGATGGCGGATGCATTGCCTTTATAGGCTCCGGCACAGATAATCAGGTCATCCACTTTTTCCACATAAGTAGTCTTGGGCTCAATCACGTGACGGACGGGGTTATCGTATTCATAATCCACCCAGCCGCTTCCTCTGGATAAAGCAATATCCCGTATCTCCCTGCGGAATGGTTTTCCTCCGGCCCAATCCTTCTCGTCGAGTAAATTCCGTCCGACAAGTTCGGGTTTGACTGGATGAGCAAGCAATGTCATGCTGAGGTCATAAGCAAATACATACAGATCTCCTTTGCTGAATTTGCTCAGGGGGTTGTTAATTTCCGTAAGTAAGTGCTGCCGGCCTTTTTTCCGGTAATAGCTTATGGCTTTTTGCACCATGGCCTGAGCGTCGTCCGGAGTAATAAAAGCAGCGGTGCCTCTCCGGGAGTCGAAGATTGGCACATATCCTGTGACCCACACCCCCTCCCGGTTGGTGACCGGACCTTCGACGGTACTGGCTCCGGTGCTGAATACCCGGCGATGGTTCATGGAAGCTTCAGCATAAGTCTGTCCGGGGGAAAAATGGTTTTGCTGATCGTTTGGCCTGCTGTCCACAAAAAAGAATACCGATCCGTCGGATTTGCGGCCGGTGACATAAACGGAACTGCACCGGGTCATGGCCGAACAGGCTATGTTCAGTTGATCCCGAATCCTCAGATATTCAGGCTTTTTCAAGTCAGCTGCCGAACCGCTGAGGGCTCTAATACGGTCAAGATTCAAAGCCTGTGCGATCAATTTCGTTTCTTGAAGAAGATCGGTGCGCATACCTGTATCTGCACGGGAAACTATCCACCAGGCAAGCAAAGCTCCGATTGCAAGGGCGGCGAGAGAGAGAATCGTTGTTGTAAGCCACGGGTTTTTCCAACCGGAGAATTTGCTTTTTTCTTTGTTCTCCATAAGAAGTCAGCTCCGTTAACAATAATTATATCAGGAAAATACAGCAATTTACGGTATTTATAACATAAATTGCGAAGAAAAAACATAAACAATAGTAGATTGGAAATGCTTGACAGATAACGGATTCTTTCCTAGAGTACCGCCATGTCTTGCTTGGAAATCGTTTATAATTTTGAAATGCAGTCCGGAGAGAAGATTGTCTACCCCATCTTCATTGAGGAAAAAACCGGTTCTCTGATCCTGGAGGGACAAGAGATCTCACCGGAGTGGACTGTCCTCGAAAACTGCCAATGCCGGGTATGTCCCCTGCGGAAGGATATAAACCCTTATTGCCCGATTGCCTTCAACATCAACAGGCTGGTTGAGTATTTTAAAGATGTTTATTCGACGGATAAAATGCGCATTTCCGTAACAACACAGGAGCGAACTTACGTAAAGGAAGCTCCGGCGCAGAGAGGGCTTGCTTCCATTCTGGGTCTCATCATGGCAACGAGCGGCTGTCCCGTTATGAATTTTTTAAAGCCCATGGCCCGGTTTCATTTGCCCTTTTCAACTTCGGAAGAAACCATTATCCGTTCCACGTCCATGTATCTGCTCTCCCAGTATTTTGTCGCTAAGAAAGGCGGCAAGCCCGATATTTCCCTGGACAAGTTAAACAGAGCCTATGCGGACATTCAGCAGGTTAATCTCGGGATTTGCAATCGTATCGCCACCGTCGTGAAAAAGGGAGAGGCGACAAGCAATGCTGTGATCATTCTGGACACGTTTTCGCAACTTCTTAATATGGAGATTGAAGATAAACTCGATTCCCTGCAATCTCTTTTTGAAGAAAATCAGATATAATCAAATATCCCAGATGAAAATAACGCCGCTTGTCGGAAAGATCCATTCTTTATCGGAGACATTGATTTCAATGGATTTGCCCCGGTTGCGGATTACGGATGGGGAAGGGTGCCTGCCGGCGAAAAAACTCTCCACGCGTACATTTTTCAAGGCGGCTTTTTCGTAATTGAAAGTAATATCCACACCCCGTGTCGGATAGACAAGGTAAATCGGGAAAATATTATTGTTCTTCGCCTTTTTGGTGACGATTTCTATGGCGATTTTGACTTCCGAATTTATTTTCTTCTTAAGCTTATCATTGCCGCACCAGACTTCATAGCCGCGGTTGGTTATTCTGGTGGAAGTAATGGGAATATCTTCATCATCTATGCGGATGCGTTCGACTTGGAAATCCCTTTCCATAACCAGTTCTTCACCGCCGCCCAGAAGCCAGCGGTATTCACAGTGCGGATCTTCGAGCAGCGCGGAAAGCTGCTGATTGTTCAAAGCGCAGCCGATCATAAAAACATTGTTTTTGATTGTTTTCTTATATTCGATGTGTGCGTTCACCTGAAAATAAGAACCCGACCGCGGTTTATTGCCGGCGGCGTCAGCGAGCTGCGCTATTTTGATGTCATAGCGGAAGCAGCTGCGTAATTCCAGCTGCCGGTCTTCTTTCCCGAAGAGTGTTTCAAACATTTCATAATAGATGGCGTCGCCCAGTTCTTCGTTGCGTGTGCGTGCCTGAAAGCAGTGCCGGATGATATTATCGATACGGGCGAGAGATTTTTCCTCGCCGGGTATGAAAATGCGCCGCAGCCGCGGTTCAACGGCGTCGGTCTTGCCTTTTTGCAGAAAAATACGCGGCGCCCTTTTCCCCAGAGCGCAAAGCACTTCGTAACTGATTGTTTGCGCTTTTGCCGCGATTTCATTGGCACAGATGTATTCGTTACCCTGTTTGCCCAGTAAAACTACTTCGTCGCCCACTTCGCAGCCGGGAATATGCGTGACGTCGATTGTGCACAGATCCATGGAAATTCTTCCTACAACAGGCGCCCGTTTGCCGTGAATCAATGCTTCGCCCCGATTGGCCAGAATAAAGCCGTAGCCGTCACCATAACCCACGGGAATGGTGGCGATGCGTGTTTCCCGTTTGGTTACGAAGGTGCTGTTATAGCCGATGCCGTAGCCGGCAGGGAAGTCCTTGATCAGGACGATGGTTGTTTTAAAAGACATCACCGGAGCAAGATTGGCTTTCTCTTCAGTGGCGGGTGAAGGATAAATTCCGTAAGACATGATTCCCGGCCGCACCATATCCAGATGAAATTGCGGATAATTTAAAATACCGCCACTGTTATCCATGTGCCGGATGGGTATCCGGATGTTCCGGGTTTCGATTTCTTTTAGTAAATCGGAAAATAACTGCCATTGCCGGTCATTATAGGGACCGGCCATTTCGCTCGTTGCCAGATGGGTAAAAATCCCTTCCACAGTAAGGCCGGAAAGCGCCAGGACATCGCAGATAAGTTGAATGGCTTCGCTGTGCATTGTGCCGCCGCGCCCCATGCCGGTATCAACTTCAATGTGAACCGGTATTGTCCCGCCTGCTTTTTTGACCGCTTTTTGCAGTTTCCGGGCAAAAGTCAGGTCGGAAACGGAGGGCGTCAGATTATATTTGATGATTTCTTCTATTTCCGATTCGGTGGAAGGTCCGAGAATAACGATGGGCGCTTCAATGCCGCTCACACGTAGTTGGACTCCTTCATCGGCGTTAGCCACACCCAGCATGCGGGCGCCGTTTTTCAGGGCAATATTGGAGATTTCGATGGCACCGTGGCCGTAAGCATCGGCCTTGACCGCCTGCATAAAATCGACATCCGGTCCGATTAATCTTTTTATCTCTTTTAAATTGCCGATAAAGTTGTCGAGATCAACCTCGACCCAGCTGCGGTATTTATGCTCATTTTTTAATCCCATTTTATATTCAACTTGAAAGTTCTATTTTTTAGTCATAACGAAAACACCATCCCAGGGCAGGGGCGGCGGATTTTCCTGCAGGTTTTTACAGCGCTCAATATAGATTCTGGAAGTTTCGTCTTCCGGTCTCAGCTCCAGAGTTTTTTGGAATTGCGCAATTGCTTCATTCCATTTGCAGGCGCGGTAAAGAGCAAGTCCCCTTTCAAAACTATCGATGAAGTCTTTCCATTTTCCTTCATCCTTCTTTTCGCCCAGCAGTTCATAAATTTTGACCGGCAACTTTTTTCCTTTAACCCGCACTGAATCAAGTTCGCGGCAGCACATGGAGTCTTTAATTGCATTGTAGGTAAACTCGCTGAAAATTATATTGGAGCCGTATTCTTTATTTGTGCCTTCGAGTCGTGAGCCCAGGTTGACCATATCACCCATGACCGTATAATCAAAACGCATCTGTGAACCCATGTTGCCGACCACCATATCGCCGCTGTTGATGCCGATGCCGATGTTGAGAGGCGGCTTGCCTTCTGTCTGCCATTTTTTCTGCAGCCGGTGCAGTTCGTTCATCATATCCAGTGCCGTTTGGCAGGCCCGCCGGGCATGATCGGGCTGATCGAGCGGTGCGCCGAAGATGGCCATAATCGCATCACCCATGTACTTATCGAGAGTTCCGTCGTATTTAAATACGATATCGGTCATGGCAGTGAGATATTCATTAAGCAGGTGTACCAGGTCTTCCGGGCTCAATTTTTCCGAAATGGTTGTAAAGCCGCGGATATCGGAAAATAAAACCGACAGGTTTTTCTTATCACCGCCGAGTTTCAGTTTAGAAGGGTCTTTAAGCATTTCGTTGATGACTGAGGCCGTCAGATAATATTGGAACGCGCCGCGGATTTTCTTCTTTTCCCGTTCTTCCGTGACATAACGGTAGACAGTGATGGCGAGGTATATGACGATCATCGTCAACGCCGGATAGATGATGTTGAGCCAGATGTTATAATTGGAAAAAATGAACATGTTGGCGGCTACAAAAATGCCGAGGATAATCAGGGAGAAGAGAATTCCCGTAACCGCCCGCAGCCGGGGAATAATCATTCCCATCAGCAATCCGAACAGGATAATGGCGCAAATATCCATAAATCTGATCAGGCCGGAGTGGGTTAAAAAATTACGGTGGAGAATATTATCGATTACTGTTGCATGAATTTCCACTCCGGGATAAGTGGCCCCGAAAGGAGTTACCCGCAAATCGTAAATACCGGTAGCGGTCGCTCCCACCAGAACTATTTTACCGCGGATTTTATCGGCCGGAATTCTCCCCATGATTATATCGGAGATGGAGTAATGCGGGAATGTTTTGGCCGGTCCCAGATAATTAACTAAAAGCCTTCCCGATTCGTCGGTGGGAATGGTAATATCCCCGATTTTGATGCTTTCGGTGCCGTAGCCGGCAATATTCAACGAAAACTGCGGCCAATCCAGATATTGCTGTAAAACGGAAAGAGCAAGTGATGAATAATAATTATTGCGGAATTTGATTACCAGCGGGGACCAGCGCATGGAGCCGTCGCTGTCCGGCGTCATATTGAAATAACCGCTATTGGCTGCGGCCGCGGAAAGAATTTTTAAATTGGCTTCCGGCGCATAAGCTCGGATTAAATAAGAATCATCCGGGTTTGTTTCCGAAGAATTTATTATCTGGTAGCGGGAATTTTTGATGTTTTCGGCATCTTCTAAAATTTCTTTTTCCGACAGGTGAGATACTTCTTTGTCGGACAGGTGGAAAAAATAGCCGAGAGTTACATTTTTGGCGCGGGCGATTGACCTGGCCAGGGCAGCGTCGGTATCAGCCGTCGCCTTTTTTTTGTTTAAAAGGGCAGCGATGCTGCTGTCACGAATGCCGCTCTTTTTAATTTCGGTTGAAAGCTCCGAGATGGTTCTGAGACTGGAATTATCGTCCGGTTCAGAGAAAACAATATCAAAGCCGATGGCTTTTGCGCCTGATGCTTTGAGCTGATCCATCAGCTTGGCGATTGTTGTACGGGACCACGGCCAGCGGCCGAGTTCAGCAAGGCTTTTTTCATCGATAACTGCAAGAATTGTTTCTCCGCCTGGAGGCAGTGCTCCGCGCGATGCCATTCGCAGATCAAGCGTTTTTAATTCCATGAAACGCAGGAAGGGAAAATCAAAAAAGAAAAGAATCAGCGCCAGCAGGATGACACAAGATGTTATTTTCAAAGGTGTGATCCGGAAATATTTTTTTATACCTTCCTTCATTTTCATTCCTTTACTAATTATGAAAAATGCTTAAAAGAGTCATGACAATCAGTGATCTAATTGTCCTAATTGAATAAGGATGTGTCTGAAACCGGCACTTGTAAAATAATATCAAACCACGAACAGATAAGTCAAGCTATCTGATGATGTCCGATTGCCGTCAATCAATGCTTGAAAGTTGTTTAATTTTAAATTACAATGATCACCAATAGTTAGAATTATGCGGAAAGGTATAATATTCAAATCAATCAATGACGAGGAGGATTAAAAATGTCTAAGGTAAAAAGCGGAGACTTATTGTGCTGTGAAGTATGTGGACTGGCCGTAGTTGTTGACGAAGAATGTGGTTGTGCAGTTGCGGATATTATTTGCTGCGAAGAACCCATGGTGAATAAAGGACCTGCCGCTCCGAAGAAAAAGGCGATTGCGGCGGCTGCCCCGAAAAAGAAGACCACTGTAAAAAAAGTTAAAAAATCGGTTGCGAAAAAGAAAACGGCCCCAAAACCGGCCGCAAAGAAGAAAACCGCTAAAAAGCCTGCAAAAAAATAAATGACAACTGTTATAAATAAATTTTTCCCGGGAAAAGCCCCGCTGTCAGCGGGGCTTTTTTATTTGAGGCAATTCGATTCGCAATCCGATGTTGACTTTTGGAACCTTTAACTCTTATATTTTTATCCATGGAAAAAATATTGCTTGAAGGACGTGAAGGCGGACATTTCCCGGAGGCGGAGGCAGGACGGGAAAACAACTGGTGTGAAAAATACGGTTATTTTATTGATCTTGATGCCTGTCAGGCAAGATCGTATAAACGTTCGGTGTGCCGCCGCTGTTACAAATTATTATTACAGCTGCCCTTACCGTTTGAGAAAATCTGATGTGCGGAAAATTTGCCTTAGTAAGTGATTGGAGCAATATTGCCGGTGCATTCGGTCTTGCCGCGACCGATCAGTTTTTCGCGCCGCGGGGAGATATTTATCCCGCATCCGATGCGGCATGCATTATCCGCCGGGGAACGAAAAATTTTGGAACAGTTATGCAATGGGGATTTTCTCCCGTATGGGGAAAACAAAAAGTTCGCAAGAGTTTGCTCATTAATGCCCGTGCCGAGACATTATCTCGGAAACCGGCCTTCCGGGATGCTTTTCCAAAGAGAAGATGTCTTATTGTTGCCGACGGATTCTACGAGTGGTCGAAAGAAAAAACCCAATTTTATTTTTGTTTGCGTAATCATCAACCCTTTGGACTGGCCGGCCTTTATGAAGAAGTATCCATGTCCGGCAGTGCAAAAGCATCATTTGTGATTATAACAACCGTTCCCAATGAATTAATAGCACCGGTGCATGACCGGATGCCGGTTATTATTTCTGAAGGTAAACAATCTCTCTGGTTGGATAACAGTAAGTATGACATAAATGAGTTGGTGCCTTTATTTAATCCGTATCCGGCTTCCGAAATGGCAATACGTCCCGCGGAATTTCCCGCAAAAGGTGTTTAGTGCCTATGTCCGTTTCGCGTTTTAATGAAAAGAGGCATCAGAGGGTTTGTAGAGACGTTGCCTGCAACGTCTCTACTTTTTGTAAAAGTCGGTAATTTCCGCTTATTCAGGAGTAACCAAGTTAGATTGCGCCGGATTGTGATCCGGCTGCCGGTATATATCAACCGATCGCTATGCCTCCCCTCTCTCCCGAGCTGATGCGGATGCATTCGTCAAGATTCAGTACGAATATTTTACCGTCACCGACGGTACCGGTATGCGCGCCCTCGGTAATTGCCTTGATGGTCGGTTCGACAAAGGTTTCATTTACGGCAATATCGAGCCTCACTTTTTTCAACAGGCCGCCGGCTTCTTTGGCGCCGCGATAAACTTCCGTAACTCCTTTTTGCCGGCCTTGCCCCAAGACTTCGGTTACAGTCATTAAATTCACTTCCACTGCTTCCAGTGCACTTTTTACTGCATTAAGTTTGTGCGGCTGGATGATGGCAACTATCAGTTTCATGATCATATCCTCCTATTCAATCACGGTATAGGCCGATTCGCTCTGCTGGGTCAAATCCAGCCCGACTATCTCATTCTTTTCTTCAACTCTCATGCCGATCAGAGCATCGACGATTTTATAAATGATCAGCGTCATAATCGCGGCAAAAGCCACAGTAACAACAACTATAAGCATTTGAACCAGCATTTGATGAGTGCCGCCGAACAAAAGACCGTTGGCGCCGGCTGCATTCACCGCTTTTTCCGCAAATAATCCGGTGGCGATTGTGCCCCACATTCCGCCCACGCCATGGACGCCGAATGCATCCAATGAGTCGTCGTAGCCGAGTTTGGCTTTGACTAAGGCGATGGCCAGATAGCAGATCACGGCGACGATCATGCCGATAAAAATGGCGTTCATGGGATTAACAAAGCCGCAGGCCGGTGTAATGGCAACAAGTCCGGCCACCGCTCCGGTCGCCGCACCCAGGATTGTCGGCGTGCCGTTATGCCACCATTCGATTAATGCCCAGGTTAGTCCCGCGGCGGCAGTGGCGGTATTGGTCGTAATAAAAGCATTGGCCGCATTTCCATCCGCGGCCAGCGCACTTCCGGCATTGAATCCGAACCAGCCGAACCACAAGAGGGCCGCTCCTAAAACCGTGAAGGGCAGATTGTGCGGGCGTATTGGTTTGTGGTTGTAACCAATCCTCTTGCCCAGGAGGATGGCCAATACCAGTGCCGACACACCGGAGCTTACATGCACTACGATACCTCCGGCAAAATCAAGAGCGCCCAGAGCTTTCAGCCAGCCACCCGTGCCCCAGACCCAGTGCGCGAGCGGATCGTACACAAAAGTACTCCAGAGCAGGGTAAAGACCAGAAAAGCGGAAAACTTGACTCGTTCGGCGTAGGCGCCGATGATGAGCGCAGGAGTAATGACGGCGAACATGGCCTGAAAAATCATAAATACGCTGTGGGGAATGGTTGCGGCATAATCGGTGTTGGGCAGAGCGCCGACTCCCCGTAAGCCCGCCCAATCCAATTTTCCGATAATACCGTGAAAATCGGGGCCAAAGGCCAAAGAATAGCCGAATAATACCCACTGCAGGCTCACTACACATAAAATAATAAAGCACTGCATTAAAATGGACAGAACATTTTTCCGGCGCACCAGTCCTCCATAGAAAAATGCCAGACCCGGCAGCGTCATCAACAAAACCAGCGCTGTGGATGTCAAGACCCACGCTGTATCTCCTGAATTCATAATAAGTATCTCCTTTCTAATAAATATTTTCGTTCTTTATTAAGGCAAGGATAATGCCAAACAGGTCAATCCTGTTTAAGCTCCTGTTATAATGAAATATTCCACAATCGGCAGGGTGTGCTATTTTGAACAATTTTGTATTAAACAAAGAAATGCTTGACTAAAATGTGGATGGTAATTAAGAAACATTATAAGAATAGATATAAATGGAGTAAATATGTTGCATTTTTTACCACCCCTGTTGATTGGAATCATTGCCTCACTGCTTTTCGGAGTAAATGTTCTGATTTGGCCGATGCTGGTGCTTGTGGTCGCCGTCTTTAAAATCATATTGCCACTGCCGTTTTTGCGCCGGCTGTTCGATCCGCCTCTGCGGTGGTTTTCGGAGAACTGGATATCATGCAACGACTTGTGGATGCGTTTGACCCAGAAAACTCAGTGGGATGTACAGGGGCTTACGGGATTGGATTATCGCGGCTGGTATCTGGTGAGCAGTAACCACCAGTCCTGGGTTGATATTTTTGTTATGCAGCATTTACTCAATCGCCGTATTCCTCTGCTAAAATTTTTTATTAAGCGGGAGCTGATCTGGGTACCGGTGATGGGGTTGGCCTGGTGGGCATTGGATTTTCCTTTTTTGCGCCGGCACAGCGCCAAATTTTTGCAAAAGCACCCCCGGCAAAAAGGTAAGGATTTAGAAACGACGCGTCTGGCTTGTAAGAAATTTGCCCATATGCCGACCAGCGTGATGAATTTTCTGGAAGGCACACGCTTTTCCCCGAAAAAACATGCACGCCAGCAGTCTCCTTACCGCCATTTATTGCGGCCGAAGGCGGGTGGCATTGCGCTGGCTTTAAATGTGCTGGGAGACAAGTTCCATTCCCTGTTGGACATCACCATTGTGTATCCTGACGGCATACCGACTTTCTGGGAATTTCTCTGCGGTAAGGTTAATAAAGTTATTGTGCGCGTCAAACAAGTGGAAATACCGCAACAATTTTTGGGCGGCGATTATGACGGTGATCAGGATTTCCGCGCAGCATTTCAACAATGGGTGCATGAGCTCTGGCAGGAAAAGGATCTGCAGATTCAAGCATTGGTACATTGAAATTACCGGAGCCTAAAGTAAATTAGCCGGTCGGCATTGATCCCCGGATTCTTTATGTTTCCCCCTAAACACTTCATATATTATTCTTGAAACTTGGGTTAAATTGAGGCAGGATGTCGGCGCAGATATAGAGCACGGGCAGTTCCTGGCGAAACCGGCGGAAGCGATAAAAGTTTTCAGGAAATAATTTGGAAAAGACGGAATCAAAAACGATACAATTTTATAAAATGAGCGGCAGCGGCAATGATTTTATAATAATCGATAACCGCGATTTATCGCTCAACGTCGGTGATCTTTCCGTTTTTGCCCGCCGTATTTGTGCCCGGAAAATATCCGTCGGTGCCGACGGGCTTCTTTTAATAGAACCATCAAAAGTTGTTGATTTCAAATGGCGTTTTTTTAATTCCGACGGGTCCGTCGCCGAAATGTGTGGCAATGCCAGCCGCTGTGTGGCGCGCTGGGCTTATCTGCACGGTATTGGCGGAAAGAAAATATCATTTGAAACTCTGGCCGGTATTATTTCCGCCGAAGTGAGCGGCAATGTCGTCAAGGTCAGACTTACCGATCCTTCACCGTTAAAGACGGGAGTGAAAGTTAATCTGGAAAACGGAGAATGCGTTTTAGACTGCATTGATACAGGGGTTCCCCACGCCGTTTCCTTTGTGGATAGTATTGAAAATTGTGCTGTTTTTGAGCAGGGCAGACAAATCCGAAGGCACGAATACTTTCAGCCCAAAGGAACAAACGCCGATTTTGTCGAGGTGATTGATCGGCATAAAATTCTGGTACGTACTTATGAGCGGGGAGTGGAAAATGAGACCCTGGCCTGCGGTACCGGCGATGTTGCCTCGGTTTTGGCCGCCGCCGCACGGGGGATGGTGGATTCACCGACTGACGTTCTGGTGCAAAGCGGTGAAACGCTGCGTATATATTTTATCCGGAAAGATGAACGCTTTCAGGAAATTTATCTTGAAGGCAGCGTAAAAATAGTCTATCAGGGATTACTTTTCGAAGAAGCATATAAATAATTATTACACTTGTTTTCGAGGAATAATTCTTACTTAAGGAGGTTGCCAGTGCAGATTGCGGAGCGTTTGGCGAAAATTCCGCCATATTTATTCATGGAGCTCAGGAAAAAAATCAATAAAGCCAAAGCCGACGGAATTGATGTTATTTCCCTGGCTATCGGCGACCCCGTGGAAGCGACACCCGATTCCATTATCGATGAATTAAGTGCGACGGCGCGTAATCCCTTAAACCATCGCTATCCCACGGATGAAGAAAAAGGCATGCTCCTTTATCGGAAGGAAATCGCCGCCTGGTACAAGGCAAGATACGGAGTGAATTTGAATCCGGAGAAGGAAATTCTGGGGTTAATCGGGTCCAAAGAAGGCTGCCACCATTTTATTTTGGCCTGTGTCAACCCCGGAGATATTGTGCTTATGACCGATCCCGGTTATCCGGCCTACCGGGCCAGCATTCTGATGGGCGAGGGAGTTCCTTATAATGTTCCTATTCTTCCCGAGAATAATTATCTTCCGGTATTCGAAGATATCCCCGCGGATGTCGTCAAAAAGGCCAGGGCGATGTTTCTCAATTATCCGAATAATCCCACCGGTGCCTGCGCCACCCGGGAGTTTTTAAATAAACTTGTGGCTTTCGGCAGGGAATCGGGTATCGCCATCTGCTATGATAATCCCTACAGCGAGATATTGTTCAACGGACAGCCGCGGATCAGTTTTTTAATGGCCCCGGGGGCTAAAGACATTGGTATCGAGCTTACTTCTCTTTCCAAGCCGTTTAATATGTGCGGCTGGAGGCTTGGCGTTGCCTGCGGTAATCCGGATCTGATAGCGGCGATAAGCAAGGTTAAGGAAAATACCGATTCCGGAATTTTTAATCCCATTCAATATGCGGGCATCAAAGCATTGCGCAGCGAGTCGCCCTTTATCGAAAAGATGCTGGCTATTTATGGAAAGCGCCGGGAAATGGTGCTTACAACTCTGAAAAAAATCGGTATTGATTTTAACCCGCCGTGCGGGACATTTTATCTGTGGGTGCCGGTGCCTAAAGGAATGACTTCTTTGGAATTTACCAATCGCCTGTTTGATAAAACCGCCGTTGTTGTTGCTTCCGGTACGGCCTACGGTAAATACGGCGAAGGATTTGTCCGTCTATCGCTTACGGTTCCGGATGAGAGGTTAAAAGAAGCTCTGCAGAGGATAGAAAAGGAATTCACGAGATGACACCGTAAAAAACTCAGATGCTGCGTTGCGCTTCGTCCTTCGGCGTTGCGGCGTATGCGAAAAATACGTCTCACTTCTCAGGCCTTGAGGCCTTGCGCGCCTTGCCTCTGAGACTTTTTACGATGTCATTAAAAAAGGAAAAGGTTAATTTAAATGGAAATGGGCATATTGGGGCTTCCCCAGAGCGGGAAAAGCACCCTGTTTGAAATAATGACCGGCGCGAAAATCTCTGCGGCTCACAATGAAACCTGTGTCCGGGGTCAGGCCGCAGTTCCCGATGAGCGGTTCGATCAGCTGGTGGCAATATATCATCCGGTAAAGGTCTCCCCGGCGAAAGTTCCGTTTGTTGATGTTCATGCCGTGGGTGATCATCCCTGGGAAGCAGTCCGGCAGAATTTAAGCGGCACGGATGCCATTTTGCATGTTGTGGACGGTTTTTCCCTGCCCGACGTTCAGTTGAGTATTGATTCCTATCGCAAATTGGAAGACGAATTGATTCTATCCGATCTGATGATTATTGAAAAAAAGCTGGAACGTCTGACCAAGATGGCCAAAAAAGCTTTGAGCGCGCAGGATATTGTCCATGTGGAACTCCTGCCGAAATTAAAAGATGTGCTGGAAGCGGGCAAACCTCTGAGGAGTGCCGGGTTGACGGATGCGGAAGTTTTTTCTTTGCGCAGCTATTCTTTCTGGACAGTCAAACCGGAACTTGTAGTCGTTAACGTTGCCGAGGATAACCTGGCTCTTGCCGATGCCTTTTCCGCGGAAGCAAAATTGACGGAACCGGTAATGGGTATTTGCTGTAAGATCGAGGCGGAACTGGCGGGACTGGAGCCGGCCGATCAAAAAGAATTTCTGTCTTCCCTTGGTATTGCCGAACCTGCTTTCGGCCGCATAATCAGGGCTGCGTTTTCTCTTCTGGGGCGTATTTCGTTTTTTACGGTGGGTGAAGATGAAGTTAAAGCCTGGGTTATTCCGGAAGGAACTAAAGCGCCGAAAGCCGCCGGAGCAATCCATAACGATTTTGAAAGAGGGTTCATCAAGGCCGAAGTAATGCATTATGATGATTTTGTGGCCTGCGGGAATTCGGCGGCTCAGGTAAAATCAGCCGGCCGTATGCACCTTGAAGGAAAAGAATATATTGTCAGGGACGGAGATATTATTACCTTCCGGTTTAATGTCTGACCGGCCGTAATTTCCGGCCGTTTTTTATCCTTCCGGCGCCGCCCAGATTATGTGCTCGCGATTAATAATGACCACTTTACTGGTTGATCCGGTCATCACGGCATCATAAATTATCAGAAAAGGATCGGCCTCCTTGGAATTGAGAAAATCGGACAGCCGGTTGTATTTGCGGATATTCAAGCTGCCTTTGATTGTTGTTCCGTCGGAAAGACAAACCGCCAGTTTTGTTTTATTTGATGCGTCGATCATTTTTCCCTCCTGTAGTCGGTAATCGATTTTGCTAAAATAACTGCTTACTGCAAGCAGCTATGGTGGGTCGTTGCACGAAATTCAGTACCTGCGTAATTTTACACTTTTGCCGGCGCTTTGGGTAGTTATTTTGCTGTAAACGGCGGTAAAATTAACAAAAGGGTCTTTTCCTCAAAATCACGGCCGCCGGTTCCTTTCCGGAAATAATCCCGCAAAACAAATTTCCCTGCAGTGACAATAAAATATAATATCCATTCTCCACAGGCAAGTCCAATTTTGTTCCACATGATCATCCGGCCGGTGTGGTTAAAGTTTTTTACGGAGGGACCCGCCGGCACTGTGTTGGGGGTAGT
>MVRV01000079.1 GCA_002068015.1 Smithella sp. PtaU1.Bin162
ATCCTCCCGCCTGCTCCTTAACGTTATCACGGCAAAAACTTCATTATAGAGGAGAATGGTAAATGAATATTTTTTCCAAGGTGCTTACTAATCTTGGGGTTGGCGGATTAACGGGCAAGCTCGTGGCAATTATGGGAATTATTACGTCCTTAATCTTTCTCTATACATCTTTTGAGGGGTCTTTTCCTGCATTTACGCAAAGGGGCCTCCTGCTGATCCTGTCCATTCCTATGATTTTTCTTTTGGCCGCAAGAAAAAAGAAAAATAGTTTCGGGCAGTGGCGTGATCTGATCATGGCCGTTATCTCTCCGATCCCTTTCTTCTATATCATGATCATTCAAAACGATCTCGTTTTACGCGGGGGTATTCCAAACTCTCTGGACATAGTCATGGGAATTCTGGCGGTTTTGATCGTCATTGAGGTAACCCGCACGAAGTTAGGATGGGCGCTTCCCATCCTGGCGATCTCATTGATCCTCTATGGATTTTTCGGCCCGTCGATGCCCAGTCTGATCGAGCACCGGGGACTTGATATGGGTACCACGATTTCCGCGCTGTATCTCAGTGAGGACGGCATTTTCGGGATTCCCCTAGCGGTTACCTCCGAGTTCATTATCGTTTTCATCATCTTCGGCGCATTTCTGCAGGTTACCGGTGCGGGAGATTTTTTCTCCAGTCTGGCCAAAGCGACCATCGGCGGCGTGCGGGGCGGCCCTGCCAAGGCCGCCGTTGTAGGAAGCGCTTTAATGGGAACAATCAGCGGCAGTGCCGTGGCCAATGTGGCCACAGTAGGGACGATTACCATCCCGCTGATGAAGAAAACCGGATATCGGCCCGAGGTTGCCGGAGGTATCGAAGCGACGGGATCCTGCGGAGGGCAGCTCATGCCTCCCGTTATGGGGGCCGCGGCCTTTATCATGGCTGATTTTTTGAAGGTATCTTATGCCCAGGTCGTCATCGCAGCGGTATTTCCAGCTGTCCTCTATTATCTATCCCTCTTTTTCATGGTGGACCTGGAAGCGGCAAAAACCGGGTTGAAAGGCATGTCAGGCGAGGAAATCCCCAACCTGAAAAGGACGCTGCTTCATAGCGGGCATCTGCTGATTCCTATTATTATCCTGATCATTTTCCTTGGAGTTATTCAGTATTCACCTCAAAAAGCGGCTTTTCTGTCTATTGTTGCTCTTATTCTAGTCTCGTTTCTCCGATCCCACACGAGGTTAAATGCCGAGCGGGTTTTCACTGCCCTGGCTCAGGGGGCCATCGGTTGCCTGGATGTGGCGGTAGTCTGCGCCTGCGCCGGGATCGCCATCGGTATCATCATGAGGACAGGTTTGGGTTTCATCCTGACGAATGTACTCATCGAACTGTCCCACGGCAATCTTCCTGTTCTGATGATCCTTACCATGGTTACCTCTACTATCTTGGGTATGGGGCTTCCAACTTCAGCTTGTTATATCATCGTGGCCGTGCTGATTGCACCAGCTATGATTAAGATGGGAGTTGTTCCCATGGCTGCCCACATGTTTTCTTTCTATTATGCCACGCTGTCAGCCATTACTCCCCCCGTTGCTCTGGCTGCTTATGCTGCCGCCGGGATCGCCAAAAGCCCTCCCATGATCACCGGTTTCCAAGCCAGCCGCTTCGGCCTGACAGGCTTTATTGTACCTTTTATGTTCGTATATGGACCGGAACTCTTGTTGATGGGCAGCGTAACAAACATCATCATTGCCTGCATTACAGCCGTTATCGGTGTTTATGCCATTTCAATTTCCCTGATTGGATGGATTTTTACGAAAGTGCCGGTTTGGGGGAGGGTTGCCTGCCTTGCCTCCGCCATACTTCTCATCAAGCCGGGGTTTCAAACGGACGTCTTGGGTTTTGCCGTTCTCGCGGCCGTTGGTGTCGTGAATTACCTGTACAGACGGCGGGAAAGAAGTAGGAGCGAGGTGAAAAACACGATATGATGCACCCGGTGAAGTGGTATATCCGGAGAAAAGAAAAGATTGCTGAAACAGCAGTTCGGTCAGGCCATCGAATATTTTTAGATGAATCACAGTGGCTGAATTATAACTTAACTTGTGGTGCAAGTATCGGGGGCAGGTCAATGGCTTATCAAAAAAATTATCAAACAAATTGAGAGGGGGGTGAAAATGTTCTGCCTTCTTTGCGGTAAGGATATGTCAACGGGTGGTAGATTTGAAAAGAAACACTACCATAAACAATAATCATTAGGATAGCTTGTTGGAGGAGAAAAATCATGAAAAGAATCTTGAAGGTAGCGGCCGTCGGTATTTTTGCTATGTTCGTAATGGTCAGTTTGGCAATGGCCGGTCAGGTCAATACGGTTCTTGTGCCCATATCGTCCGACGACCTTGGAGTAACCTATATTCATGAACATCTAACGTACGCCTTTCCGGGCTTGTTTAACGAAGAAAGCCTTTTCCCCTATGACCGCGAGGCCATGGAGGCCAAGATTTTGCCGGTGCTGTATGAAGGCAGAAAGGAGTAATAACGGTTATGGCGGCGGAAGTGGTTTTATATGAAAAGAAAGGAAAGACGGCTTATATCACGCTGAACCGGCCTGATAAGAACAATGCCATAAACATGGAAGCGCGCAAAACTCTGGCCGGGTTATGGTGTGAGGCTGATACCGATCCGGAAGTCTGGTCCATCATTCTGACTGGTGGTGACAGGGTATTCTCAACGGGCCTAGACATGGCGGAGCTCGCAGAGTTCAGAAAGAAAGAGCTCCTGGGCAATATGCCTTACACGGGCATGGATGTTTTCGGGGCGCACGTGAGTAAACCGGTTATTGCCGCCGTCAGCGGGTACTGTCTCGGCGGCGGATTTTTAATGACCATGGTGGCTGCCGATTTACGCATTGCCTCCAGGACGGCAAAATTCGGCATGCCGGAGGTAAAAATCGGGATCACACCCGGCTTAGGTATCCCAGTCATGTTGACAGCGCACTTTCCGCAGAATGTTGCCCTGGATATGTTGCTTCTGGGACATAATCTTTCCGCCGAAGATGCCTACCGATTTGGTTATGTGAGCCGGGTGGTGCCGCCCGGGGAGTTGCTGGCAGAGGCGGAAGCCGTCGCGAAGGAAATCAATGATATGAGCCCGCTGGTTGTCAAGAATATCAAACGCGTGATTCGAACGGTTACCGCTCCGGACTCGAAGGGCGTGGCTTTTTCCAATGCTGTTTGCCTGATGAGCCGTTACAGTGAGGATTATATCGAGGGTCCGCGTGCCTTCCGGGAAAAAAGAAAACCGGCCTGGAAGGGCCGTTGAACAGTATAAACGTTTGTGCTGTTGCGTTATGCTTTGGGCTCTGCAGACAGGCAGTTATATACTTGGAAGGGCACTTTTGATTCGACAGCGGGATTGATTTATCATTGAGATTGAGGGAGTCAGTAATGAACTACTTTGCAGCAAGTTTTGAGAAATACGACCCGAAGGAATTTAAAATTAAACTAAGTCATCTAACTTTGCTTGCATTTATAGGGAGGAAGTTCGTCAATTGTAGCTCCATGGCGTGGTTATCTGAGTGGTTACGTTTGGAATGTATTGGCGCTGATAAGCGCGGGAAGGAGAATTTTTTATGGAACAAATAGATCTTATACGCAGGAATACTATAGGCGACATCTTAAGAAAAAATGCAAGAAGATATGCAGATAAGACTGCCGTAACTTATTATTTAGACGGGGGGAAAAAAAGTCTTACTTATAAAGAATTAAACGATGCGGCCAACAGATTTGCCAATAGTTTAGCAGAATTTGGCATTAATAAAGGCGATGTGGCAGCACTAATGTCTCATAATTGTATGCAATTTATTGTTGCTGCATGGGGTTTTATAAAAGCTGGGGTTACTGCTACATATATTAATGTAAATTTTGTGCCGCACGAAGTTGCATACCAGATCAATCATTCAGATGCCAAAATTCTTTTTACTGAAGATTCTTTGCTGGACATAGTTCTTAAGGTAAAAAATGAACTTAAAGGAATAGAACGTTTTGGCTATATTAATATAAAAAATGAACCTGTTCCAGATGGTTGGTTAAATCTAGAAGAACTATATTCTGACAAATATTCAAGCGAAGAGCCAAAGGTTGATATTGCTAACGATGATATAGCACTCAGAATGTATACAAGCGGTACTACTGCTTTTCCTAAGGGAATTGATTTGACATACAGCAACGTAGAGTATAAGGCCCATTGCGTTGCCGGTAGTACCGGTAACGGTATGGAAGTAGACTCTGTTGTGGGCTTTTTTATACCTCTTTACCACGGTGGGCTTCTTATGATGTATGGCTGTCACGCAATTGGTGCGCATTTTGTAGTCGGGACTTTAAGTAATCTACCAAACACATTAAACATAATAGAGAAAGAAAAAGTTAGCTGGACACTCTTTCCGGTAACTATATTTAACAGATTGGTCAATTCTCCGGACGCAAAAGATAAATTAAGTTCCTTGAAAGAAGCAGAGTGGTTCGGCGGGGCTATGCCTTTAGATGTTTTGCAAAAAGTATTGGAAATGCTTCCCAATCTCACTTTAATTCCTCAATGGAGCCAAACAGAATGTTTAATTGGAACATTAACTAGATTAAATAAAAATACACCTTTGCCTAAGGCTGGAAATATCATAGGAAAACCTTATCTCGATACCGAAATTAAAATTGTGGATGAAGATGATAATGAGGTTCCCGACGGGGAATTTGGTGAAATTGTATTGAGGAGCCCGGTGGTTATGAAAAGGTACTATAAAAATGAAGAGGCTACCAAGAATGCATTCAGAAACGGCTGGCACCATACCGGGGATATGGCTTATAAAGGCGATGACGGTTTTTACTATTTTGTTGACCGTGTTAAAGACATGATTAAGACAGGCGGGGTAAATGTTTCTGCCGTAGAAGTTGAACAAGTTTTAAACAACATAGATGGCATAGAAATGTCGGCAGTTTTCGGGGTGTATCACCCTGATTGGGCAGAGGCCGTTGTTGCTGCTGTTGTTTCCAAGAATGAAAATTTAACCGAAAAGAATGTTATAAGCATCTGCAAAAATCAACTAGCTAATTTTAAGGTACCCAAAAGAGTGATTTTTGTAAATAGCATTCCTTTAAGCCACGTTGGTAAAATATTAAGAAAAAATTTAAGAGAGACCTACAAAGATTTATTTGAGTAAACTATAGTATAAGACCCAAATATGTGAACATATGAATATGTTTTTACGGCAATCTCTGCATTTTTTTTGGATTGATTGCTCAAGTCTATAGTTTGGAAGCCGCCATGATGATAGCTGCTTTTTTATTTAATAATGGCAGGAGTCGTATGTCCCTTGAGGGAAATTAAAGCAAGAGAGCTTGCTGAGCGATGGTGATGCGCCCAATTTAGTGATATGCTTAAGGTGAAATCTTAGTAGAGAAGGAGTTATGAAAAATGGTTAAAGATACTGATATAGTTGTAATCGGCGGAGTACGGACACCCATGGGTAATTTCGGCGGGACATTAAAGGATTTTATGAGTTATGATTTAGGGAAAATTGCAATAGAAGAGGTATTGACAAGAACAAAAATATCAAAAAATGAAATTGATGAAGTTATGGGGGGTACCACCAGACAAGCAGGTAGCGGACCAAATCCTGTACGTACTGCTGCCCTCAAGGCCGGTATAGGATTTAATGTGCCCGCCACGACGATCAATAATGCTTGTCCGTCATCTCTTAGGGCGGCTATCCTTACTACTCATAGTATTTTGCTTGGGGAGACAAAAGTGGGACTTGTTGTTGGGATGGAAAGCATGAGTAATATTCCCCACCTAGTTAAAGGTCTTCGGTGGAAAGGAGTTCGCATGGGGGATGTTGTTATTCAAGACGGCTGGAGCGATTCGAATGACCCGTTTGTTGGTTACGGAATGGGAATCACTGCAGAGAACCTTTGCAAAAAGTATGGGATAACGCGAAAGGAACAAGACGAATATGCCTTGGCAAGTCAAAAGAAAGCAGCTCAGGCACAAGATAACGGTTGGTTTGACGAGGAAGTCATTCCAATTGAAATCTCGCAGAAGAAAAATAACCCGACAATTATTTTTAATAAGGATGAATCCATTCGTCGAGATACGACCTTGGAAATTATGTCCGTCATGAAACCGGCTTTTAAGGCAGACGGGTCAGTAACTGCTGCTAATTCTTGTGGATTAACTGATGGTGCAGCGGCCATAATTCTTACAACTCGCAAAAAGGCGAACGAATTAGGGATTAAGCCTATTTTCAGGATTGTATCTTATGCGACAGCGTCTGTTGAGAATGCATTTATGGGAGATGGTCCCAGTGTTTCAATACCTTTGGCCTTGAGTAAAGCAGGTATGACTCTGAAAGACATGGATCTAATAGAGGTGAATGAAGCATTTGCCGCTCAAGTTATAGCTAATGAACGTGTATTGAAATGGCAGAGGGATAAACTAAACATCCACGGAGGAGCAATTGCTTTGGGCCATCCCACAGGCTGCAGTGGCATTCGCATCGTGATTACTTGTTATAACGCACTAAAGAGAATCTGTAAGGAGTATGGCATTTGTGCTATCTGCGGTGGGGGAGGAGCCACTTGCGCCATTGTTATCCAGGCCGAGTGATGTGCAGATAAAAATTAAAATTAGCTATGATAAGGAAAAGAAATCAAAATAAAAAATGCGAGCTTAGAAATAACGACATTCGGAGAATAATATGAATATTAAAAAGGTCTGCATAGTAGGAAGTGGAATGATGGGAAGCGGAATAGCCCAAGTGAGCGCTCAAGCGGGGTTGTCGGTTTCATTGTGCGATATTTCATTACAGATGCTGGAAAAGGCACGTAATAGTATCAAATCATCGTTAACCAAATTTGCCGAGAAAGGAAAAATCAAGGAGGACGTTAACACTGTTATGAGCAGGATCAAAACATCAACTGATTATGAAATTGCAGATGCGGATCTGGTCATTGAGGCAGTGTTCGAAGATATCAAACTAAAACATGAAGTTTTGAAAAAAATCAGTTCCTTGGCGAGTGCAAAAACCATAATAGCTTCCAATACGTCAGCTATTCCCATAAGTCGGCTTGCCGTAGCCACATCCTGTCCAGAACAGTTTCTCGGTCTTCATTTCTTCAGTCCCGTTCCCATGATGATGACAGTAGAAGTCATCAGAGGGTTAAGTACGACAGAAAAGGTACTTCAATTTGGAGCGGATTTTGTTCGCCTTGTCGGCAAAGAACCTCTTCTAGTGCATAGAGATATCGCCGGCTTCGTTTTGAATAGAATAAATATGTTAACCAACATAGAAGCTGCTCGGCTAGTTGAGCAAGGTGTCGCGACTCCGGAGGACATTGACAAAGGAGTGCGTTTGGCATTTGGAAGAAAGATGGGGCCATTTGAGACGACTGATATGGTAGGTCTCGATGTGCAGCTTATGGCTTATACGAATGTCTATGAAGAGGAGAAGGAAATGCGGTTCTATCCCCCATCCATTTTAAGACAAAAAGTATATGCAGGACATCTGGGGCGGAAAACAGGCAAGGGTTGGTATGAATACAATCCGGATGGAACACGTAAAAAATAATCATTCCGTAGAAATGAATAGATCCATATAGTTTGAAGGAGATTAACTGATCAATAAATAGGGGTAGAGCATGAATTATACGACCATAATTGTGGAAAAGCGAATGGAAGAAAAGGTAGGCATCATCACCTTGCATCGCCCAGGCGTTCGAAATGCCATCAACCTCATAATGAGAGAAGAATTAATGCAGGCACTTACGGACATGGAGAACGATACAGATGTGCGGGCAATGATCGTGACTGGTGGCCAGAAAATATTTGCTGCGGGGGCAGATATCGCTGCTATGGTAGACAACACCGCTATTGAAATGTTCAACCGGGCGTCTCTTTGGGATCTGACGCTCAAAATGGAAGAATCAAGGAAACCCGTCATAGCCGCCATTGCGGGCTTCTGTCTGGGTGGCGGTTGTGAACTGGCAATGGGCTGCGATATCCGTATCGCCGCGGAGAGTGCAAAGTTCGGACAGCCAGAGATTAATGTCGGGATAATCCCAGGAGCAGGAGGGACAGCTCGCCTGGCGAAGTTAGTCGGTCTTAGCAAAGCTAAGGAGCTCGTTCTTACTGGGAATATAATCTCCGCCCAAGAGGCCCTATCTGTTGATCTTGTAAATAAAATAGTACCGGATGACAAACTACTAGATGAAGCAGTTAATATGGCGAAAATGATTTCTAGGCACAGCCCCGTAGCAGTCGGACTAGCTAAGCATTCAGTGCAGCATGCTTCAGATATAGACATTCATACCGGCAGAGTCATTGAAAGGGCCTGTTTTTCGCTTGCTTTTTCCAGTGAAGACCAGAAAGAAGGCATGCGGGCATTTTTGGAAAAAAGGAAACCGAATTATAAAGGAAGATAGAGAGATCTATATGAGAAGATTAAGAACTTACCCCGAAAATGTCTATAACGATAATTTAACTCCCAATTTTATTTATCTAATACAAAGGAGGATGAAATCATTTCAGCTACATTATTAATACGGGTGTGTGCTGAGGGTTGAGTTATTTTAGTGTCCCTATCCTGGATGGTTGAACCCCTTCGCATTTAGGAGAAGTATGTATATTTACGACGTCCTAAAAGGTGCAAGTAATAGGTCGTGTTTTTTTTAGACGAAAGCTGGATTCAGCCAGCATGTCCATAGAACAACCACGCGGCATGAAGTCGATAGTGAATTAGTGAGTGGATATAATGCATCTCGAGAATTATATTTTGTTACAACCTACGGAACTATTTCGATTGGAGTGTGAATGAGCCCTGGCAAATGGTGCAAGGCCGGCGATGCGTTACGTCAGGCCATAAAAATGGGAGATCGAGTGTTCTTCTCGATAGCATCAGGGGAACCCCGGACTCTGCTCCGGGCAATGGCCGAAGACCATGAATATTATAAGGATGTAGAAATAATCAATGGGTTTCTTTTGGCCGAGCATCCCCTGGCCAGAAGGGGTTTCGAATCCTCTTTTCAATGTATCAGTCTTCAGAACAGTTTTTCCATGAAAAAAGACTCTGAAGAAGGACGAATCGATTTCCTGCCCGTCCGCTACTCCGATTTTTCCAGAGTCTTTGCCCGTGGAGGACGTACCCCTATAAATGTAGCAATCATCCAGGTTGCACCGCTTGGGCCGGACGGCAGGTTCAGTTTGGGAGCGTCTACAACTCATGCCTATCCTATGGCTCTAGAGGCGAGAACCGTTGTAGCGGAAGTCAACGATCAGGCTCCCCGTACGCTAGGCCCCTGTTCCCTTTCAGAGACTGATATCGATTTTCTGGTAGAATGCTCTACCCCCTTGGTTCCTTATCACGAGGGCTCATTCGGTGAATCCGAGCGCCGAATTGCCGAATTTGTGGCCGACTTGATTCCGGATGGCGCGACTATCCAGATCGGGATCGGAAATATTCCGTCTGCTATCCTGCAATTGCTGCATCATAAAAAGGATCTTGGTGTTCATTCCGGTATGCTTTCCGATGGCATTGTGGACCTTGCTGAAAGGGGAGTAATTACCAACCACCGAAAGAACTTTCATCCTGGGAAGCTTGTGGCTGGAGAGTTGGTCGGCACTGAAAAATTATTCCGCTTCAGTCACGAAAACCCTCTTCTGGAAATGCACGCCTCTTCGGTCACTCATAATTCAGAATTAATCGGCAAGATAGAAAATTTCATTGCAATCAATTCTGCAGTGGAGATAGATCTTACGGGACAAATCAATGCAGAATACATAAACGGGACCCAGATCAGTGGTGTAGGCGGCCAATTTGATTTTGTTGATGGAGCATATTTTTCTCGCGGTGGAAAATCGATAACCGCTTTGATGTCCTGTGCCAATAAGGGAAAAGCTTCCCGAATAGTTCCCGTATTACCCCGTGGGACACCCGTAACACTTCCCCGTTATATGACAGACATTGTAATTACAGAATATGGAGTGGCACATTTGCGCGGCAAATCCATCCGCCAGAGGGCCGCAGCCTTGATTTCCATAGCCCATCCTGATTTTCGGGATCAACTCCGAGGAGCCGTACAGAAAGGATGTGTCTAAATACACATCAAATGCTAGGGTTAAAGTGAACTTAGTTAATTGCCAACTTAGGTACAACCAACGGTCGATCAATCAAAATGCTCTCGATCATTGATGAATGGAGCCGTGAATATCAGCTATTTTTTACGGCTTAATCCTTTTAACGAAGGACTGATTTTATCTCCGTGTAGAGATTGTAAAGCATTTGCCCCACTGCTTTTGTTGTTATTTCACTTGACCTGCCCTCCCTATACTTGTACTACATGCTAAGTTAGAATTCTGCTATTACATCTTTTATGACGAATTGCCTCAAATAAAATGTTACCGAAGGGGGAGATAAAAGAGATACGTTGACTCATAAACCGATGTTACCGAAGAGAGATTCGGAAACGGAGGTATATATATGAGTCCACAGGCAAAGGAAGAGTATTTTGAGGTTCTTTATAAACGGTATAAAGAAGCCTCCCGTAAAGAAAAAACGGTAATCATTGATGAATGTTGCGCCGTTTGTGGTTACCACCGGAAACATGCGATCCGTCGTTTAAGAGGACATAAGCGGTTTACAAAGCCAAAGTCGAAGAAAAGAGGAAAGCCAGCTGTTTATAATAAAGATGCTGTTATTCGACCGCTTAAACAGATCTGGCTGACAGCTAATCTTCCCTGTTCCAAAAGACTCAAAGCCATTTTGCCCTTGTGGCTGCCTAATAAATACAGCGAGCATTTCTGCCAGCTGGCAGAAGACATTATCAAGGCTCTTTTGGCCATATCTCCGGCAACCATTGACCGGATTCTAAAACCAGTCCGTGTTCAGTATCAAAAAAGAGGAAAATCAACGACAAAACCGGGAACCCTGTTGCGAAAACACATTCCTATCAATACCAACCAGTGGGAAGTATTCCGTCCGGGTTATCTTGAAGCCGACACGGTGGCTCATTGCGGTGATTCTCTTTTGGGCATGTTTGCCTACACCATTGACTTCGTCGACATTGCCACGGGCTGGACGGAACAAAGAGCTGTCTGGGGCAAAGGAGAAAAAGGAGTCCTGGAACAAATCAAAGATGTCGAAAAAATGCTCCCGTTTCCTCTCCTGGGCTTTGATTCCGATAATGGCGGTGAGTTTCTCAATTATCATCTGCTTCGCCATTTTACGGATCGTAAACAGCCCATAAGTTTCACCCGAAGCAGAGCTTATCACAAAGACGACAATGCCCACATTGAACAAAAAAACTGGACCCATGTCCGACAGTGGTTGGGTTATCAAAGATTAGACAATCCCAAAGTAGTCTCTCTCATGAATAATCTCTACCGCAACGAATGGCGTCTCTTCCACAATTACTTTCTCCCCTCCGTCAAACTCATTGAAAAAGAACGCATCGGCTCTAAAACCATCAAAAAACATGACGGCCCTAAAACCACCTATCAAAGAATCATGGAATCAAAAGACATTCACAAATCAATCAAGCTTTCTCTCACGAAACAACTTGAAAACCTAAACCCTTTTGAGTTAAACAATATCATGCAAATGAAACTCAAAAAGATTACCCGGCTTCGGTAACATCTTTTATGAGGCAACGTTCTCACCACTCGCTCTTCTTTCGGTAACATTTATTTATGAGGCAATAGGTTACGGGACAGCTTTTTTTCGCCTTAACAGTACCTTTTTCCGGACCGGGTAACAGTTGTGAGCCAGCATAAAGGCCACGGATGAGATCGTCGACAACCACATGATCTTGTAAACGGTAGCCCCAACGGGATCCAGGCAGGGAATAGGAAATGCCGGACATATAGTTGTTACGCGGGTAACGTTGAGCGCATCTATCGGTTCAAAACAGCAACCAAAACGAACATCATCAATAATTGCTGGATCAATGTCAGCTCGTTTTACTGCTTCTTTCATAACTATGCTTCCTAAAACGGGAGCACTTAAATCTCGCAAAGTTCCTCCGAATGAGCCAATTGCCGTACGACATGCGGAAACAATTACAACATTTTTCATTAAAATAGTCTCCTTTAATTGGATATTTGTTACAGGAATTAATCACCGTGCACTTTGGAAATCATCACGCATCAATTCACGGGCTATAATCATCCGGCGAATTTCAGAAGTTCCCGCGCCGATATCCCAGAGCTTTTGATCCAGGTAATGGCGGGAAACAGGGTATTCCGTACAATAACCGTAACCTCCGTGAATTTGAATAGCATCGGCGGCTATCTTTGTCCCCATCTCTCCACAGTAAAGGAGTGCCGCTGCCGCCATCCGGTCGAGATCAGTTCCTTTTCCTCCTGATTTAGTCATCAGCGAATCGCAATAAGAAGCAGCGCTGTAAGCCATCCATTTGGAGGAAAGGTAGCCGGTGTACATATTGGCCAATTTCTCCTGGATGGATTGGAAGGCGATAATTGGTTTCCCGAACTGGACCCTTTCTTTCGCATACTTAAGGCTGAGTTCCAGACATGATCGCTGTGATCCAAGAGAGCAGCCACTTAAGGTTATGCGCTCGGTACATAGGCCGCTAGTCAGGATAGCAACTCCCTTATTCAACTGACCGACCAAGTTTCCCTCGGGTAATTCCATATCATCAAATGTTACCAATCCTGTTGGGGATGTTCTCATGCCCCATTTTTTGATCTTCTCACAGAAACAGCCTTTTTGCGTCTTCGGATTAAAATAAAAAGTGGAGATTCCATGAGGTCCTTTTTCCGGCTCGGTTTTGGCGTAAAACAGCATAAAATCAGCGACAGGTGCATTAGTAATAAAAATTTTGCTCCCATTAATAATGTATTTGTCCCCTTTTTTGATCGCCTTGGTAGACATGCTCATAGCATCAGAACCGGAATTGGGTTCGGTGATACCAAGGCATCCGATGTATTCACCGCTGCATGCTTTGGGAAGATAAACCATCTTTTGCGCTTCGCTTGCATTTCTCCGGAAATTATCAAAACAGAGGGTCTGGCTGGCGCCAACAGTCATAGCCAGAGCATTGCTTACGCGGCCGATGTTCTCATATACCAGAAGTGTTTCCACGTAACCTAAGCCCACGCCGCCATACTTTTCCTCAAATGCGACTCCGTTGACACCAAGATTACCTAGTTCTATAAAAAGATTGGCGGGCATTTCGTCAACTTCATAGGCGTGCTCCATTTGAGGCTCAAGCCAAGTAGTCGACCATTTGTATACACTATCCTCCAACATCCGCTGCTCTTCGCTAAATTCAAAATTAAATGACATGCAAATACTCCTTTTATATTATTTATTTCTCCCACAAGAGAAAATATTAGGGGTGGAAGAGTTCTAAAGACCGTATTATCCTAATACTTAAATGCCCGACGATAACTAATTTATTAAACCTTTCTCTTAAATTAAAAGTTACAAATATCTTTGTTCTTTTATTATTTCGTAGGCATATAGACGATTCTTCTAGTGTGCTGTCCCATAAATATACTTACAAAGTCTTTCGATCTTTTGCAGAATTGAATCGGTCGTAGCAGTCCA
>MVRV01000080.1 GCA_002068015.1 Smithella sp. PtaU1.Bin162
TCAGGAAATACTCGGTTACAAAAATTTTTATTTCTGGATTCTTCTCACCACCATACCCGGCTTTATCGTCACGGCACTTGTCAAAATCGATCCGGAATACGGGAAGAAGCGGAAAAAAGAATAAACATAGTACATAAGGAGAAAACAAAATGAAAATTGATTTTTTCTGCTGGAGCAAGTGAACCACCTGCCGGAAAGCGAAGGAGTTTCTTTCGCAAAAAAAGGTGGAGATCAACGACCGGGACTTTTTCAAAGAACCTTTTACACGCGCTGAAATTGAGGTGCTGTTACAGGGAAGGCCGGCTGCCGATATGTTCAGCTTCCGATCGCCGAGCTTCAGGGCAATGAAAAAGGATCAGATAAACCTTGACGACAGTGATCTGATTGATTTAATGCTCAAGGAACCGCGCCTCATCCGCCGCCCAATAGTAAAGATCGGTAAGAAGATTTATTTCGGCGCTGACGGCAAAACGCTGGCGGAGATTCTGTCGAGCGACAAATAGAAAAATCAGGAGGTGAAAAATGGCCAAGAGACCTCTTTCTCTTTCCAAAGTATATACGCTGCTCGAATCAGGAGCAGTCATCATGGTTACAACGGCATACAAAGGAAAATCCAACATCATGACCATGTCCTGGCACACGATGATGGATTTTGAACCACCGTTCGTGGGGTTCGTCATGAGCGACCGGAATTACTCCTTCGGTCTTTTAAGGAAAAGCAGAGAGTGCGGCATCAACATTCCCACGGTGGAAATTGCCGAAAAAGCGGTGGCTTGCGGCAGAATACACGGCGGGAAAATCAACAAGTTTGAAAAATTCGGCCTCACTCCAGGCATTTCATCAATAATTGGTGTTCCTCTTATCGAAGAATGTTATGCCAGTTTCGAATGCCGGGTTGCCGATACGAAGATGGTCAACAAATACGGTTTTTTTGTTGTGGAAGTGGTGAAAGCATGGATAGATAAGGCAATCAAGAATCCGCAAACGCTTCATCATCTCGGAGGAAACAATTTCATGGTTGCCGGCAAAAGAATTCAAATAAAGTCTCCCAAATAAAATAGGGCGGCCGGCCGTAAATTCCGGCAGACCGCCCGGTAAAATTCTTAACTATGTCTTTATCAACACCATCAGAAAAGAGCAGCAAAACCGCCTTTATTCTCGGGGCAGGCTTGGGCACGCGCCTGCGGCCGCTCACTGAAAACTGCCCCAAGCCGCTTTTGCCAATCGCCGGCCGGCCGATCATTACTTATGCCATGGAACACTTGCGAACTGTTGGCATGCAGAGGTTTATCATCAACACGCACCACTCTCCCGAAAAGTATGCCGAAGTTTTCCCGGATGGTAACTGGCAGGGTATCCCCATAACATTCCGCCATGAACCGGTACTGCTCGATACGGGAGGCGGCATAAAAAATATCGAGGATCTGATTGCCGGCGAAGAACGGATCATAGTGTATAACGGCGATATCATCACCAACCTGCCGCTCGTTCCACTGCTGCAAAAACATTTTTCCGGAAAGGCGGAAATCACACTGGCCCTGCGCTCGCGGGGACCACTTTTGAACGTCAATATCGATAAAAACGGTTTTATCTGCGATATGCGGTATATTTTAAAAAATCCGGGAGTGAAAAGTTGTCTCTTCGCGGGCATCTATATTGTGGAGAAGACTTTTTTGCGCAGATTGACGGCGGGCCAAATTGAATCCGTCGTGGAACCGATCGTGAAAATGATCAGGGAAAATTCCAGTTCAGCGGCAGGCCTGGTAATCGACGAAGGATACTGGTACGATGTGGGAACGATTGAAGAATATAACAAATTGAACCGGATAGGCTTTTCAGATTTCAAGTAATAAAGTAGAGACGTTGCCTGCAACGTCTCTACAAATTGATTGTTTAATCAAAAACAGGCTACATATGATTGCGGAAACACAAAAATTTTTATCCGATCATCTGGGTACGGAAAATTTTGAGCTTAGTCCCATCAAAAAAGGCGGCTCCGACCGCAGCTTTTTCCGTGTTTGCCTGCCTGATCAAAAAAGCTTTATTTTTATGCACTACGGCATCGATGTTGCGGAAAACGCCTATTGGGCGGACATCAATACATTTCTGGCCGGTATCAACATTTCCGTACCGCAGATAATCGCCCAGGATGTAAAATCCCATATTATTCTGCTTGCAGATTTAGGCGATATCGACCTGTGGTCGCAAAGGAATTTACCCTGGAAAGAGCGCCGCGATTATTATTACCAGGTGCTGCGGCAAATCCGCAATCTGCACGCTTTTGACCAAACCCTGCTGCCCTCCGGTTTAAAACTGTCGGAGGAATACGGCACAAAGCTCTACCGTTGGGAGCACAATTACTTTCTGGAAAATTTTGTTTTGGCCGTGTGCGGCCTTAAAATCGCTCCCGCCCGGCAAAAAGAATTGACGGAGGAACTCGATCAATTAATCTCCCGTCTGCAGAAAATTACTCCGTCGCTGATACATCGCGATTTGCAGTCGCAGAATATCCTGCTGAAAGACGGACGGGCGGTGCTGATCGATTTTCAGGGCATGCGCCAAGGTTGTCTTTTCTACGATCTGGGATCGCTTATCTTTGATCCTTACGTCATTTTTACAAGCGAAGAAAGAGATGATTTGCTGACATTTTAC
>MVRV01000081.1 GCA_002068015.1 Smithella sp. PtaU1.Bin162
GGATCACTAACCTCCACAAAATAATCGATTTTCGACATGTGGATGAACGTCCGGCCATATGTCCGCGGCATGTTCGGATTGATCTCTGCAATGACGACCCTTGCCGGACGCTCGAGTGCACCCCAGGACATGTCGACGGATACTCCCATACTGCAATATCCGAATTTGTCGGGCGGTGTTACCGTAAGCATGAATACATCGCTTTTGAAATCGCCCGTTCTCAATAATTCCGGAAACTGGGCAAAAGATAATGAGTAGAAGTCGGCGCGGCCATCCTGAAGTAGCTTTCGAATAACCTTCTTGCGGCCGGAAAAGGCAGTGGCCAGGCGGATATGCTTTTCCATTTCCGGTTCCGCATATTTTTCAAAGAACTTGCCGAAGGGCGTAAGATGGAATATACGGACACCCTCCAATTCGTGAGCCCTGTCCATCAGGGCATCGGGTAGATAGCGCGGTTCAGCGCAGAAATTGGCGAGAACAACATCATCCCCGGATCGGATTGATTTGACGGCTTCCTCTGCCGTCACAGTCTTTGGTACACGCATCTGATTAATCTACCTCCTCACAATTATGAATTATCAGCATCGGCTATTAGTCGTCCTTATCTGCCCATCATCGTCGACGGCAACCACAGAATGATCTGCGGGAATATGCATACCAGTACAAGCGCGACCGCATCCAAGATCATAAAGGGAAACGCCCCGATCAGGATGTCCTTCAATATTACACTCGGTGGTGAAATGCCTTTGATAATAAACAGGTTTAATCCCAGCGGCGGAGTAATCTGGGCTAATTCCGTGTTGACTACAAACATAACGCCAAACCAGACAGGATCAAATCCCACCGCCTTGATAATGGGAACGAATATTGGAATGGTTACAAGAAGTATCCCCGCCGGATCCATCAGGCAGCCCAGGAAAATCAGGATGAGATTAATACCGACGAGAACAACATAGGGAGAAGCCGTCGCAGCCACTATCCACGCTGAAAGCTTTTGCGGAAGTTGCAAGTAGGAGAGGATGTAACCGAAAACTGATGCGGCTACCAGAATCCAGCCGATGAAACAGGTGATGCGACAAGTGCTTAAGAAAGCCCCCTTTATGGCCTTCCATGTCAACCTGCGGTAAGCTAAGCCTATAATCACGGCAAAAAAGGCACCGACTCCGGCAATTTCCGACGGCGTGGCAAAGCCGATATAAATGGAAACCAGCATGGATAGCGCCAAAAACAAGATGGCCCATACCTTATACAATGAGCGCCAACGATCTTTCCAGGTTACCTCAGCCAGGCGAGGTGCCAATTCAGGCTTGAAAATACAACAAATGATTATGTAAACAATAAACATCGCGCTGATCATCAGCCCCGGCACAACGCCGCCCATAAACAACTGGCCGATGGATTGCTCGACCAAGGTACCATAGATGATCATGTAAATGCTGGGTGGGATAAGAGCACCCAATGCCCCACCTGCAGCAATGGAACCGCAAGTGAGCCGCTTGTCATAGCCTCTGCTCAACATCTCCGGCACAGCGATGCTTCCCACCGCTGCCGCCGTTGCGGTGCTTGCCCCACAGACGGCGGCAAACAATGTACAGGTAAGTTGTGCTGCGACGGCCAGACTTCCCGGCAACTTTGACGTCCATTTAGCCAGCATATCAAAGGCATCCGTACTCACTCCGGAATGTAAGATAACCTCGGCCATAAAGACAAACAATGGTATGGCAACCAATGCGAAGTTGTTAAGTTGTCCAAAGGCTGTGGTAGAAAAGAGCATTAGTTGATCGGGTCCCAAAAAAATCAGCACTAGACTTAAGGATACGATTCCCAGGCTGAATGCGATCGGTATTCCCACCATAATCAGGATTATAAGAGCGGCAAAAATCAAGGTTAACAACATCCACCAATCCATGTCTTAATGTCCTCCTTTCGCAAATGAGTATGCGTCTCCTTTCCCCAGAACAAAACGGATATTGTGGACCAACCTCACAATAAGTAATAGAATAACCATTGCCGCTCCTATCGGGACCATGAACTGAAAAGGAAACAAGGGCCATCTCACACCACCTGACGAAACCTCGCCGGAGATAAAAGACTCCTTGGCCAGAAGCCAACCTTCCCAAAATATGATGGAAACATAGAAGATGGAAGCAAGGTCAATGAAAATATCCAGATACGCCTTTCGTTTGCCTTTTATCTGTCCGTAAATGAAATCAGCGCGAACATGTCCGTCAATAGATGTCGTGTATGCCGTCCCGATATAGACCATAGCAACCATCAGAAACTCACTCAAATCAACAGACCATTCCGTGGGGCTGTTGAAGAAGTATCGCCCTATTACCTCGCGAATCAAGGCAAGCATCATGATGATCACAAAGCCCCCTGCAATGAGGCCGGTACTCTCGCAAAACCAGTTAATTATCCTTCTTGACCGATTTCGATGCTCTTGCTTGATATCAATGTTCATTGCAACTTTCCTTTCTTATTACCCTCTGAACAAACACTAAGCGGATATAGGTAAGGGCGAAACCCTCCCCAGGGTTTGGAATACTATTTCTTTGTGCCGTAGAAACGATCCAGAAGCAGCTTCTTTACCTCTCGTGCTTCAGCACCGGTGCCTTGCTTCTCACATTCAGCGACATACCAGTCCCAGACAGGCATGGTGGCCTTATACATTTTCTCGGCCTCTTTCTCGGGCAGAACGTAAAATTCCACACCGCGTGATTTGGCTTCGGCGATGATGGCGCCGTCCTGCTCCTGTTCATGAATATTGACCCATTTATCCCATAATTCTTTAGACCGGGCGATCTTGAGGAACATACTTTGCTGATCCGGGGAAAGCTTATTCCATGCCTTCACACTTATCCACATAAAAGCAGTCGAATATCCGACCAGCGGGGGGTCCACCACCTGATCGGCCACTTCCCATAAACGGTACTGTTGGAGAGAGTATGTGGTCATGAGACCTGCATCGACCACTCCTGTTTGCATGGCTTGATAATATTCTCCCCCGATGGTCATGACCGGTGCTGCACCCATCATTTTGAGGGCAATTGACGCGGATCCGCCGGCGCTCCTGATCTTCATGCCCTTGAAATCTTCAAACGTTCTTATTTTTTTTGATTTCTTCGCCACCTGAAAATTGTACGGGGCAACCGGCGTGCAGGTCAGGTATTTCACTTTTGCATATTTTGTGTAGACCTTGTCCATAATGTCGGCAACCGGACCGGCGACGGTCAATTCATAAGTATCGTTAGCGTTTCTTGCATTGGCGGGCATCTGCTGCCAATCACCAATAGCAATTTTGCCGTCATAGTACGTAGGATACGCTACAAGCATATCAATAGCACCACGTGTCAATGCGTTCAGCGCTTCTTTCTGGCTGACCGGTTCCGTATAATGTCGATCAAACTTAATGCGCCCTTTTGACTGGGCTTCTATTGTGTCCAATATCTCTTCGTTCATCTTAAAGCGGAAGTGCCCTTTTGGATATACTGACTGATAGATCAAAGTAAGCGGCTTTTCCTCCGCTGCAAAAGCCATATCACTTATGGCGAAACCAACCAAAAATATGGCTACAAAAAATGCAAAATATTTTTTCATGATTTTACCTCCTTTTAAAGTTCAAATACGTATTATTAACTTCTTATAAAAACCGGACTACATCATTATTGAAGCGTCCATTGTTTTACATAAGTTATACGCCTCACATAATCAAATTATCCGCTTTTACTAAATCTATGCATTGCCTCAATTCATCATGGAGGGCAGCCATAATGTGATTTCCGGAAAACACATCAACAACACTATAATCACTACTTCAGATATCAGCAGGATAGAGGTCCCCTTGAAAACCTCCTCCAGAGGAAGTTTGGAAACCTGACTGACAATAAAGCAATTAAGTCCTACAGGCGGTGTAATAAGACCTATTTCAGCCAGTGCCGTTATCATCACCCCGAACCAGATAGGATCGAACCCAAGAGACATGATAAGCGGAAATGTTATGGGCAGGGTAAGCAGGAGAATGGCAATCTGGTCCAGAATGCATCCCAGAAGAATGTAAAAGAGAACCAATCCGCCCATAATTACCCAGCGGTCAATGGAGGAGGCAGCTATAAGTTTAACGAAGTTCTGGGGCAACTGAGTCATGGTTATATAATAGCCGAAGATCATCGCTCCGATAATAAGAACGAAGATCATAACGGTACTCTGGATTGTGGCAAGGCATGCCGCAAATATCCTATCCTTATCAAGCCTTCGCATGGCAAGCCCCATAATAAGGGCTACGGTTGCACCAAAAGCGGCGCTTTCCGTGGGGGTTGCCACCCCCATATAAATGGTCCCGATAACGACGATGAAGAGTACGAACATGGGCCATACGCCCTTTAGCGAGCTGACCTTCTCTTTCCATGACCATGCCTGCTGGGACGGTGAAACAGATGGGTCGATCTTAACCCAGAGATAGATGGCAACAGCATAGGCCAGTGCGGTCATGATTCCCGGGATAATTCCGGCGATGAGAAGTTTGCCTATGGATGTCTCTGTAACGGACCCATAGATGATAAAGACGATGCTGGGTGGTATCATGATAGCCAGTGTCCCTGCAACAGCTACAACTCCACCCGAGAGTGAATCTTTGTACTTAAGACGCTTCATCTGGGGAATTGCAACAGAAGACATGGCGGCGGCAGCCGCAGTAGATGAACCGCACATGGCGCCAAAACCCGCATCGGCCATAACTGTGGCGATGGCCACGCCACCCGGCAGGTGTCCCAGCCACTTGTAACCTGCCTCAAATATATCATGGACAATTTCCGATTTGACAATAAGTTGCGCCATTAAAATGAAAAGGGGAACCGTTGTGAGTGTGTAGGAGGCTGCCGTGCGATAGGGAGACGTCCCCAATATACCCATCAAACTGCCGAAACCTCCCATAAAGAAGATACCGATAGCACCGGCAACACCCATGGCAAAGGCAACAGGCATACCGATTGCAATCAGGATAATCATCCCGATTAGGGGTAAAGCCAAGATCAGATGTTCCAAATTTTTCTCCTTATTAAAGTACCACCAAAAATGACGTAGTCATCATTCAGATACAATTTTCGTCCGGACAATCAGGCCGCACGGTCCGTATCCGTAGACGTGTCTTGTTGCTCCTTCCTGGTCCGGCCGAAGAATACCTGGATGATGCGCAGGCATAAAAGGCTGCAACCGACAGGCACCATTACATAACAAGGCCACATAGGGTAACCTACGGAACTTGTCGAAATCTCATTGATCCTGAAGGCTTCACTGAAAACATTCCAGCCTGCAATAGTAATGAGAGCAAAAAGTCCAAAGCTCAAAAACAAGTTGAACTTGCCGACAAAATACTTCACTCGATTGGGGAAAAAACGCTCAATCATGGACACGTGTACGTGCCCCTCCTGCATAAATGAGTAGCTGAGCGGAAGGAAAATGAGGGCAATCATGAAGTAGTCTTCGATGATTTCTCCGGTACCCGGGATTGGTGAGTTGAAGAGATACCTACCCAAGGCGTCGGCCGTCGTCAGCAGAGCGAGCACCAGCAGCGTAAGGCAGGCGATCCAGATGAGCAGCTTTTCCAAAAAGACCATGATTTTATTTAGACCGAAAGTTCGTTGCTGTTCCAAGACACTATTCTCCCTTCCGGAAGGCATGAGCCAACCGAGATCGTTCACGAAAGCAATTCCAAAATACCCCGGCAAATTGGGGTTGCCGGGACTTAGGAAAAGGAATATCTGTAATCTTTCAACTACTTCTTCAGAGAGTCCATATATTTCTTGTAGTCTTCAAAGACACGTTTCCCCGGTAATTTCCGCTTCTCAAGATTTTCCACCCACTGATTCTGAACAGAGGCCGTAGCCTGAACCCAGGCGGTTTTTTCCTGCGGGGTGAGCACAGCCACCTGCATACCGGCTTTTTCATATTGAGCGTAAAGTTCTTTCGATTTTAAATCGGCCGTTTTCCCGAATTTTCGAGTTTGATCGAGACCGACTTTCAAAAATATCTTTTTAATATCATCCGGCAGAGCGTTCCAGGTTTTGCCGTTGACCGCATAAGCCATAACGAAACCTGTCACATTGGCACCTTGCGTGGCGTATTTAAATACCTCATCCAGCTTGTAGGAGGCAATCGCCTCCACGGGAAACACAGCCCCGTCGACCACACCTCTTTGCGCTGATTCATAAAGTTCTTGAGGCGTTCTGAAAATGGAAACCGCCCCAAAGGCCCTCACCGCAAGATCCTGCGTACCGCCGGCCGTGCGGAGTTTCATGCCCTTGAAGTCGGCAGGTAGGCGTCCGTTTTTTTTGCTGTTGAAAATCTCGTAAGGAGCATAAGCCATAGCGAGAACGGGATAAACATTGTGCTTGCCCCATTCCTCCTTGGCCAGGATGCCGTTTACCGACATCTGCCAGTAGGCCTCAGAACCAATAGCAGAACTGGGATACGCATGGGGTAGTTCGAATACTCCGCTCAGGGGCATTTTACCCGAAAAATAACTGGGACCGATATAAGCCATATCTGCCACACCGCTTTTCAGAAGTTCCAGCATATCATTTTGCTTACCCAGTTGCCCGGAGGTATAATGAACAAATTTTACTCTTCCTTTGGATACGGCCTCCAACTCTTTCATGAAAGGGGCTAATCCCTCTACTACCTGAATATGGCCTGACGGCAACCCGTCGGCCACCTTAATCGTAATTACTTCTTGCGCTGACACCTCTGCAGGAAGACTCACAAACATGATTCCAAGCAAGACGGTCATTATCAGCAAACCACTCAATGCAATTCGCTTCTTCATGTCTCTTTTCTCCTTTCCTTCGCTTTTATTTATGAAAGTTAACACGGAAGATATAACTCTGTTTATAGAGTAAGCATAAATCAGCAAGTTGTGTGCCCGATCATTTTATTTACAGAGATAATGACTGTTTCGGATAGGGTTAATACAAATAATCTAAGTGTGGCTGGTAGAGACCTATAAGCAGATAATTATATATTTTGATTACTTAGCAGACTAAGTAACGAATCTTTGTGTTTATTTCCTCGAGTCACCTTGAGAAAAAAAACAAGGACGGTTTCTTTAGAAAACGTCCTTGGGGTCATCATTAATTTCCAGTTATTTAGAATTATAATTACAAAATATCTTTTAAATCAGCGCTAACAATCTAATATCAATTAATTTCTAAATATTTAGACGGTTATCCGCACATTTCCAGTTTATTAGAATTATCCACTGGTTTTGTCTATTTTTTTAATCTTATTATACAAAGTTGCCATCGATATCCCCAACTCCCGGGCAATCCGTTTTTTGGCCTCCAGAGTGGCACCATATTTTTTTAGTCGTCCTTCAATAATCTTGCGTTCAACATCCCGGATAATTTCCGATAGCTCCCCTTTCCAGACCAATTCCGACATCGATTCGGGATGTAACGCACCGGGCAGGTGATGCACGCCAATAGATGAGTCTTCAGACATATGGGCTGCAAATTCAACCACATGGATCAATTCTCGAATATTACCAGGCCAGTTGTATTTCAAAAAACATTCATAAACATCCGGTGTAAACTTAAGGACGGTCATCATCTTTCTACTGCATGCATCAAGAACACGATCGGCAATAATTCTGATATCGGCATTCCGATCCCGCAACGATGGTACAGGAATATTCAGAACATTGAGACGGTAATATAAATCCTGCCGAAAGAGTCGATCTTCAACCATGACATTCAAATCTCTATTGGTTGCTGCAATCACCCGAACATCAAGAGAAGTCTCTCGTATATCTCCGACTCTTCGTATGGTTCTCTCCTGTAATACCCTTAAAAGTTTGGCCTGCATCTCCAAGGTCAGCTCAGCAATCTCATCGAGAAAAATTGTTCCACCCTCAGCAATTTCAAACAGGCCGATTTTACCGCCTTTTTTCGCACCGGTAAAAGCCCCCTCGACATAGCCAAACAATTCACTTTCCAGCAGCGAAGGTGTCAGCGCGGCACAATTAACCGGAATGAACGGACCTGCTGATCGGTCGCCGGCATTATGAATCGCCTGCGCTAAAATTTCCTTTCCCGTACCACTTTCACCCGTAATGAGAATATCATAATTGCCACCGGCAAATCTTTTTGCATAGTGAATGACTTTTTTGATGCTGTCACTCGTACCGATAATGTCATCGAATGTGTATTTCGCCTGATATGCGTAGTGAACAATTGAGGTCAAACGATCTGCTCGCCCGACAAATATTTTTAATTCTTTGGACAGACGCTGAATTTCCGTAATGTCTCTGAAAACGCCGATTCCACCTTTAATTTTGCCGTCCAGAATGATAGGTGCCAGATCCACAACATATTCAATGTTGCCCTCCCTGCGGAACACGCCCGCCTTAGATTTACCTGTACGGATGATTTCAGGTAGAATAGCCCCCGGCCGCACTTCACGCAGCGGACGACCAATGATTTGTTCACGGGAAACACCCGTCACCCGGGTATATTCAGCGTTTATATAGCGGACTATAGTAGCTTCGTCAGCAATCAAAACACCATCGTTGATAGAATCTAAAATGGTAAACAACCATTTTAATGTATTTTCAGGAGAAGAGATGACATCTTTTATGTTTTCGATATCATTTTTGGGTATCCCTGTGGGCATCTTCCTTTACTCTTTCGTCGCTGCTGAATTTAAAAACACTTCTTTTAACAATCTGTTGAATAATAATCAGCTTCCTGTAAAAAAGATATAAGGAAAGCTTTTGAATGTCAATGAAAACCGGCCATATGTTGTATAGAAACATTTCTTTGCTTCGGGCATAAAAGCGGTCCTGGTCAGGTTCTCAAAGGTAAAAAAAGCCAATACATAACTGAATTTTAAAATTACTCTCTTAATCACATTATGAGTTACCGTTGCTTTTTAGACAATATTATGTCACTTTGAATTATCGGGGAATCAACAGATTGAACAATCCGAAAAAAGTAAGATTTATAAGGAGGCGAAGAATGGCTTTAATAACATCGGAAGAATATCTGGCAAGTGTCAGGAAGATGAAACCCAGGGTATATATAGGTGGAAAATGGTTGAGCAACCTGCTTGAAAATCCCGTCACAAAATCCATGGTCATGGCCAACGCCGCCGTCTATGATCTCGCGCAAGATCAGGAATACAGAGAGATCATGGTTGCCGCATCGCATCTTACGGGAGAACCGGTGAGCCGTAATCTCCATGTAGCCCGCAGTATCCATGATCTCGATATGCGTCAGGAAATGGCGCTTCTGACCAGTCAGGTTTTAGGAACATGCAATTACCGCTGCGTCGGCTGCGATGCTCTCAATTCGCTGGCATCAACAACATGGGAAATGGACCGCGAACTCGGGACAAAATATAATGAGCGCTTCAGTAACTGGCTGAAGACGGCACAATCGCAGGATCTTGCCGTATCCGGTGCCATTACCGATGCCAAGGGAGATCGGAAAAAACGCCCTCCCCAGCAGGAAAACCGCGATGTTTATCTGCACCTGGTCGAAAAACGCAAAGACGGAATCGTGGTCAGAGGTTATAAAGTAAGCCAGAGCGGCGCAATCGGCGCCCACGAGACGATTGTCCTGCCCGGCGGCGGCCTGAAAGATGACGAAGCCGACTTTGCCCTTGCCTTTGCCGTACAAAACAGCTCACCGGGACTTTCCTATATCTGCCAGTACAATGCCTACTCCGCCGAGCGCGAAATGTGCGGCAACGACATCGATGAACTGGGCAATCCTGTTTACGGTCAGCGGGAAACATCAACCATGGTCTTCGACAATGTTTTCATCCCCTGGGAAAGAGTATTTCTATGTGGAGAAACCAAATATGCCGGCCGGATAGTAACCCGTTTTGCCAAGGCTCATCGCATGAACTGCGGCGGAGCCTGCAAGGTAGGATTTGCCGATCTGATCATCGGAGCAACGATGCTTGCCGCCGAGTACACCGGTGTGGAAAAAGTGCCCCATATTCAGGAAAAAATCATCGACATGGTCCGACTCAGTGAAACATCCCATGCCTGCGCCATCGCCTCCGCCATGAGAGGACGGGAAGAACCCAAAGGGTCGGGCGTATTCCTTCCCGATGACCTCTTCGGCAATGCCGCCAAACTCAACATTGCCCATGGATTTTGGGAAATCATTAAAAACGCGGGCGATATCGGCGGCGGGCTCGTCGTAACCATGCCGCGTTTAAAAGACCTGGAAGATCCGGAAGTGGGGCCGGTTTTGCAAAAGGCCTTCGGGGCGGCAGCCCCCGCGGAAAAAAGGCTTAAAGTAGCCAAATTCCTTCAGCACTGGACTTCCGGACTGCACGGAGTGGGGACATGGCACGGCGCCGGGGCTCCCCAGGCTCAGCGCTTTATGTTTACGGTTCTCACGGATTTCGATAAAAAGAAGAAAATGGCCAAAAAGCTCATGGGTCTTAAGGAAAAATAGCTTTTGATCAATCATCCCCCAAAGAGGCAGCAGCCCTGCCTCTTTGGGGTTTGTAACTGACTGTTCTTATGAAATTTATCAGATTTACTTTTGTAATATTCCTTGTTTTGCTGGCCGCTGTTTCTTTTGCCGCGGATATTGATATTCACTTTTCCCCCCGCGGCGGATGTGAGAAGGCAATAATCAACGGAATCAATAACGCCAAAAACGAAATACGGGTACAGGCTTATTCCTTTACTTCGGCCCCGATCGCCAAAGCATTGCTCGATGCACACAAACGGGGTGTAAATACCAAAATAATTCTCGACAAAAGCCAGAAGAAGCAATCCTATTCATCCTATTTCTTTTTCAAAAACCAGGGAGTCCCCGTCTATATCGATTCCGCTCATGCCATTGCCCACAACAAAATAATCATCATTGACCGGCGGATCGTAATTACCGGCAGCTTCAATTTTACAAGAGCCGCGGAAGAAAATAATGCGGAAAACTTGTTAATTATCACATCACCGGAACTGGCCGAAAAATACCTGCAAAACTGGCAAGTTCACCGCGACCATTCGGAATAAAAAATAATCTTTCTGACATTACCGGCACTAAAGACTGCCTGAATATTCCGGAAAGAAAATGATATTGACTTTTTGTTTTTTTATTTGTTAGCATTAAATATATTTTTCAAGATAATCCGCTCTCTCCGCTGGTGGCGGAGATGTTCCGCCGTTTTACTTATTCATCCATATTCGTTTGGAGATACCAGTCTCCTTGCCGTATCCGGGATGCGGCCTGACAAAAAAATATTCTTCCGGGAGGTAGTTTGTGTCGTCTCTGGCCTTCGATGTCAATACGCTGCAAAAAATTCCCCTGTTTGACACCATCATCAATTCGCTTCACGATGGAGTTTTAATAACCGATAATGAAGGATATATTAAATATGTAAACACCGCCTACCAGAGATTGACCGGAGTATGCGGCCGGGATGTTTTAAATCAGAAGGTCGAGACGGTACGCAAAGGAGCACGTTTGCCGGAGGTGCTGCGCACGGGCAAAGCACTTCTTGGAATCAAAAGAAAAGTTAATGACGTAGAATACATAGCTGATATTAATCCGATTATTTTTAACGACAAAATCGTGGGAGCGATTTCCGTCATCCGCGATATTACCGAAGTTGTCGCCATGAGCAACAAGCTCAGGGATTACACTCATACGGTGATGGAGTTGCGCAACAAGGTCCGGGAAATCCACCGGGCACGCTATCATTTTGAAGATATTATCAGCCGAAGCAAGGAAATGGAAAAAGCCAAGGAGATGGCCAAACGGATAGCGGCGAGCGATATCCCCGTGCTCATTCTGGGCGAAAGCGGTTCCGGAAAGGAACTTTTCGCCCATGCCATCCACAATGCCGGTTCCCGCTGCAACAATTCCTTTGTGCCGATCAACTGCGCCGCCTTTTCCCCCCAGCTACTTTCGAGCGAACTGTTTGGTTACGAAGAAGGAGCATTTACAGGCGCATTAAAAGGCGGCAAGCTTGGTCTCTTCGAGATCGCGAACGGTGGAACGCTCTTCATGGATGAAATAGGCGATATGGAATACGACCTGCAGTCCAAGCTTCTCCGGGTACTGGAAACCGGTGAATTCATGAGAACAGGAGGCACCAAACCGATTAAAGTGGATGTCCGGATTATTTCCGCCACGAACAGAGACATCTCCCGTTTGATCCACGAAATGAAGTTTCGGGAAGATCTCTACTATCGGATCAATGTCGTCTCCCTGAATATTCCTTCCCTGCGGATGCGGATTGAGGATATTCCTCCGCTCGTCGAGTATTTTCTTGATGAGCACAGCAAAAAGCAAAACAAACGATACAAGGCGGCAAGTTCTACTCTCGAAATTCTCAATCAGTACCATTACCCGGGAAACGTCCGCGAGCTTTTCAATATTCTCGAGTTTGCGGCGAGTACCAGCGAAAGAGACGAAATTATGCCGAATGATCTGCCGATATTTTCGAAAGTCCGGCCACAGACATCCAGCCACCGCGTCCTTTCGCACACAACAAGATCTTCGGAAAAAGAAGCAATCACCGAAGTGTTGAAAAGCTTCGGAAAATCACTGGAAGGCAAGCGCAAGGCCGCCCATCAGCTGGGTATTTCCCTGGCGACGCTGTATAACAAAATCCGTCAATACGACATCTGAAAAAGCCTTCACTGATTTATAAAAAAGCATCTTCCTCCGGGGTTTACGTCAATACCTGCTGCTTGATAATTTTATTGCGGAATCTTCTTCTGATTATATAGAGAATTATTGTTATGGCCGCAGCAGCTATAGTAACGGCAAGACTCGGCATGATGGCCAGAACGATAACGACTATCCACAAGGCACCGTCGACAATTCGATTGTTGAATATTTTCATTCCTCCGAAAAGATTTGCCGAGGCCAGCACAAACACGACACCGGAAAGGGCAGCCGCCAGAAATGCTGCTAATCCTCCCTGCGCGAGCATTCCGGGATAGATAATAAAAAGAAATGGAATAATATATGTAACCGCACCCAGCCGCAGCGCGTATTTTGCCGTATCACCCCAGCGCGCTCCCGCTATCCCCGCTCCGACAAATACGGCAATGCAGACCGGCGGTGTTATTACCGACAGGGTTGCATAATAGAAAACAAACATATGGGCTACGAGCGGCGCGATTCCGATTTTGATCATGGCCGGAGCCAGAACGGCGGCTACTAATACATAAGCGGCGGTCGTGGGAATTCCCATACCCATGATCATGCAGACAACTGCTACAATAAGCGAAATCAGGTAAATACTTTCTCCTCCCAGATTGACGATAAGCGAAGAGAGGGTGACGCCCAATCCCGTCATATTAATGGATGCAACCATGATCTGAGCACCGGCCAGCAGCACGCCTATGATTAACAGACCTTTGGCTGAATCAGCGGGAACTTTATTGAAATCCTTAAACGCAATTGCCAGATCCGAGCGAGTCCGGATACGGGTCAGGGGAAACGTAATCAAAGCTCCGAGGGTGCCGTAAAATGATGCCGTGGTGATGGAATTTCCATTGATAATTCCGTAGAAAAGGGCAACAAGGGCCGTACAGATCGGCAGGATTCTTCGCCAATGCATAATTTTTTTCCAGGCCGGTACTTCTTCGTCCGGTACGCTCCCCAGGCTCCCTTCTCTGGCCAGGACATCAATAGTCATGAATACGCCCAGGTAAAACAAAAAAGCCGGCAGAGCTGCGGCGAGCATGATGCGGACATAATCCACACCGATAATTTCCGCCATGATGAAGGCTGCCGCTCCCATAATCGGCGGAGCAAGTTGTCCACCCGTCGAAGCAACCGCTTCCGTACCACCGGCCATGGCCGGCGGATAACCAAGCCTCTTCATCAGAGGGATGGTGAAATTACCGGTAGTGGCGACATTGGCAACAGCGCTGCCGCTGACCATACCAAAGAGTCCCGAAGCGATAGTAGCAATCTTGGCGCCTCCTCCCGGCGCCAGTCCGCCTATGCGCATGGCAATATCGATAAATGTCTGACCGCCGCCGGTATTAAGCAATACCGATCCAAATACCGTAAATGCGGCAATGACGGTTGCTGCAACACCCGTCAACATTCCCCAAATCCCGAGGTCTCCGAGGAAAAGTGTTTCCGTCAAAAAGTAGATATCAAATCCGCGATGGCCAAGACGGCCCGGAATATACTCGCCAAAGAGAACATAAAAAATCATCGCTACGACAATCAGAGGAAAAATCAGACCGATAGCACGACGCGATATTTCCAGAATGATGATCACCAGACAAGCCGTCATGACAATATCATGTGTCCGGGCCATGGGCAGACTGCCCATAATGAGCTCGTAATTGGCAATTACGTATCCGCAGGAGACAACGGCAACAACAGCCATGCACGCATCAATGACTACTCCCAGCGGCCTTAGTAAACTGCCGCTCCACAGGGGGTACACAAAGATTCCCAAGACCAGAAGAATGGCGATAAAAACAGCGCGATGAATAATACTCTCAAAAGGTCCCGTTGCACTCGTATAAAGAACAAATGCCAGCAACAAAATTGATAATGCATTAATCCCCTTTTGACGCCATTTCAAATCTCTTTTGTCATCCATGTCCTGCTCCCTGTGCTTATCAAATGTTGGTCAAATCCTGTTCACCTGCGGATACAGATCGCTTTACTATTTTTCCATCAATCGTTCGGGAATGACGGCTCCTCTTTCCTTAAAATACTTGATCGCACCGGGGTGCAGTGGTGAAGAAGCATATTTCAATGTCATTTCCATAAAATCAGCCCCCTTGACTTCAGCGAACGCGGCAGCCTGCTCGGTCTTGTCTTCACAAATTGCTTTGACAATTTTGTAGGCTGTCTCCACATCCATATCAAGTCCGGCGGCACAAGCCACACCGAATCCCCAGGTCTTATAAGCTCCGAATCCCTTTCCGGCTGCACCCGCCGGCACATCAATCACCAGCAGGTCGGGGAATTCCCGGGTGACTGTCGCGGCCTGACTTGCGTCCAGAGAAACAATATCAATCGGCGTTAAGGTGGCAATATCACGGGAAGAAGCATCCAATCCGAGGCCCGCTCCCGATTTTACATATCCCACAACCCGGTTGTCTTTGACGGCAGCGACGATATCACCCGTGGAACCGGCAACATAAGACGGAGTAAGTTTCAGGGCTTTGAATACCGCCTGCGTCGTCTGTTCCGTAGACGAACCTTTCATCCCGGCGTTAAAGCGTTTCCCGTTCAAATCGGCAAGTTTGGCAATCTTGGCATCCTTTCGCGTAACTACATTCTGCGGGGCAATTACATAAACCCAGAGGATTTTTGTCTTGATCGGATTTTTCTCATAGACTGCTCGTCCATAGTAAGCCTCGGACTGAGTGTTGGTCGTTACCATACCAATATCAATTTGATGCCGCGCAAAGCGCCGCAGGTTATCCGCCGTCGCTCCCGTTTCTACTACGGAAGCGTCAATACCCGGCACATTTTTGTTGATAACCTGAGCTGCAGCAACAAAATATCCGTAGTGGCTCGACGAAGAAGATGTAGATCCCACCAGTATCTTTTTAGCCGCGAAGGAAACTCCCGGCACCAACAACACAAAACACAAAACATAAATAATGCAGGACATCCCAAAATACTCTACTCTTTTCATGATCAAATCTCCTTTCCATATTTTGATTCATTGGTTTGCATCCGGTTCATCCGGCAATACCCTTCTCTTTCAGGCACACATACTCTTCCCGGGAAATACCCAATACATTTGTCAAAATCTGTTCAGTATGTTCTCCCTGCAGCGGCGCCGTGCTTCTGATAGTCGTTTTCATATTAGTGAATTTTATCGGACAGGAAACCACTTTCATTTTGCCGTCGAGAGGATGATCCATCTCGACAATCATCTCCCTGGCCTTGGCAATGTGCGGATCTTTGCATATCTGCTCGACATTAAGAATCGGAGAACAGGGAACACTGGCCGCCATAAGCAGAGATACGATAGCGTTTACATTTCTCTGCGACGTCCAATCGGTTACTATCCCCTCCAGACGGATAACATTTTCCACCCTGTCTTTGTTTGTTAAAAACGCCGGATCATCAATCAAGTCTTCACGGTTGATAACTTTACAGAATCTTTTCCAGACTTCCTGCCCGCCTACACCGATTACAACCCAGCCGTCCGCCGCCGCGAAAGAATTATAGGGAGCAATGAACTCATAACGATTACCGACCCGCCGGGGAACACGTCCCTCGACGAGATAAATCTGAATAATAGTTTCCATGGCACTTACCATCGAATCCACAAGCGACACGTCGATCCGTTCTCCTTTGCCCGTCCGCTCCCGCCCTTTGAGCGAAGCCAGAATACCGACACAGGCGTTCAATCCGGCGACAATATCCGCCATTGCCGTTCCCGTTCTTGTAGGAGGAGAATCAGGCCAACCCGAGACGCTCATCAATCCACCCATTGCCTGTCCGATAATGTCGTAACCGGGACGGTCCTTATACGGTCCGTATTGACCGAAGCCGGAGATCGAGGCGTAGATTATCCGGGGATTCGCGGCACTGACGACCTCGTATCCCAGGCCCAGCTTATCCATAGTGCCCGGCTTGAAGTTTTCCAGTAAAATATCCGATTTTTTTAACAGATTCAGTAAAATTTCTCTGGCTTCCTGCTTTTTCAGATTCAAAACAATACTCTGCTTGTTGCGGTTTAAATTAGTGAAGTAAGCACTTGTCCCGCGAATGAACGGAGGATACCCCCTGGCATCATCCCCTTTATCCGGTTCTTCCACCTTAATGACTTCCGCTCCCATATCAGCCAGCAACATGGTACAAAAAGGTCCGGCCAGTACTCTCGTCATATCAACTACTTTTAATCCTTTCAGCTGACCATCAGGATAAGGTTGATCGTAAAGCGCCATATTAAAGATACCTCTTCTTTCTGTTGTTTGTTTTCTTTGTTACAAAAGTCATGCCAGATAAATATACTCGATATTATTGATATTTTAAAAAAGTAATTACGGGATACCGATAGAATTCTAGAATTTTATAACTTTTGTCCGGAATTTACTTATGAATCAAAATCAACTTGACCGGCAAAGCCATTCCTTGTATATACGCCCGCCGGACGACAGGAATTAACCCGTAAACAATTTTTAGAAACTCTTTCGCAAGCATGCTTGGGTAACCATGTAAATTGCAAACAGCTTCGCTTCTGGGATCAATTCCACTTCCGCTTCAAACTTCATTGCACTCGTTTTCAGCGAGTGTCATTGATTTAATTTCAAAATGGTCGTGATTATTTATGCAAGCTGAAAACAGAGACAATCTAAATATCCGGGAAACTTTTTCTGCCAAAAGCCCCTCTGCCGGCGGCCGCCGCATTCAGGTGCGCAAATCCGGCATACACGGCAAGGGCGTTTATGCCCTCCGCCCCATCAGTGAAGGCGAAAAAGTTTTAGAGTACAAGGGTGAAATCATCACCTGGCGTAAAGCCAAAGACCGCCATCCTCATGATCCCAATGACCCCAATCATACGTTCTATTTCCATCTCGATGACGGACATGTCATTGACGGTAAATACAACGGCAACTCGGCAAAATGGATCAACCATTCGTGCGAACCCAATCTGGAGGCCGAACAGGAAGGCAGACGCATTTACCTTAAAGCTCTGCGCGATATAAAAGCAGGCGAGGAACTTTCTTACGACTACGCCCTGATGATCGAAGGGCGTCTGACCGCGAAACTCAAAAAGGAATATGCCTGTCTGTGCGGTTCCGGCTGTTGTCGCGGCACGCTGCTCGACTGTAACCGAAAGCGGCAATAATATTCGGTAAAGATTCAACGGTTAATACCGTCTCTTATCTGTTTCTCCTGCAGGCAGCAGAGGTTACTTGTTGAACCAGGAATAATAATTACCCGATAAATAAATGGCGGCAAGGGGATTGTGCCCCGTGACCCTGTCTTTTACCGCGAGAACCGTTGTCGGCGCCTTGGCATATTTAAAAAACAACGAGTCATGACCGACACAAAGCCCTAAAAGCAGATTGAAATCCGTTTGGGCAGCATTCACAATCATCGCCTGAAGGATGGGATTACACATGGATTCATATTCCCCGATATAAATCTTTTCTTCTTCTGTTATCCCGATCTCTTCTTTGGGAACGCCTCCTACCTTACATACGGCGGAAACAACCTCAAAACCCTTCTTTTTCAATATCTCACCGACAATTGCCGCCTCTTTGGCAAGCCCGATACAGAAAACAAGGCCGAGACGGTTATAATTCATCTTGCGGGCAAACTCGCAGATTTCCTGAATCCTTGTTTTTGTCGGATGCAGACTGTAGGGTTTTTTATCCCGCTCGATGTAACATTCTCCTTCCTGAATGGATGCCTGACGGGCAAATTCCCCGATTTTACGTTTTTTATATTGCTTTCCCGCCAGATCAGTCAGATCTTTACTTCCGGCAGTAGGACATCCCTTGGATGCTTTGCCCTTACTCCCCATGCATAAACGCTCTGCAGGCGGCCATTGACAGCTCGCACAGTCGGAAAAATTTTTCTTCCCCATATTCAATCAAACTCCTCCTTACGATAATGTGCAATAAGTGTTGCCTGAAGAAGCTTTTTTTTGCAATCATTAAGGCGGGCATTGATCAGAAAATGAATTTGGAAATTACCATCCGGAAGTAATAAACTGTAATATAAAAGAGAATAACAGGGGTAAATGGTTTTGCGGAGGAAACGGGATCACACACCATTTCTTTTCTCCGGGGTTCAGCTGACGATGTTTTTCACGACTTCAATAACCGGATTGGTGAAAAGAGCCATAAGAACCGTGTACAGAGCAAAAACTCCGACGACTTCGGACGTATAAAGCTTCTCGAATCTTTTCTTCAGGGAAAGCAGAAGCATTCCACCGACAATCAGCAATCCCAGCTGAAAGTAAGGAAAATTATCCGCGCCTGCCGCCGCATATTCGGCAAAGCCGAAAGTTGCCGTCAAAAGCACTACTGCTGCCGCCACTATCATTGTTCCTAAAGTCTTTTTCATGAGCTTGCCACCTCCGAAAGTCTGTTTCTTTGCCTTTACACTAATGGAAATATCGTGCCAAAAACAGAGCGGCAAAAAATATATTTGCAACAGCCTGATAAGACAAATGAATAATCTAATATTACTTTCACCGCCAAACAACAAAACTCTTCATTTTGCCTGTTTCTTTAAATGTAATATTTAAGTTAGTTTAACGAAACATGAAAAGAAATCACACTTTTTATAGTAGATTTCTCCTGAAAATAATGATAGCAAAAGCCATATGCATATGGGATTCCGTAAAGTATTTCTAATTCTTTGATTCCACTTAAGGGGGACACAAACTATTTTTGACAGCACCCCTTTTCCGACAAAAGAAAGCAGAAAGGATCTCATGCAAAATAAAATTTTATTAATTTCCAAAATAAGAATATCTAAAAAATTGTTTGGCAATATTATTTCCATGTTCAGCCTAATAATGCTGTTATTATTCTTTTCAGCCTCTCTGCTTTATGCCGGCGATGACAATTCTTTCGTTCCCTGGAACTTCAGCAAATCAAATCCGCAAAATAATATAAAACCAACTCCAAAAAAAGATGCAATATCGGGTAAAAATATTTTGGTAAGCTCCCTCCGGTTTTATCAAAGGAATTTATCACCGGTCATGGGGGGACGCTGCCCGATGAATCCCTCGTGCTCCCGATATTCCATTCAGGCCATTAATAAACATGGATTTTTCATCGGTTTGGTGATGACGGCGGACAGACTGATACATGAAGCTGATGAGACCCGTTTGGCAACCGCCTCTGTCCGGGGAAACAAAGTCACCTTTTCTGATCCGGTTGAAAATAACGATTTCTGGTTTGCTGAAGATAAAAATCATTAAGGAGGATTTATGAATAAAGGAATTAATATCGGCAAATGGGCGGCAAGCATAATATTAATCATTGCCGGCATTGCAACTATTGCTTTTATGCTGGCCTGCGATCAGCAGGAAACAAGACGTGAAATATTGCCACCGCCGCCTTCTTCATCCTGGGGAGACAGTTTTTCCTACCGCTATGAACCGCCGATGAAGAAGAGCGCCGTTTCGGTACCGGCAACAATTGTAGTAGTCAACCCCTTCTATAAAGAGGCGGAAAGCGCCTTTGCCGATCCCACATACTCCAAAGTGGCCAAAGGATTCTCCGCTTCCATGGGCGTAGACATGGACAAAATAGTCATCGCCAAGGGAATGACCGTTAAAGGCCCCTATGCCTACCTCGATGAAATAACCTATTCCGACAAGAAGGGGTCCGATTTGACTCTGGCACCGAAAGTTTTCATAACAACTCAGGTAAAATACATCGGTGACCCGAAGAGTGTTCGCTACAGTAAAGAAGGCGGCTCCGGTGCGGAAATCCGGGTCAACAGAGAATTTGAAATGAAAATAGGAGGATGGGTTTCTTTTGTGATGCAGGAACCGCTGTCCGCTGAAAAAATGTGGATAAAAAAACTGGAACTGGAAGACACGGTAGTTCGCGGGATCGAGTCCTACGAAGGAATACCCCAGTATGCAACCTATCGCAGCGGCTGCATGAATGAGCAGGTACACAGCTATGTATCCGGCTATAACCGCGGGAAGCTTATGTTTGACGGCAAGGTAGATGCCATGGCCGATATGCTGAAGAAGATTTATCCCACCATTATGGGAAAATGCTGGACATACATAGATGCGGAAGAAATAATCTCCTTGAAAGAAAAAACCAAGGAAATAAGGATACTGAAAAGGTATTAGTTCTTGTCTGATTTCCTGAACATTTATATATTCCACTGGGTTCCGGCAAAAGCCATCTGGGTAGGCGGGCATACCCTTTCCTGGGATGCCCGCTGTGCCGGCATCTGGATCGGCTTCGGCATAACAATCTTATTTCATCTTCTGGCCGGAAGAAAAGCAAAATGTCTGCCTTCCCGGCCCGTTCTTATTCTTTGCTCTTTATTGTTCCTCCCTTTGTTCATCGATGTGTTCACGCTCCATTATGGATACAGAATGCCCGTAAATGACATACGTTTCCTGACGGGGCTCTCTTTTGGTACGGCCTTCGGCGTTTTTCTCTATCCCACCTTTATTCAGCTGTCTTATTTGAAAGCGCTCGCCCGGCCGGCGCTGGATTCTCCGCCCAAATTAATATTACTTTTCACTTTTGTTCTCGGGGCATTTTTTCTGAAAAGCATAGATCACGCCGGTATTTTCTTTATTCTGGAGTCTTTCGCCGTTTGGGGATTTCTCAGTTTGGTTGTAATGATTTCCGCGGGAGCATTTATAGTGTTGAAAAACTGTTTTATTTCCTGTATCGGTAAAACTTCCCATGTGAATTTAAAAAATAATAAGGCGATATAAGTTTGATGAATATAAATAACTTTCGTGTTTTTTTTACCGGAATAATTTCTCTTTTCCGAAGGACGGTTCAATTAAAAAAACGGCAGACCTGCCTGTTCATTTTTTATTCAATTCTCCTTCTTTCGTTCCTCCCTTCCAATGTCTTTTCCGCTGATGAAAAAAACAAAGATGCAGCCAGGCTGTTTGATTTTGCCGAAACTCTTTTTGCGGAAGGAGATTATTACCGGGCCATCACCGAGTACAAAAGAGTCATCTTTTTTTCCCCGGAAGACCCGCTTGCCGAGAAAGCCACATTCCGCATTGGGGAAAGTTATTTTAAGGCAAAAAAATGGTTGGAAGCAATCGAGGCTTTTGATTTTTTTCGCAATAAATACCCCCGCAGCCCCATGATCACGGAAGCGCTGTATCTGGAAGGTCTGGCGGAAAAAGAACTCAAACGCTACGAAAACTCGCTTTCTTCATTTCAAATAATCATCAATTCCCAATCGGAACAATATGCCGATAAGGCAATTTATCAGACGGCTCTCGTCTTTCTGGATTCGGGAAACTGGCCTAAAGCAAAGGATACTTTTTTGCTCGTGCCGCCGAGCAGCTCTCTGGCCTCCCCCGCCCGCATCATGGCCGAAGGTCTGGAAAAGACCGACGGCATTCCCCGAAAAAACCCCGCTACAGCCGGTTTTCTGGCCGCGGTGCTTCCCGGAAGCGGCCATGTCTACACCGAAAGGTATCGGGATGCCGCAATGGCGTTTTTACTGAACGGGGCTTTTATTCTGGCGGCGGTAGAACTCTTCCGGAGTGAACGCTATGCCGCAGGCGGCGTTGTCACATTTTTTGAGATTTTATGGTACAGCGGTAATATCTACAGTGCGGTAAGCAGTGCACATAAATACAACGAAAGAGAAAAAAATAAATTTCTGGAAAACTTAAAAAAAACGAGCGGCCTTTCCCTGTCTTATGATCCCGCCACCTCTTCTCCGCTGCTCGCTTTCAGTTTCCGCTATTAGTCCGGCAGGTATAATTTTCAGCCCGGAAATCGAAGAAGTACTTCCACCCATTACAGCTATTTTGACGTCATTACCCAGACGCCGTCCCATTCGGCAGACGGCGGATGTTTTTTCATGTGCTCGCATCTGTCGACATACAGCTCGGAGAGTTTATCGTTGCCGTTTGCCGTAAGCGCTCTGCGGAAGGCCTCGGCGGCCTTGTCCCACTGCCCCTTCTGATAAAGGGCCAACCCGTGGGTGAAATTATTTATTCCATCCATGAGGTTGGGAAAACTCTCTTCCGTGTGGTAATCAAGCACTTCATAAATACAGACCGGCTCCGTTTTACCTTTGACCACCACGCGATCGACTTTCCGGATGCGGTAAGTTCCCTTCAGTTTGCTGTAAGTGTTCTCGGAAATCAGGATCGAGGCGGAATATTGCTTGCAGGCCGATTCCAGCCTGGAGGCCAGATTTACGCCGTCCCCGATGACCGTATAATCCGTGCGCTTCGGGGAACCGATATTCCCGGATACAATCGAGTCCGTATTCAAGCCTATTCCTATCCGGACAGGTTTTTTCCCCTGTCCCACCCGCTCCCGGTTCCATTCACGGAGTTTATTGACCATACCGATGGCCGCACGCACGGCGCGATCCTCATCATCGTCATGGGCAAGTGGTATGCCAAAGGCGGCCATAATGGCATCACCGATGAATTTATCCAGTATGCCGCCCTCCTTCTGGATGCAATCCACCATCAGAGTAAAATATTCATTAAGCAGCGCAACGGTACCCTGCGCTCCCAGCTCCTCGGTCAATGTTGTAAAACCGCGTATATCGGAAAACAGTATCGTAGCCGTTATGCTTTTGCCCCCCATGAAATCCTCACCGCAATCCATGATCTGGTCGGTGAGAGCCGGATCGATATAGCGGGACATCGTCGATTTCATGCGTTTCTCACTCGAGATGTCCTCAATGACAATCATTGTTCCCAGCCTTTTTTTCTCTACACTGATGAGCGGAAGAATCGTCAAGTTGACGGAAAGCTTTGCTTCCCCGAAAGCGAGGTCGGCATCCATAATGACATCCTGGAGACGTGTTTTACCGACCCGCTCGATCTTTTCGAGCACCCAGACATTGGCTCCGCTGAAAAATTCCTCAACCTTGCGGTTCAATATCTCCGACGGAGAAACCTTCATTATCCTCATACCCGCCGTATTGCAGGTGATGATCTTCCCGTCTTCATTCAGTGTAATAACGCCGTTGGACATGCTTTCCAGCATACCTTCGTTATAATTCTTCATGTTTTGCACGTCATCGAAAAGCTTGGCATTTTCGAGTCCGATAGCCACCTGGGCGGTGAATGCTTTGAGCCGCATTTCATCTTCCTTGGTGAAGGGGCCGCCTCTTTTATTTAATACCTGCGTAACGCCGATAATCTTGCCGGATTTATTGATAACGGGGGTACAGAGGATGGAACGGGTAAAAAAGCCGGTTTTCTTGTCGAAAGCCGGGTTAAAGCGGAGATCGGCATAGGCATGCGGAATATTGATGGCCTCACCCGTCTGGAAAACAGCGCCGGCAATGCCCACATTATTGGGAAAGCGTATTTCCGTCGTCCCTAACCCCTCGCCTATGCGGGAATACAGTTCATTGGTTTTATCGTCATTGAGAAAAAGGGTGGACCGCTCGGAATCCATCATCCGCATCGCCTCGGACATTACCTTGCGCAGGAGAGTTCCCAGATTGATTTCCGAAGTTGCTTCGGCAACCACATCGAAAAACTCCATTTCCTTTGTCCGGAATTTTTTCATTCGCTCGGTAAATATTGTGCTTTGCAGTGCTATGGCCGCCTGCGTGGCAATGGCTTCGAGCAGCATCTCGTCATCTTTTGTGAATTGTCCTTCTTTTTTATTCAGGACCTGGGCAACACCGATTATTTCATTTTTGGCCGCCCGGATAGGAACGCAGAGAACCGATTTCGTAACATAACCGGTCTTTTCATCTATGGAATGATTGAAGCGGTTATCACTATAGGCATCGTGAACAATCACACTCTTCCCGCTTTGAAAAACAGACCCTGCTATGCCGCTCGAGTTCAGTACCCGAATTTCCCGCTGCAAATTTCCCTGGGCAACCCGGGAATACAATTCCCCCGTTTCCTGGTCATTCAGAAAAATCGTTCCCCGGTCGGCGCCTAACTCGGTCGTGGTAATATCCATAAGCACCACAAGTATTTCATCGAGTGTTTCCAGTGCCGATACTTTCCGGGAAATATCTAGTAACGACCGCATCTTTTTTATGCTGAGAAGTTTTGTAGTTGGTTTATTCTGATTCTTTTTCATTCTGCCCTGCCTTTATTGCTTCCCTGATTTAAATCCTCCAGATTGTCTCTCAACTTTTTAATCGTCTTTTGTAACTCGCCGACTTCGTCATAATGATTTTTGGTAATCATCTGAATTTCTTTCTGATAATTTATTTCCCGGCTCTCCAGTTCAGTGCGCATCGCCACGATTGCATCGGTCAGCTGTTTCGTTTTATCACTCGTGTCCGCAATCTGCTGCTGTATTATACATTCCTTTTCATAACCGGCTTTTTCCAGTTCATCGCGCATCGCCGCGATTGTTGCTTTCAGCTGGGTAATTTCACCCTGTACCGACCTCAGGGTATTTTGCACAGCCTCGTCACGGGCGATTTTCATTTTTTCCAGTTGATCACGCAAGGCGTTGATGCTTTGTTTCAAATGCAGATTGTCTTTTTGCAGGGTGAGTATCTCTGCGGTTTTATCTTCAGTTGTCATAGGTCACAAAAAGCGGATTCTCAAATTTCAGCGTTAATATTTCTATTTTTTAAAATATAGCACAATAATGCGTTAATTGGAAAAAAATGATGCAGGGGAAAAGCTCCCGGCGAAATTTGTTTTGTCAAAACGACAACCTGTTGAAATGCCTCAATATATTCATCCCAAGGGGCGGGTAATATAACCAGCTGGATCCTGAATAGCTCTGCCTGCTGGGCTTCGCTTTCGGGATCAATTCCACTTCCGCTTCAAACTTCATTGCACTCGTTTTC
>MVRV01000082.1 GCA_002068015.1 Smithella sp. PtaU1.Bin162
CTTTCATGGAACAGTCCAACCGCTATCTTGCCCTGGACGTTTTGCGAGGCATGACCATTGCGCTCATGATTCTGGTCAATACGCCGGGAAGCTGGGAATATCTTTATGAGCCTCTGCGGCACGCCGAATGGCACGGCTGCACGCTGACCGATCTGGTATTTCCCTTTTTCCTGTTCGTTGCCGGCGTATCCCTGTTTTTTTCATCCGCCCGTAATAAAACCGCAGGGAGCAAAGAATTCATTTTGCGAATAGGTCGCAGAACCTTTTTGATTTTTATTCTCGGAATATTTATCAACACCTATCCCCAATGGCTGACGGATTATGCGCAGATGAGGATCATGGGAGTGCTGCAAAGAATCGCGCTGGCCTATGGTTTTGCCGCACTCATCGTTCTGGCTGCACCGCGCAGGTGGCTTCCGGGAATTGGCGCTGTTATTTTGCTTATCTATTGGGGCATCCTCTTCTTTTTCGGCGGCCCGGACCCTTATTCTCTCGAGGGAAATGCCACCATCCCCTTTGACCGCACCATTCTTAGTGAAAACCACCTTTATCGGGGCTTTGGAATCCCCTTCGATCCGGAAGGCATTTTAAGCTCCCTGCCGGCAGCCGTAACCGTCATCATCGGTTATCTGGCGGGAATGATGATTAAAGAAACACCAGAGAACCGGGTTCCGCCGGCACTGATTCTATACGGAGCCGCTTTCACCATCGCCGGATACATTTGGGGATTCATCTTTCCCTTGAACAAACCGCTGTGGACCAGTTCATACGTGCTCTATACGGCGGGACTTGCCGCGCTGCTTTTCGCCTTACTCATTTATATTATCGACAGAAAGGGGTATAAAAAATGGACTATTTCTTTTGTGGTTTTCGGAATGAACCCCCTGTTTCTTTTTATTCTGTCGGTTCTCTGGGGAAAAACGCTGCGCCTGTTAATTCACGTCCCCGACGGAGAGGGCAATACGATGTCCGGAAGCATCTGGTTGTATCAAAATATCTTTGTGCCTCTCGCCGGCAACCTAAACGGATCTCTGGCGTATGCACTGGCACATATTGTCTTCTTCTGGCTGATCGGTTACGTGCTTTATAAATTCCGGTTTTTCATTAAGGTGTAAGAATGAGTAATCAGGTATAATATATTTGAGCAGGAGGTTTTTATGAGTGCATTTATTGATCCGCCGAAGTCCATCCCCTTTTACCTGAAAATCGGCATATGGATTTCCAAAATAGTCACGGGCCGGGATCTTTTACCCGGCAAGCTGCTGGCCTGGTATCCAAAAGCGGCGTTAAGCTCCGGCATCATGGAAGCCGCGGTTGCCCACAAGGATGGAAATCTGGATAAAAGGATTCTCAAGCTTGTCCGGCTTCGGACATCTTTTTGTGTTGCCTGCCCTTTTTGCATAGACATGAATTCTTATGACTACGATCAATACGGCATTACAAAGGACGAGTTTGCGGCCTTGCAAGGACAGATTGATATTGCTGCAGTAAATACATTTTCTTCCCGCGAAATCATCGCCATGGAATATGCCGTTTTAATCTCCGGCGCACCCTTGCAATTTCCGCACGAATTCATCGATAAACTGAAAGCGAATTTCACCGAGCGGGAAATTGTGATTTTAGCGAGCACATCCGCACAGGTTAATTACTGGGCACGGCTGCTGCAAGCTCTGGGTGTACCGCCTGCCGGATTTTCAGACCATTGCGAACTTCAACTGAGAAAACCGGAGTAATGCAGAAAAGCCCTGACTTTTCTTACGAAAAATTCAGGGCTTTTTATTTTTATTCAACTGCTGTTAACGCTAGAATTTTACCTTGGGTACAGCTTTCGCGTCTTTCGGGGCTTCAAAAAATGCCGCTTCTTTAAACCCGTACATACCCGCCAGAAAGTTTGCCGGGAACGATCTGATCGCTTCGTTGTAAATTTGTACGGCATCATTGTATCTTTTTCTTTCCACGGCAATGCGGTTTTCCGTACCGGCGAGCTCATCTTGCAATTTCATGAAATTCTGGTTCGATTTTAAATCCGGGTATCTTTCCACAACAACCATTAAGCGGGAAAGTGCACCGGTCAATTCATTATTCGCGGCAATTTTATCCGGAACATTTCCCGCACCGCCTACTTTCGCCCGTGCGTTCGTCACTTCTACGAGGACATCATGCTCCTGTTTGGCATAACCTTTCACTGTTTCCACCAGATTGGGAATCAAATCAAACCGCCTTTGCAGCTGATTTTCCACCTGCGACCAGGCCGCTTTAATTCCGACATCCATCTTAACGAATTTATTATAATTCCCCGCAAAGAAAGAATATAACACTATAGCCAGAACAACAATTACCGCAAGAACTATAAGTAGTGTTTTCTTTTTCGAATCCATTTTATCCTCCCCGATTATTTTAAGTTTCCCTTTTATAAACTGTCCACCATGTTACAGATATTATTGATTTCCTTTAAATACTTTCCGAAAGCAGCGATGATCTCTTCGGAGTTGAGCTTATCTATTCCTTCTTTAATATCGGCGCATAACATAAATACTCCCGCATCAATTGTAAAGAGCTTTCCCGCTTCTTTTATTGTATCGCGCCTCCCCTGCGGAGCCTTCCCTTCCTTGAAATACAACAGGGCATTGAAAATTGAAATAAAAGCAGTGAGTGAATTACTGATGAGCTGCCTCAAAAGCTTTGCCTTGCCTTCCGATTCCAAAAATCCCTGCCTCAGAAGAATCAATTTACCCCGCAGTTCCCGCTCTATTTGCAGCCGCAAATATTCCGGATTAAAATTTAACCCGGCAAGTACGTCTTTCCCATAAATCACGATATGATTGTTTTTCATGTTTAAAAATTCAATGGGATAGGAATCGAGCGATGATTCAATAAAATTACCCGTCATGAAAAGCGGCACGGCAACACGGCGTTTTTTCCAGGACTTCACCGTATCCAAAATATCGGTAAATTTGTCCAGCCCCGCCGCTGTAGGCACAATCAGCAAATTTATATCCGATTTTCCCGGGATATAATAACCGCCGGCTGCGCTGCCGTAAATGGTCAGAGAAACGAGATCGTTTCCGAATATCTTTAAGTAATCCTGCGTTAAGGGAACAAAAATGTCTTGTGGTCTTTCCGGTATTTTTGCCATATTCTTCACCTTAATTTTTTTATTAAAAACTCCGGCCGGCGCCGCCGCCACCGCTTCCGCCGCCACCAAAACCTCCGAAGCCGCCGCTGAAGCCGCCGCTACCGCGTCCGCTGCTGCTTACAAGTAAAAGCAAAATCCAGGGGAGCATAGACCTGCCCGTTTTTGTTCCCAAAAGCAAAACAGCGGCAATGAAAAAGATAACCAATCCGAAGATGCTGATACCTTTTTGCTCAGGCCGCGCTTTTTGCCGGGATGATAAAGCAAATCCGTCAATAGATACTCCGGCATCTTTGGCAATATAGGCAGCCGAGGCATACATCGCATTGAAAAGCCCCACACCGTAGTTGCCCTCTTTAAAATGCGGCACAACATACTTGTCGAGTATTTCACCTATCAAACCATCCGGCAGTACTCCTTCCAGCCCGTAGCCGGTTTCAATCCGGATTTTTCTTTCCTGAACAGCCAAAACAATTAATAAGCCTTTATCTTCATCCTTCTTGCCGATTCCCCAAGCCTGGTAAAGGCCGTTGGCATAAAGGTTTATTTCCTCGTTGTCCCCGATTGTCGGCACAGTGGCGACAACCAAAGCCGCGCCGGTTTTTTGCAGTACCTCGCGGGCCAGTGCTTCCATTCTTTGGAAATTATCCTTATCAATGACTTTCGCAAAATCATTGACTGCTCCCCGGGGAGAGGGGTATTTTTCCGCTGCCGGGAGATAATGCGCGGCAAAAATTACAAATAGCGCCGCAACCAGTGCGGAAATCAGTTTTCCCCTTACGGAAGGTTTGTTAGTTTGAGTTTTCACAAATCGCCGAAAATTTCCCAAATCCATAATGACAAATTATTTTTTATTTCAACGGTTTTTCCAAATGACTATTACCCGGTGTTTGACGGTAATCTAACCAGAGGTTACGGTTCTGTCAAGCTTAATATGGCTTTATAAAAATAACCTTGCACAAATCCATTCCCGGTATTAACGTGCATCCGCAAATGATCTCACGGATAATACTCATCTATGATCACAACTGCCGATGAAAAACTTTTATGAAACCGAAAATAATTTTTATCCATCCTCCGGTCAGTAAGCCGGCCGAACCACCGGCCGGCGTCGCGAAGCTGGCGGGATCACTTACGGCAAAGGGAATCGCATACGAAGTCATTGATGCCAATCTGGAGGGCATGCTTTTCCTGCTCAAAAGTGAGACCTCAAAAGATAAAGCCGCGGACAGATGGACAATGCGCGCCCGCAGGCATCTGGAGAATAATGTTTCCGCCCTGCGGGCAAGCGGGATTTATCAGAATCAAAGCCGCTACCGGCGTGCGGTAAGCGATATTAATCGACTGCTCGGCTCCGCCGGTAAAGATTACGGCGTCGCGTTGTCACTGAGTGATTATCATGACCGGCTTTTAACTCCGGTGAAAAGCCATGATTTGTTTTCGGCAGCCGGGAATCCTGAACAAAATCTTTTCTATCATTACTTTTCCGCACGGTTGGAAAATGCTCTTCAGGAAAACCCTGATTTTATCGGTTTTTCCCTAAATTACTTAAGTCAGGCGCTTTGTACTTTTGCCATGATCGGATTTCTCAAAAAGAATAACCCCCGGCAAAAAATTATTCTGGGCGGATCTCTCGCCACATCCTGGACAAAAATAACCGGCGGCAGCAATATTTTCAGTGGACTGGTCGATGAAATAGTGGCGGGAAGGGGTGAAGAAAAGTTGCTCGAACTTCTGGGCAAGAAGGACTGCTCTTGGAATTTCGCGCCTGCTTATGGAAATTTTCCGTTAACCGACTATCTTTCGCCCGGTCTGGTTTTACCTTACAGCACAGCGCATGGCTGCTACTGGCATTCATGCTCGTTTTGTCCCGAAAAAGCAGAAGACAATCCCTACTTGCCGCAGCCCGCAAATCAGGTACTTACGCAACTGCAGAGCCTGCGCGATGAATTACATCCCGGGTTAATTCATCTTCTGGATAATGCGTTAAGCCCGGCGCTTCTCAGAGCTTTAGCCGATTCTTCTTTGGGTATCCCCTGGTATGGATTTACAAGGATTACTTCTCATCTTACGGATGAAGATTTCTGCCGGTCTTTAAAGAAGAGCGGTTGCGTCATGCTGAAGCTCGGCATTGAATCCGGCGATCAGAAAGTACTGGATAAGCTGCATAAAGGGATAGAACTGACGATAGTTTCCCGGGTTTTGCAGACGTTAAAGAAGGCGGGAATTGCCACCTATGTTTATCTGCTTTTCGGCACACCGCCGGAAGACGAAGAAAGCGCAGTAAAGACGCTCAATTTCACCGTCGGGCATTCCGATTGTATTGATTTCCTTAATCTCGCCATTTTTAACCTGCCGGTCGCAAGCGAAGAAGCAAAGAGTCTTGCCACCGCCGATTTTTATGAAGGAGATCTCTCGCTGTACAAGGATTTTGCGCATCCGGCATCCTGGCAGCGCGCGGACGTGCGCAGATTTCTGGAAAAGACCTTCAAAAAACATCCGGCCGCCGCTGCAATTATCGAGCGTACGCCGCCTTATTTTACTTCCAACCATGCACCGTTTTTTGTTCTGAACAAAACCTGCTGATTGATTGCAACGAATAAAGCAACGCGGGCAGCATTATGCCGGATTTTATCCGGCATAATGCTGCTGCAATGAATGGTTATTCAACTTCCGTAAATTCGAACAAGCAACCCAGGTTTGTTTTCGGGTGCACAAAGGCCATTTTGCCGCCCCAAACCTCGGTCTCTCCCAAAACCTGCAATCCTTTGCTCTCCAGCGATTCTTTAGCCGGGGCATAACTATCTACTTTTAATGAAATATGGTGAATTCCACCGCCGCCGTTTTTGGCAACAAATTTACCGATCGGGCCTGCGCCTTCCTGTGTTGCCTGCAATAATTCAAACGCCATCGTTCCGACTCTCACAACGGCAGATATGTGCAGCCCGAAATCGACTTTTCCGTCCGGTGCTTTGCTGGTATCCAATACAGCACCATATTTATCCTGATAGAACTTTATCGCCTCGTCTATATTGGTAACGGCAATGCCAACATGTGCCAACCCTTTTACGACTCCCATAACTTATTCTCCTAACTATATTATAATTAAGGTCTATCCCGACCTTTTTTAAGAGAAGTATAGATTAAATTTAAGCATAGATCAATGAAATCCTGCACCGGCAATAACAGCCGGTGCCAAAGCATAATAATCTATAGTTTTCCTAATTCATCCAAAAACTGGATTACTCTTAAGGACTCGGCAACTCCGGTTGTACCTCTCATGGTAATCACAACGGAAATAGTCTCCAGGAAATCTTCCCTGGTGGCTCCTAAACCCAAGGCGGCTTCGGCCTGAGCCAGTATGCAATTTTGGCAGCCGGCGCCAAGAGCAACGGCCATAGCCATAAGACGTTTTGTTTTGCCGTCTATGGCCCCGTCTTTATATGCTTCCGTCCTTTGTTCAGCAAGCCGATCCGCAATACTCGGCATGAGTTTCCGAAAGATATCCAGTTGCTTTTTACGATTTTCATTTAATTCAGTTTGTTTTTCCGACATAGCTTTCCTCCTTTTCAGTTTAATTAAATTATTCTATTTTATGTTACCACTTGTTTATTTAATAAGCAAAAACTCCCGCTGTAATATTCGGTGACATTTTGTATTGTTTGAATTCGTGCAGAGAGATTCATTTTGATTTTTGGACAACAAAAGATAAAAGGAATAAAAGCAGATTTCTTATTTTAACGGCACTCTGTTTGATGTTCTCCGGGCAGAAATATTATCGCCTGTCCCTGCCCGGAGAAAGAAAATTATGACCTGTTTATTTTATTCGCCGCATCGTGGTCACGCAATTGGTCGCAGCGGAACCACCGACGTTGAAGGCAACACCGATTTCCGGCTGGCCTTTGGTACGCTTTACGCCAATCGGTTCACCGGCAAGTTGCTTATATACAAGAGCGTGCATGGAGGCTCCGGTTGCGCCTACCGGATGACCTTTGGATTTGAGACCGCCGGAAAGGTTGACCGGACATTTATCATCGCGGCTGTATTTCCCTTCCATATAATCAAATCCGGCCCGGCCGTCTTTGGAAAGACCCAGCGCTTCCGTACTTAAAAGCTGATTGATGGTAAAGCAATCGTGAACCTCGGCAACATCAACATCATCAATGGTGATTCCCGCTTCATTAAATGACTGCCGAACAGCTAATTTACCGGCAATCAGTTCATGCATGTTCGGCCGGACGTTGATCGGCAACCTCTCCGTTTTCGATCCGATACCGGCAATTTCTACGACTTTATTGCTGATCGCTTTGGCTTCCGTAGTCGGAGCAAGCACAAGAGCCGCCGCGCCGTCGGTAATCAAAGAACAGTCATGCAATCTTAAGGGATCGGCGATAACCGGATTGCTCCCCTTGCCTTCGGCGGGCAGATTGAGAATTGCTTCGGCTGTAAAAAGACCCATTTTATCAGGCGGACTGTTTTTACCGAAATGAGCCAGCGGATTTTCCACGCCATTCTTGTACATCAGTGCGGAAACGGCGGCGAGCATCCGGCGCATTTCATCGAGCGAATAATTATAGTGTTTCATATAGCCTTTGGCATACTCGGCAAAAAGACCGGGGAAAGTCATCCCCTGGGCGCCTTCTTCAGGCCAGTAAGAAGAACAGGCCAGAGCATGGGTTGTGCTTTTGGTGTCCAGAAGATTCATCTTTTCCACGCCGATAACAAGAACCCGCTTGAATCTTCCGGATTCCACGCCGAAAAGGGCATTATACAAAGCAATCGAAGACGATGCACAGGCTCCTTCCGTTCTTGTCGTATGAACGAAGCGCAGATCATTCGGCGCCACTTCCAACGCCAGCGGCGCATTGTGTTCCTGATTGACAAACATCGAAGGGGAACAAGTCCCTACCCATATACCATCTATATCTTTGGGATCGATACCGGCATCTTTAATTGCTCCCTGCCCGGCCTCAATCATCAGATCATAGTAGCTTTTCAAATCCTTTACTTCGCCGGTTTCTTTGTTTTTCTCCACCAATGAATCAAATTTGGTATTGTACGCCCCGATAATACTTACCTTACTCATAAACGCCCTCCTGTTTTTTATTTAAAATATCAATGAAATAGCCTTCCCTTACTTAATATCTCCAATGTTTTCAATGTTGCCACAACAGGTAAATCTCCCTGCTGCGGAAATTCAATTTTAGTTAAGTAACCGTCTCCAAACCATGTACTAAACTTTTATTATGATGAAAATTGTTAATATTTATTTGTATTTGCAGCTTATATGCCAGCAGCATTAAGATAATCGGTAAAAGTCTTGATAAGCGCCCTCTGAATAAAATATTATAAATAAAACAAATATTTATCAGATTTTGCCCAATAGAAGAAAATCACAATTACACACTGAATCCACACATAATCTTTCAATAAAAAAATAGTATATCGTGCATTACTGCATATCATATTCAGGAATACGCATTATATCATATTTATCACATTAATATTATAAGATTTTATATTAACAATGCATTGGTGCACGAAAATTATTACAAAGTTGCATTTCTGCATGCATTATGCAATGCTGCTCATAAAGATTAGCAGCCGTAAACTATATTTCGATAAGACATCGGAAGATCAGTTGTATTATATTGCTGTTGCAAGAGAGGAAACTATCATGGAAATAAAATCTAATTATTTTGATAATGTATCTTTTGGTTTTGCCGTTCTCGATGATAAATTAAACGTGAAGTATCTCAACAAGAAGCTCTCGACCGTTCTGGAACGAACACCGACGAGCCTCATCGGTGACAATATATATAACCTGATTTCATCATTACCCGATATCTCCCTTACAGAGAACCACATATCTCAATATGTCACTTTCGATAACGGGCAGGCTTTATTAATAGATATCGTAAAAATTAATAACGGCCTGCATTACCTTTTTTGTCAGGGCCATCCTAAATACGATCATATATTGGAACAAATCGCCATTACTTCCAAAAAAAGGATCATCAATGATAAAATGCTGGATTGCCTTTATGACGGCTGTTACATCACAGACGGCGCAGGTGAAACATTATATGTCAATGATTCTTTTCTGGAAATGTCCGGCTTGAAACGGGAAGAAGTTCTGGGCAAGAAAGTACAGGGAATGGTCGAAGACAAGACACTACCAAAATCCTGCACGATGAAAGTGCTGGAAACAGGCAAGCCCGCCTCGATGATGATGAACTACCCTAAAGGCAGAAACTGCCTCGTGACCGGTGCTCCCGTTTATATTGACGGAAAAATCGAACGGGTAATTTGCACCAGCCGCGATATGACGGAGCTGATCGCCATGCAATACAAGCTGGCTAATGTAACATCTCTCACAATCAGCCTTAAACATCAATTGAGAGAATTTGAATTTCAACATGGCAATAAATATGTATCCGAAACACGCAGCAAAGTAATGGCCAATATATTTGATAAGGCCATAAAAGTCGCTTCACTGGACACTCCTGTGCTGATTTTAGGGGAAACCGGAGTAGGAAAGGATTTCCTGGTCAGGTTCATGCACAATGTTCCGGAAAACAGCACCGAACGTTTTTTGATCAAAGTCAATTGCGGGGCAATACCGGAAAACCTTCTGGAATCGGAGTTATTCGGTTACGAAGCGGGAGCATTTACCGGAGCAAGCAAGCAGGGGAAAGCAGGCTTGTTCGAGCTGGCCAATAACGGCACATTATTTCTTGACGAAATAGGCGACATGCCCCTTCCCCTTCAGGTAAAACTTCTGGACGTCATTCAGGACAAATCTTTTTACCGGCTGGGCGGCACAAAGATGATCTCCGCCAATGCCAGAATTATCGCGGCAACAAATTTAAATCTGGAAAGACTTATCAGCGAAGGAAAGTTTCGCAGTGATCTTTACTATCGCCTGAATGTAATAAAAATCGCCATCCCGCCGCTCCGTGAACGGAAGGAAGATATAATTCCTCTGGCTGCTTTATTTCTCGAAGAATTTAACAGCAAGTATCATAAATCCTGTTATTTCGCTCCCAAGCTCCTAAATTTTTTCATGAATTATCGCTGGGCGGGAAATATTCGCGAAATGAAAAACACCATAGAACGGCTGGTTATCATGTCCGATAAGGAGTGTATCGAACTCGACATGATCAAAGAACAAATTATCGACAGTTACGAATATACAAATCCCTATGAACGCGAGATGCTGAATAAAATAAACGGCCATCAGAAAGATGATGAGCTGCGGCTGGAAAAGGGTACACTGCAAGAACAAATGGAAGCCTATGAAGCTCTTGTGATCAAGAAAAGAATCGAAGAGTCGCCGACACTCAAAAAAGCCGCCCGGAGTCTGGGAATCGATTCCTCAACTCTTTTGCGAAAAAAATACAAATATAATATCGACACCTCTGTCTCTTAATTTGTATCCAGAATGAGGCCGGCAGACAGACACGGTTTTATTCGCCCGCTTCTTAGAAGCCTCTCTTGCCACTGCCCGGAATTACCGTTAACGGATTCTTCAGTTCTATTTATCCGGCACTGCGGGCCTGGTTTTTATCGTAAACAAATCATCGGCGGAACCCGCGCATTCAATGTAACTGCCGGGGGCGGCATAAGCATCGCCCCGATCTACCGCGCTGTCGTAGGAAGTGGTACCATCGGGCAAGAAGAGAACTATCCTTCCCCGGTCCGGCTTCGTGAAGTTAACGACCATACCCTCCTTTGCCACGAACCATTCGTTATATCCGTCGTTACGTATTTTTACGAAATTTTCTCCGGATTTTAAGTCAATTGCATCCTCCGCCGGGCTGTAGAGCATATCCGAATCCCATGCCCATTTAGTCCCGTTCTTTTCCAGCAGAGTGAGCTCCGTCTGGTCGCGAATCGAGTCAAAGGGCATCCCCGCAAATTCCGGGGAATCTATTTTTTTAATACCGCGGAAGATCACATATCCCGGCAGTTCCTTGTACAGAAATGATTTCATAACATGCGACTCCAAAAGCAAAGTCGTCTCAAAGGGATTAACGTTGCGTCGCAGCCAGAGCCTGTTGTCCATATTTATTCCGAGACTTTGCGGGCTGGCCAGCGGTTTAATTTTTTGCATTAAGATTTTATCAAGATCGAATACGCTTTGCCGGCTCATCAAATAGCTTTCATCGCCTCTGCTAGTAAAATAGTAACGATCACCTTTTGTATCGTAATAATAACCGTTATTATAGACGAGTGTCATGGACGGTGTTTTTTCCTTTTCCTTGAAACTGTATACGGTAACACTGTTCGTATTTTCATCAAACACAATCTCACCTAAATTATCAGCAGCATAATAACCTCCGAAGGAGAGATGATTCCGGGGCAGTTTCTGTGCAACGGGCGGGATCAAGGGCGCCTTATCTTTTGGGGAAATGAGTTTTTTGGCAACCAGCAACGCATCCAGCATCTCCAGAGCTATATTATCCGCCCCGCTGTGCTTTCCGGAAGTAACGACAGCGACCGATATTTTTTTATCAGGAGCCGTAAAGACATAGGAAGAGTAATCTCCGGTGGCGCCGCCCTTGCCCAAAAGCTGAATTCCGACTGCATCATAGCGCGGAAGCCCCGTCACATCCCAGCCCAGTCCGCCCGGATAGAGTGGTTTTTTTATCTTGCTCCAGAAAAGAGAAGGCCGGGCTGTCCTCATTTCAGCAAGAGATGCTTTTTTCAGAAGGATGTCTTCCCCTGAAAAGGTATCGGCAAAACGGCAGATATCTGCGGCTGTTGACGACAGGCCGCCTGCCCCCAGAGCCGAACCCGATTCCGGCGGATGAATTTTTCCGGTCTCCGCTTCATAATTCCGCGCCACGGGTTTACCCTTCCTGTCCCCCACGCCCCTGCCGGTACTTTTTATTCCCAAACGTCGGAAGATCTTTTTGTTAAGGAAGTCAATATATTTAATGCCGCTCACCCGCTCCACAATCATTTCGGCCAAAGTAAAACCGTCATTGCAATACGCGGCATGTTCTCCCGGCGCGTGCTTGAGACGGGCACAGGATAACGTATTGATGGTCTCGCGATTCAGTTCGTCGTAATATTCAAATCCAAAGGCATTCGCATAATGGCTACCCGGCATACCCGATTGGTGATTAAGCAGCATTCGAACGGTGATTTTCCTGTACCTATCGTCTGCCATCCTGAATTCGGGAAGGTAGTCCGTAACCGGCCGGTCGAGCACAACTTTACCTTCATCAACAAGCAACATGATGGCGGTTGCCACATAAACTTTACTGATTGAACCGATATTAAAGAGTGTAGCCGGAGTGACGGAGATGCTCTTTTCCCTTACCGCCATACCGAATCCTTCGTCATATACGACTTTGCCGTTGACCGTGATGGCGGCGGCAGCGCTGCCGCATTTGCCTTTATTGATAGCCTGCCAGATTTCGCTGCGGGCTTTCGTAATGGCGCTTTCATAAGGATTTTTTCCGCTCGCCGCCTCGCTTACAGAAAGCGCGGCAACCAGGATGCAGCACAAGCATACTGCAACTATCAATCTGGCCTGAGACATGACTTCCTCCTTTGATAATTTGATAAGGAATTATTTTAGATTTAATCTTTATTGACGATAAAACATTTCCCTCTGCAATCGCCTTCCTTAAAATATGCCGTCTTATTGCACAGCCGGCCACAAACCTTTTTGCACTAAATAAAACTTGCTGACGGTAATATTTACCTTGTCAGAATCTGCACACCGGCCGCAACAGGAGATTCGATATTGGTAAGTACGCCGCCCAGCATTTGGGCCATACCCACTTTAGCTCCCTTGACCTGATTCGCCCCCGCCTCACCCCAGAGTTGTCTGGCTATATCATTGACCACTCGAACACCGGAAGCTCCCAGAGGATGACCCATTGATTGCAGACCACCGCTGGGATTGACCGGACAACGGCCGCCCAATTCCACGGCACGGGAGCGCGCAAAGGCAACTCCTTCCCCGGATTTGCAAAGACCCAGCATTTCATAAGCTGCGAGCTCCTCGCCGGAAAAGGCATCGTGCAGTTCCACCACGTTAATGTCCTTTAGCGGATCGATACCTGCCATTTCACAGGCCTTCCGGGCGCCTTCGATCATCGATCGCAAAGCCAGCGGATCATAGGAAGCATCCTCAGCGCCGCTGCATGAAATTACGGAACCCGCTATCCGGACAGGTGGTCGATGCGTCTTCTTATTATGTTTTTTGTAATACTCCTCGGAACAAAGGACAACGGCGGCAGCACCGTCGCTCTGCGGGCAGCACTGCAGCACGGTAATCGGGTCCGCAATCATGGGTGAAGCCATGATTTCCGCGAAAGTAACTTCTTTCTTATACTGTGAATAGGGATTGTTCATGCCCGCCCTGTGGTTCTTGATGGAAGGGTAACAAATATCCTCCAGAGTCGCCCCGCGCTTTTCCATCAACCGGTTACACAGCTTGGCAAAGAAAGAAGGCATGGTAAGGGCTAATTCTCCCTGGAGGTCATCCTCGAAGGCAATAAGTCCCTTGCCGAACTTCCGGCTGAAGGAAGAGAGCGACTCAGCTCCCAGAGCAATTCCTGCATCATAGATGCCCAGAGAAATATCGCGATACAAAAGATGTATGGCGCTGGAACCGCTGGCACAGGCGTTTTCCACGGTGTACATCGGAATCCGGTCCACGCCCACCCGAATAAGAATGGATTCTACGGTCATGGATGGTCCATACATGGTTCCGCAATAAGCAGTCTGAAAATCCTTGGGTGATATTTCGGCATCTTTAATAGCAGCCAGCACAGCGGCTGCACCCAGGTCGTTCACAGTCAGTTTATCCTGTCTGCCGAAAACAGTTTGACCAATACCAAGTACATATACGAAGCTCATTTCTTTGCACCTCCGGATTTTTCCTCACAAGGAATATAATAATAACCTAAAACCTCTGTGCCGTCTTTTTCAGTCCAAACAACACCGGTTTCCACCTTTACCTTCATACCGGTTTTCACATCTTCGATTTTCGCCTTAATCTGTCCGAATACACGGGTACCTTCAGGCAGGTCAACATACCCTCCGATAATCGGCGGTTTATAGTGTCCAACAGGAACCCTGGTTACACTGAAGGAAAACAGAGTTCCGACTGTACTGAGCGGAACTTTTTCAAGATTTCCGGATGAACAGAACTGACACAGTTCCACTGCAGGAAAAGTGGTCTTTCCGCAATCCTTGCACTTGTTCCCCATTTGGATAAATTTACCGTCCTTCTTATCCAGCGCACCCGCGTGAAAAATTACTTGATTATTCATACTTATATACTCACTCCTTTCATTAAAACTTATTATACACTAAAATTATCCTTCGTTGAAGGATCGGGAATCAATTTCCGTAAGAAAAATGCGAAACAATTTGTCCGGAGTCTGATCTTCGCTGAACAACCCGGGAGGATCATCCGAAACAGACTTTCCAAAACCGGTGCTAGATTTTATCCTTATCTTCGATGAAACATTTTTTGAGTTCGCCGGAATTGATCAGCTCCCACATTTTTTCTTTCGCCACTTCTCTTACCCGATCATCTATAACAACCAATATTCCTTCCTGAGCGAGCTCAGCGAGTAGTACTCTTATTTCCTGCGGATCTTTTTTGTTCAGCAGAGCAAGTTGCGGCAGGTGATCTGCAATTTTCATCCCGGGATTATCCAGGCAATAAACAACTATGGACATGCGTACCCATAAATTGGTCAATTCTTCCAGGGCCGTATTGGAATTCTTCAGACGGTGGGAAAACTCCTGCAGCATATGCATGGTTATTCCCTGGCTTTCTCTCAACATATCCCGGAAGGTATTGCTCCCGATCACGGCCACATGACTGTCCACAGCGGCCCGGGCCGTCGCCGACCTGGGTATATCAATCAGGGCGGCCATTTCGCCGAAATACTGACCAGGCTTCATTTCCGCCAGTACCTTCTTCACCTGGCAATCAACTTTTTCCAGAAAAATTGCCCCCGAAAGCACATAAAACATTTCCTGTCCGGTATCGCCTTCCCTGAAGATTATGCTGTCTTTTTCATAGATACGGCCGAATTTTTTAAAAAGGCGTTCATCAACTTTGAGCAGACCTTTGCGCGGTCTTAGAATAGCTCTTTCGAGCAGCAGAACATCGCGGCGTTGATAAGACGACATAAGCTCAGCGCAGAATAAAAAGATTAAAGCAATGTAAAATACGCCGATCACCAGAATAACTATTGCTTCGAGTGAGCCGAAAATAACATCGTAACGGGTGTAATTTGCGGCATACCAGGTAAAGATTTGTTTAACCAGTTCCGCAAGTAATGCAAATATTGCGCTGCCGGCCAGAGCTACAGGCAGACGAACTCTGGCCGTGGGAATTACGCGATAAACAACGACAAAGAACAAAGTCGTAATCAGATAAGGGACAAGATAGCGCAGCAGGAGAGCGGATGCCGCGGAAAGCGGAAAACCAAGCTTTTCGGCAATCAAAGCCGGCTGCCAGACCAGCAAGGCAGTTATATAGCTGATTACTACAGAGGCAATGCCCACTATCCAGGCCATGGGAATCATGGAAACGGCCAGCAGCTTCGAGAGGAAATAATTACGTTTTTTCCGGGAGCGGAAAATGATATTGAGAGCTGTGGCCATGGAATCAAAAATCATGGCGGAAAGCCAGATTAAACCCAAAACACCAACCCATCCCAGCAAATGTCTTTTCTTTTCAATCTGCCCGAGTTGAAAGAGAATTTTTTCCGAAAAAAATCCTTTGCTGACGGCTTCGGTAATATTAGCCTGAACTTGCGGATACGAGTTGAAAACATAGCCTGCAACAACAATGGTCAGAATGAAAAGCGGAATGGCGGAAAGAATAGCATAAAGGGCGATCGCCGCGGCCTGGTTCGTATCGCCGTTGAGCCGGTAATTGCGAACCGCATCGGTCAGGATATCCCAGACACCGGTGGAACTTAGCCGCAGATTGTCCATCTTCAGTTTAGAACGAAATGATTTAATTCTTTTCCATTCAGCCATAATTTACGCCGTAGAATATAGTGTGAAATATTACATTTTAATTTTCCTGAGGTCAACCAAATCTCCAGTAAAGAAAATGATTTAAATAAATTGGAGAGAAAACCGGAACAACACAAAAATATTGTTGCAAAGGATTATCCGCTGGGCTAGTTTATCAGACATGCAGATCTTACGTACTTTTTCATTGCTGTTTTTGACGGCATTAATTGCCGTTGCGTGCAGCAATTCACCATCACCGGAAAATAATAAAAACCGGCCTGCGGGGGAACCAGCCCATGGAGATATCATCGTTCTCGGCGACATCGGGGACGCGACCAACCTGATCCCGCTTCTGGCGTCGGATAAACCTTCCCACGATATCGCCTCGATGGTTTATAACGGTCTGGTCAAGTATGACAAAAATATTAATATCGTCGGTGATCTGGCCGAATCATGGGATGTTTCCGAAAACGGTTTGGTTATAACCTTTCATTTAAGAAAGGGTGTCCGGTGGCATGACGGCAGTCCTTTCACCGCCGCCGATGTACTTTATACTTATCAGGTAACAACCGATCCTAAAACTCCCACGGCTTATGCCGGTGATTTTTTAAAAGTAAAAAAGGCGGAGGTGCTCGACGATTACACTTTCCGGGTAACTTATGATAAACCCTTTGCACCGGCACTGATCAGCTGGGGCTCGGCGATACTGCCCAAACATATGCTCGCCGGCACGGACATAACCAGAAGCCCGCTTACCCGCCACCCTGTAGGCACCGGCCCCTATAAATTCAAGGAATGGGTCGCCGGCCAGAAAATTGTTCTTGTTTCCAATACCGATTATTTTGAAGGCAGACCGTATATTGACGGCCGCATCACCCGTATCATTCCGGATATGGCAACACTGTTTCTGGAATTGCGCGGCCAGGGCATCGATCTTTCCGGCTTATCTCCCCTGCAATACACACGACAGACGGAAAACAATTTATTCCAGAATAATTTTAACAAATACCGTTACCTGTCGTTTGCTTACACTTACCTGGGATATAATCTGAAAAATCCGCTTTTTACCGATAAAAGAGTAAGGCAGGCCATCTCCTATGCAATCAATAAGGATGAAATTATCAGCGGCGTGCTTTTAGGTCTCGGAAAACCGGCTACCGGTCCTTTCAAACCGGGGACATGGCCTTACAACGGCAATGTAAAAATATATAATTTTGACCGGCAAAAGGCCAAAGATTTGCTCCGGGAGGCAGGCTGGCAGGACATTAACGGCGACGGAATACTGGAAAAAAACGGCAAAGACTTTGCCTTTGAACTAGTCACCAATCAGGGCAATGAAACAAGACAGAAATGCGCGGAAATAATTCAGCGGCAACTGGCGGAAGTGGGTATCACGGTAAAAATCCGCATACTGGAATGGGCGGCCTTTATTAACGACTTCATCAACAAGCGGCGGTTTGACGCTCTCATAATGGGCTGGACAATACCACCCGATCCCGATGCCTATGATGTCTGGCATTCCAGCAAAACAGCACCGGAGGAGCTGAATTTTATTTCTTATAAAAATTCCGAAGTGGATGAGCTTGTGGAAAAAGGCCGCAGCACGTTCGATCTCGCGGAAAGGAAAAAATATTACGACCGTTTTCAGGAAATCCTCGCGGAAGAACAGCCTTATACTTTCCTTTATGTACCCGACAGCCTGATCATCATTAACAAGCGTTTTCGCGGGATTGAGCCCGCTCCCATCGGGCTCAATCATAATTTCATCAAATGGTATGTTCCCAAAGAAGAACAGAAATTCGTGATGACGCCATAAATATTTCTCATTTAAAAAATGAATGCTGGAAAACTCACTTGCATCCACCGGGTATTTGTAATCGCTGGTTGGCAGAGATATTTTTTTTCGTATTTTGTTCTTGACTATGAAACCTTGATTTTGGTATAAAAATAATAGTCAATAGCATTTCGTTTTACCTTACCAGAAAAGAAGCAAAAGTAACATAAGGTTATAATTTTCCCCAGTATTGTAATCTTGCCGTCCAGGGCGGGATCTTGATTAAAATTAGGGATATTTTGAGTTATCCTGAAAGTCAAGCAGGTCTTATAAGAAAGGGATATGCTTCCATGAAATGCAAGGCTTGTGTTTCTTACAGGCAATACTTCTGTGCAGACGCCATGTTAATTCCGGCAACTGCAACATATCCTGATTTACCACCAAAAAAAATAATTCTCCCCTCGGTTTTAAACACAAACAAAAAAAAATTCTGCAACAATGCAAACGTTTGCAGAGGTTCATCTTTAGATAAATCTGAATATTTAACGTGGAAGCTTTGCGTTCATCACCAATACAAAGAGAAAGGAGGTGAGTCCGTTTTACGGGGGTCGTTCCAAGCAAAGTTATTATTCTTCGTTTGATCATTTCATTTTAAGGAGGGAGAAATGTTAAGTAAAATAGGTACGTTTTTCGCAGACAAGTTCAGAAAGATTCTTCCGGATTCTTTCATCTTCGCCATTTTGCTGACCTTCATAACAGCAATTATGGCCATCATAATAGTCGATGCCAAACCGTTCGGTATCGTTCAGTCCTGGTATAAGGGCTTTTGGTCGCTGCTGGCCTTCGCCATGCAGATGATCCTGATTCTGGTTACGGGATATGCAATCGCTATTTCACCACCGGCCGAAAAGTTTCTGGACTGGCTTGCGGCAAAGGTAAATACACCTAACGCCGTTTATGGTGTGGTTACTTTCATGGGCGTCATTTTTGCGTTGATAAGCTGGGGATGGATTGTCCTTACGGCAGTTTTAGGACGGGAACTGGGAAGAAGAGTCAAGGGTGTCGATTACCGGCTTGTCGCCGCCTGCGTCTATGCATCTATTTTACCCTGGCACGGCGGTCTTTCCGGATCAATCCCGCTCATGCTCAATACACCCGAAAACTTTCTGATCAAAGCCAAAGTATTGAGTACGACGATACCCACATCGCTGACACTGATCAGCACTATGAATATTGTCGTTTCCATCCTCTTTTTAATTTTCCTGCCCATAGTGATGATCCTTTTGAAACCTTCCGCGGATAAGGTAGTTGAATACAGCGACATGCTCGATGCAGACCACAAAGCATCCGCTAAGCAAATGTCCGTCAAGGAAGAAGCGGATTCTCTCAAACTGTCGGGCCCGAACCTGTCCGACGGACTGAATAACAGCACCATCATTATGATCCTTATCTCTCTGGCCGGTCTGTGGTTTCTGGTAAGTCATTTCTCATCAAAGGGCTTTGACATTAACCTGGATATCATGAATTTCCTCTTTATCGTCATCGGCATGATCTTCCATAAAACTCCTTTCCGTTACGTCATCGCCATGAAGCGGGCCTGCAGCGGCGTATCCGGAATCGTTCTGCAGTTCCCCTTCTACGCCGGCATCATGGGCATTATGATGTTCACCGGACTGGGCAAAGCCCTGGCAATGTGGATGGCCAGCAATGCAACCGTTGATTCGTTCCCGTTCATTTCGCTGATTATCGGCGGCTTTGTCAACATCTTCATACCATCGGGAGGAGGAGAGTGGGCGGTCGTCGGCTCGACCATCATCCAGGCCTGCAACAACATCGGCGCCGCCGCCGGTCTGACACCGGATCAACTTACCGCATTTATCGCCCGGTGCAGTATGGCCATCGCCTATGGTGATGCCTGGACAAATATGATCCAGCCTTTCTGGACACTCGCGTTTTTCCCGGTAATCGCCGCCGGCACCAAGATGCAGGCGAGAGACATTATGGGCTATACTTTTGTTGCGATGTGTATCGCAACGATCCCGTATACCATAGGGCTCGTCTGGTTGCCGATATAACTTGCCTATAAATATTTACAAAACGGAGCCTGTACCCAAAGGCTCCGTTTTGATATATAAATCAATTAGTTTCACAAATAATCAAATACAGTCATTCTTTTTTTCTATCGATAACAGCCAGGAAAACATGCCAACCGGTATTATTTCAAAATGTAACTTTTTCTCTTAAGCTCTGGTTTTTGTTTGCTCATTTTGCCTGGAAATTATTCCGGAACCAAAAAGATTTTTAACCGGAGATGTTTTTTTATTTGGTACGGGAAATGCAATTCTCCCGAATAGACGGAAAAATGATTGTTCCATAGGCAATAATTTTCTGATTCCGGTGGATTGCCGGAAAAAAAATACCGCTGTCCGGAAAATTTGTCCGGCGTAAAAACGGACATTGTATTTTTTAATGAATCAGAAGGTCTTCCCGGCAAATTTTTATAAAGACAAATAACTGCGAGGTAACAAAAATGAAACATAAAAGAAATTCAGAAAAGATACTCACCGAACACTATGAATCCGCAAGAAAATCCTTGATCGCGAAAATGAAATCAGAAGATGAGGACCAAACAAATCTGAAAATAAAAATAGCCACATTCGTAATTTATGAATTATCTCACTCCGCCCATCCCTGGTTTAAAAACCATTTTTTATCAAACATCTCTAAAAATAATGACCGGACGGATATTGTAAATAAAAAAGTCTTAAAAGTGGAAAGCGCATTTTTCAACGTTGTTGCCGACTATTTAATAACTATGGAATCCGAAATCGATTATGTAAAAGTTATATTATCTCCGCTTACCGAATGGCAGAAGAAAGATTTTTGGAAACCAATTGTTTTTGATGCTTTTCTCCTCGCCGGAATCTATTTCACTTCGTTACCGGAATTCAGCGAAAATGACAATAATCGAATTGGAGTGGAACAAGCAGTGAAAATGAATACCCACCCGTATTTTTGTCAAATGTTAAGTGAAGGTTCGGCAATATTCTGATTATTTCCGCGGAAAAGGTTGTACGAATTGCCGGGCATCTTGTTCCGGAAAATTGTTGGCGCTGATCTTTGCTTATTGCATATTGAGCTTCTTCTTTAACCTGGCGACATGGGGCATGTCGTCGCGCCAGGCACTGCATGTATTAACCAGTGATTGAACGAATTTCCTGGCCTGATCCGGTTCAAAAGAGGATGGTTGCCGGGACTGATGCGCCGCAAACCCCTGAAAAACAGCCGGGGCCATTGCCAGAATCAGTTCCACAAGGTGCGTGCAACCTGTACTGCCGCCGGCCAATTTCTTGACTTTTGCCGTAAATCCTTTGGTAATATGGAGTCCTTTGACGGGAATAAGGCTGTTGATAGTATTCCGACATATCCTCCGGGGAACGGCTGTCAGTTCGACATTGATATCTTCAATCAAAAGATTGGAACAATTAATCAAAAGCCTGATCGACATGTGATGAACTGCGCCTTGCGCCAGCTTTTCACCGGTTATCAAATAAGAATCCTGAAAGCGATCATCCTTAAGAGAACCTTCGACAATTATTCTTTGTTCATCATACTCGTATGTTGTGACTTCGATATTTCGTGTATGTAACTTTGTCCCTTTTGGTTTTCCACTTGTCATATTTCAGGCAAAACTTTCTTCCAGTGTACCGGCATCGACGGAGCCCATGTCCTTCGAGGCGGCTTTAAAGCGTTGAATACCGGTTGATATATCCGGTACGGAAGCGGGGAAAGTAACAATACAGGAAGTCATATTGGTAAGCTTTTCTATATCACTGGATAAATAATCAAAAAAACCTCTCACCATAGCTTCTACAATACCCGCTGTTTCTAGGCCGGAACGGTTTTCTCCCGGCAGGTCAAAAGCAAATTTATTCAGCAGCATCCCGTCGATCGCAGTAATACCTTGATATGCCGCAGTGTAAATCCGCTCGTAATTGAGTTCGGAAAGTTTACCGAGGCCGAAGAGTAGAAGCATCTCCGTACTAATGCGGCGGGGAAAAGGAATAACAGTTTTTTCCGAAAAATCACCGTTGATCCGCCCCTGTTTCATCTCCCGGGAAATAAAACCGTTGAGTCGCCAGTCAATAAATCCGCAAATTCCGCGCGGCGGCCTTTCATCGGAAAAGACACCCAACATGAGGCATTTGTGCCCGGGAAGATCCGGCGATTCAGTCGAGAGAATTACTTGCATTTTCCTTTTTTAATTTCAGGTTGATGGCATCCAGGATACCGTTGATAAAAGACCCGGAATTTTCGGAACCGAAAGTTTTACCCAGATCAATAGCTTCATTTAAAGTAACTTTAGGCGGGATATCCGGACAATAAAGAAATTCAAATACCGCCAGGCGCAGGATACTGATATCAACTTTCGGCATCCGGCCAAGCGACCAATTATCCGAGCAACCGGTAATCAACGAATCCAATTCATCCCGATGGCTCCATACGCCCTCCACCAGAGATTCGGCAAATTCTTTTGCTTCTTTTGGCGCAGCAAAATTACCCCAGAAAAGATCAAAGGCTTTCCGGACATCCAGATTTACAAAATTCAGACTGTAAAGAACCTGCAAGGCAACTTCTCTTGCCTTTCTCCGCGCGTGCATTAAAACCTCAAGTTTCCCCGGCCGTCCGCCGGGCAGCATTTTCAAAAAACCGGCCAGACAAATTAATCTATACGATCAAACTAAATTCTTTTAAACAAATCCACCATCTCAATTGCCGATATTGCCGCATCAGCGCCTTTATTGCCCGATTTTGTTCCGGCCCGTTCAATCGCCTGCTCAATCGTATCAGTCGTCAATACGCCGAAGACAACCGGAATTTCGGCCTCCAGACCGACACTTGCTATGCCTTTGGATACTTCGGCACTGATGTATTCAAAATGAGGAGTTGCTCCGCGAATGACGGCGCCCAGGCAAATAATCGCGTCAAAGCGTCCGGTTTTGGCGAGTTTCTTAGCCGCAAGCGGCAATTCGAAAGCACCTGGTACTTTATAAACAACGATATCCTTATCATCGGCACCAGCCCGGATCAGTGTATCGATTGCCCCTTCGATTAATCTGCCGCTGATAAAATCATTAAAGCGGCTGGCGGCAATACCAAATTTCATCCCTTTGGCAACAATTTTTCCTTCTACTATTTTCGGCATGATAGATTACCATCCTTGTCTATAGATTTTATACTATTTCCAAATATCCTTTTTTGTGCTGCTTATATTTCTAAAATGTGCCCCATCTTTTTTTTCTTTGTCTTCATGTATTTGATATTATTTTCATTGGGAATAATTTCAATAGGAACCCGTTCAGTAATTTCGATTCCGTAGCCTTCCAATCCGACAATTTTTTTGGGATTATTGGTCATTAATCTCATTTTCCGGACTCCCAGGTCAACAAGAATCTGGGCACCGATTCCGTAATCCCGGAGATCCGCCTTGAATCCCAAAGCGATGTTGGCTTCAACCGTATCATGCCCTTTTTCCTGCAATTCATAAGCCTTGATTTTGTTGATCAGACCAATTCCACGGCCTTCCTGGCGCATGTAAACGATCACACCCTTGCCCTCTTTGCCTACCATAGCCATGGCCCGGTGCAACTGGTCACCGCAATCGCAGCGCTCTGAGGCCAGAACGTCACCGGTAAAACATTCCGAATGCACACGCACCAGCACTTCATCCTCCGGCTTAATCTCTCCCTTGACCAATGCTATGTGCTGCCAATCGTCGGCATCATTTTCATAAACGATGATTTTAAAATCACCGCCGAACCTGGCCGGTATTGTCGCTTCCGCCATCCGGCGGATAAGCGATTCATTCTGCATCCGGTAATCAATGAGATCGGCAATCGTAACTATTTTCAGGTTGTGTTCGCGGGCAAATATTTCCAGATCCGGCATCCGTGCCATTGTTCCGTCGTCTTTCATGATTTCACAAATTACACCCGACGGAGTCAAACCGGCAATCCTGCATAAATCCACCGAACCTTCCGTCTGCCCCGTGCGCACAAGAACGCCGCCTTTACGGGCGATAATCGGAAAAACATGTCCCGGGCTGACTAAATCATCGGCTTTGGCTTCGGGATCAACCGCCGTCTTAATGGTTGTGGCACGATCCGCCGCCGAAATGCCCGTGGTAACGCCACAGCGGGCTTCAATGGAAACTGTAAACGCCGTTCCGAAGCGCGCCTTATTGTCCCGCACCATCGGATGAAGATTAAGCCGGCCGGCCAGATCTTCATTGATCGTCAGACAAACCAGACCGCGGCCGTAACGCGCCATGAAATTGATCGCCTCAGGCGATACAAACTGCGCCGCCATACAGAGATCACCTTCATTTTCCCTATCTTCATCATCAACGAGAATTATCATTTTCCCGCTGCGAATATCTTCAATTGCTTCCTGAATACTGCTTATAGCCATTTTTCCTTCAATCCTTATTTAATATTTGACGACTCCGTAAAAAGCTTCAGATACAAGGCGTGCAAAGTCCGAGGAATGAGGCGTACTTTTATGCGTACGCTGCAATGACAAGGAATGCAGCGCAACTCAGTAGATAAACTTTTTACGCAGTTTTCACATGAAACCGTGTTGTTTTAGGAACTCCTTATCTATTCCCTGCGGAGTTTGCAATAACTTTTCCACATACTTACCCAGAATATCCGTTTCAATATTGACCCAATCCGCTTCCTTTTTCGCAACCAATGTAGTGTTCAACGCCGTATGGGGAATTATATTAACATAAAACCGGTCTTTTTCAAGTTTGTTTACGGTAAGGCTGATACCGTCCACCGCTACCGATCCTTTTTCGACAATATACCGAGACAGTTTGGCATCTATTCCCACGGCAAGGATCAGCGATCCGGATTTTTGCGTCCGGGAAACAATTCTGCAGGCGGCATCAACATGCCCCAGAACAAAATGTCCACCCATATAACCGCCCGCCCGCAATGATTTCTCCAGATTGACTTTAGCACCGGCCTGCAAAAATTTGAGCGTGGTTTTATCGAGCGTTTCGGCGGAAACGTCGGCGCAAAAATTCCTATCCACCTTGGCAGTAACTGTGAGGCAGACACCGTTTATCGCAATGCTGTCACCTAAAGATACATCAGAGAGGTCGATTGCAGATTCAATTTCTAAAACGGCGTCGGCACCCTTCAATGTCAGATGCTTTATCCGGCCCGATCCTTCAATGATTCCCGTAAACATAAATTTCTCAACTTAAAAAATTACCGGTACTAAATTTTCGACGATCTTTTACGAGGTCGTCCTTTTATTTTTTACCTTTGCTCAACAGATCCTTCAACTCGGACATAAATTCACTCACATCACGGAACTGCCGGTAAACCGAAGCAAACCGCACATAGGCAACACCGTCGAGTGCCTTAAGCTCATTCATCACCTTTTCACCGACAACAGCGGAAGGAATCTCTTCACCCTGAAACTCCTGGCAGGCCTGCTCGACATTCTCCACAATTTTTTCCATCGCCTCCATGCTGATCGGGCGTTTTTCGCAAGCCTTCATAACACCGTTGCGGATTTTCATCCGGTCGAAGGCTTCCCGGCGTCCGTCTTTTTTCACCACCATGGGCAGAATATCTTCAACAAATTCATAGGTGGTAAAACGTCTGGCACAACCCAGACATTCGCGCCGGCGGCGAATGGCCTTGCCGTCTTTGCTGATCCGCGAATCAATAACCTTATTTTCGGCATTGGAGCAAAAGGGACATTTCATACCCGAACTCCCGACGATGGATATTTATTTACAGTTGCTTTACAATAATGCCGGCTTCTTTGAGCATACCAGCCGCCAGTTTGTCCGAATAACCATCCCGGACAACAATCCGGACAATTCCGGCATTGATAATCATTTTAGCACAAATGACGCAAGGGTGATTGGTGCAATAGAGAGTGGAACCCTTGGTAATCACACCGTGTAAAGCCGCTTGAATAATAACATTCTGCTCCGCATGCAGTCCCCGGCACAATTCGTGACGTTCACCCGAGGGAACGCTCAGTTGTTGGCGCAGACAACCGATCTCCAGACAATGCTTCAATGTGGAGGGAGCACCGTTATAACCGGTCGCCAGAATACGGCGGTCGCGCACCAGACCCGCACCCACCGCTCTCCTTAAGCAGGTGCTGCGACGGGAAACCAATTCGACTATATCCAGAAAATATGTATCCCAGTCCGGACGGGAATTAATCTTTCCCGGCAGAGCTTTTGGAGAGGCCTTTTTCCCCGCCGTTTTTCCCTGCATTGCCAATTCTTTACTTTTCAACCGTCCTCCCTCTGATTACATTCCCAAATCAAGAAAATACTCCAGCGGCCCGGAAGAGTCGGCACTTGATTGGGAAATGGGACTACGCTTTCTTTATTCTCCGCTCATACAAAGGAAACCGGGAGCAAAGCGTTTTAACTTCCTTCGCTACAGTCTGAATTTTAGTCTCGTCATTGATATTATTAATAACATCGGCAATGTAAGAAGCTATCAGCTTCATTTCGTTTTCTTTCATGCCCCGCGTGGTCACGGCGGGAGTGCCGATTCTAATTCCACTGGTCACCTGCGGCCCTTTGGTATCAAAAGGAATACCGTTTTTATTCACCGTTATGGCAGCCCGGTCCAGCGCTTCCTGCGCGTCTTTACCGGTAACGCCTTTCGGGGTCAAATCAACCAGCATCAGATGATTGTCCGTACCACCGGAAACAAGTCGGAAGCCCTGATTTGTGAGCTCAGCCGCCATCGCCTGAGCATTTTTCAGAATCTGCTGCTGATAGATTTTGAATTCCGGGGAGAGCGCCTCTTTAAAGGCAACGGCTTTAGCTGCAATAATATGCATTAAAGGCCCGCCTTGCATACCCGGAAAAACACGGCTGTTTAAAGTTTTGGCATAAGCTTCCTTGCACATGATCAAGCCGCCGCGCGGGCCGCGCAAAGTTTTATGCGTTGTAGAAGTAACATATTCGCAAACCGGCACCGGAGTTGGATGAAGCCCCACGGCGACAAGGCCGGCAACATGGGCGATATCAGCCATAATAACGGCGCCGACTTCATCGGCTATCTTGCGGAAACGGGTAAAATCAAGCGTGCGCGGATAGGCACTGGCACCGACAATAATCATTTTCGGTTTATGTTCCCGGGCTAATTTCTCGAGCTCGGCAAAATCAATGGTTTCCGTTTCTTTATCCACTCCGTAAGGGATAATTTTATAAAATTTACCGGAGAAATTAGCGGGGCTGCCGTGCGACAGATGGCCGCCGTGCGATAAATTCATTCCTAACACGGTATCGCCGGGTTGAAGAACGGAAAAATAAACAGCCATATTAGCTTGCGTTCCGGAATGCGGCTGGACATTAACACTCTCAGCTCCAAAGAGCTGCTTGCACCGTTCGATGGCCAGATTTTCCGCTATATCAACAAACTCGCAACCGCCGTAATAGCGGCGACCGGGATAGCCTTCAGCGTATTTATTAGTCATGATACTACCCTGGGCTTCGAGCACCGCTTCGCTCACAAAATTCTCCGAGGCAATGAGCTCGATTTTCCCCGCCTGCCGAAGCGTTTCCAATTCAATAGCATGATTTACTTCCGGATCAATTTTTTCTAAAAGAGACATGAAAATAATTTCCTCCTGAGAGTTGATTAATTACAATATTTTTTAAATACCAGAACCGAATTGACACCACCAAAGCCAAAAGTGTTGGACAGGGCCGTGGAAATTTCTTTTTTGCGGGCCACGTTGGCAACGTAATCCAGATCACATTCCGGATCGGGATTATCCAGGTTGATTGTGGGCGGAATAATTCCTTCCTGAAGGGCGTAAACGGCAAATATGGCCTCCACGCCTCCTGCTGCTCCCAGCATATGCCCCGTCATGGACTTGGTGGAACTGACCATCAGATGCCCGGCATGTTTACCAAAAAGTGATTTCACGGCCTGGGTTTCATACAGATCATTAAGCGGTGTTGACGTCCCGTGGGCATTGATATAATCAATATCGGCGACACTCAAACCGGCATCTTTTATGGCTGTAAACATGCTGCGGACCGCTCCTTCATGCCCGGGTGGTGGCGCCGCCACATGGAAAGCATCGGATGTACAGCCGTATCCCGCAACTTCCGCATAAATCCGGGCTCCCCGCTTCAGGGCAAAGGATAATTCCTCCAGAATGATAATTCCGCAACCTTCACCGATTACAAAGCCGTCACGTCCGCGGTCAAACGGCCGGCTGGCTTTTTCCGGCTCGGCGTTGCGTTGCGACAACGCCCGCATGGAATTGAAACCGGCGACGGAAAGCGGAGTTACGGCCGCTTCCGTACCGCCCGTAATCATAACATCGGCATCATCTCCGGCAATGGTTTTATAAGCATCGCCGATAGCGGATGTACCGGAAGCACAGGCGGTAACAGCGCAATTGATGGGACCTTTGGCGCCAAAACGGATGGATATGTGACCGGATGCCAGATTGGCCAGAATCGCCGGAACGGCAAAAGGAGAAACTCTTCGGGGACCTGATTTCAGAAGAACCTCTTTTGCCTGCTCCATTGTCGCAAGTCCACCGATGGCAGAACCGATAATAACGCCGGTACGAGTCGATATTTCCGGGCTCACGGTCAACGAGGCATCATCCATGGCCATGGAAGCGGAAGCGAGAGCATAGAGGATAAAATCGTCGTAGCGCCGCACTTCTTTTTTGTCCACAAACTGCAGCGGATCGAATTTTTTTACTTCGGCGGCAATTTTTGTGTTGAAGGCAGTACTGTCGAATTTGGTAATCGGACCGACACCAGATTTACCCGCAACTGCGCTTTCCCAGGATTCCCGAGCGGAATTACCCAAGGGAGTGAGGGCTCCGAGACCGGTTACCACGACACGCCTTTTCATTGGCTTAAACCTTGAGTTACAAATTAATTAATACCTTTGTTCTTAAGAAATTCAATAACGTCCTTAATTGTTCTAATCTTTTCCAGTTCCTCATCCGCTATTTCCAGGCCGAACACTTCTTCCATCTCCATGATAAGTTCGACCAGATCGAGCGAATCTGCTCCCAAATCATCAATAAAAGAAGCTTCCGGAACGCATTCTTCACGGGTTACATCCAGTTGCTCCATAACAAGCTTTATGACTCTTTCTTCTAATGTCATTCTCTACCCTCCTAAATTCGATTATTGCATTAAAATTGAATTATTTGGTGCTCTCTTTTACCCTGTTTTAAAAAATAATTCCTTAATTTTTTCTATACATTCAAAATTTCCATGGTTTTATACAGGGAAGCAACATCTTCTATACTATATAATTTGATACTTTTATTTATTCTCTTAATTAAGCCGCAGAGCGTTCTTCTCGGACCAATTTCAATAATTGTTTCCACACCCAGATCTGCCATTTTTTCCACCGTCTGCCGCCACATGACCGGAGAAACGATTTGCCGGAGCAAAAGCTTGCGTGCATTTTCCCGTGTGTAAAAAATACCCGGATCGCAATTGGGGATGACCGGGGCAAGAAAATTCTTAAATTCCACCTTCTCCAGATTCTCCGCCAGGCGGTCCGCTGCACTCTTCAATAAACTGCAATGACAGGGAGCACTTATCGGCAGCCGGACAATTTTCATTGCTCCCTTTTCTTTTGCAGCCGCCATCACTTTTTCTACAGCAGTTGCGTGACCGGAAACCACAACCTGCCCGGGAGCATTATAAATTACCGGGGCAACCTGAGCCCGGGGATTACTTATTTCCACACATATTTTTTTCACGGCATCATCATTCATTCCGACAATTGCCGCCATAGCGCCGACGCCGGCAGGAACAGCTTCCTGATGATAAAGCGCCCTTGCCTGCACTAATGGAAAAACATCATCAAAATCAACAGCTCCGGCAGCATAGAGCGCCGAGTATTCACCAAGGCTGTGTCCCGCCATAACCTTTGGTTTAATTGTTGTTTTTTCTTTAAAAACACTGTAAATTGCAATATTTAGAGTTAAAACAGCAATCTGCGTATTGATGGTTAAATCAAGTTTCGCCTGCGACCCGGACAAACAAAGACGGCCTATATCCATCCCCAGCAAAGAACCGGCGCGCTCAAAAACATTCCGAACACTTGCAAATTCCGCAAATAAAGAACTTCCCATGCCCGTGTGCTGCGTACCCTGACCGGGAAATACCAGCGCTATTTTAGATATCGCAGTTATCATGATCAACTAACTTGTACTTCTCCGGCACCGGGAAAACAGGGAAGATAGTCTCTTTCCATAACCTCCGACCTCAAGCCGAAAGAACTGCCAGCATATATTTGCAGTACTGTAACACTATTGATGCAGCGACGAAATCTGAAAATTTGAACCATTAATAAATGCAGCCGGATAAAGGAAATGCTTCGGAATCAGGAAATTTTTTCAATAGGTGTAATTTCCCGGCCTTTATATGTTCCGCATTTGGGGCAAGCGCGATGGGGCATCTTCGGCTCATTACACTGCGGGCATAACGACATTGCCGGTTTCTGCAAAAAATCGTGCGCCCTCCTCTGGTTTCGCCTGGTTTTGGAATGTCGTTTTACTGGATTTGGCATAACTTATCCTCTTCAATTCTTTTTTATTTTAATATTCTTTAACACAGCCAGTCTGTCATCAACAACTTTTGATTGGCAATGACAGGAAGCAATATTCAGATTAACACCACAATGCGGGCACAAGCCCCGGCATGTTTCAGAACAAAGCGGTTTAATCGGGATTTGTAAAATAATCTGCTCGCAAACAATCTCTTTAAGATCAATAAAATCACCGGAGTAATAACTTATCTCCAATTCCTCGGCCTGAAGTTCCAGATCTTCCCTGGTTTCAGGTTTTGCCGGAACCAAGGTGTAAGCAAAATCACCGTCGCCGGATAGCTCGGCATCTTCGAGGCAACGGCTGCAGCAGATATTAAAAAGAACGGAAATGCTGCCCTTAATAAAAACCGTTGTGGAGGTCTTGGTTATCTGAAAATTTACATCAACTTTCCGCAGGCCGAAATCAAGGCTGTCTTCATCCTGCGAACATTCCTTAAACCATTTACCGTCTCCGGAAAAGGCGATGTCCAGACCTTCCTCGGGAATCGTAACTACATTAATTTTCAAAGAATTAGACATTGAAACTTTATTGCCTCAACGAAATTACGCGCCTCCGCGTTAAGCGCGGAAGTTAATTATAAATCATTCCCCTTGTCAAGCATAATTATTGATTTAACTTAAAAATACAGCTTTAACAGGGCAAACATATTTACTTTTTGAGCAAAATAATGTCTTTGTAAACAATATTGCAGGAATTGTTCTTTCGCAATTTACCGAATAGGGAAATGCGGCTTGACAAAAGACCTCTGTCAATCCTATAAAGTTCGAAAAAACAAGGTAAATAAAATGACTAAAAAAACAAGAACCCGCTTTGCGCCTTCGCCCACCGGTTTCCTCCATATCGGCGGAGCCCGAACAGCTCTTTTTAACTGGCTTTTTGCCCGTCACTCCGGCGGTCAATTTGTATTGCGAATCGAAGATACCGACCAGACGCGCTCCACTGATGAATCAACCAGGGCCATCCTCGATGCCATGTCCTGGCTCGGACTCGATTGTGACGAAGGACCGCATTTTCAGGCACAACGTGTCGATTTACATCGGGAAATGGTGCGCAAGCTGATTGCCGAAGGCAAGGCCTATTATTGCACCTGTACAGCCGAAGAACTGGAAGCGAAAAGAAAAGCAGCGCTCGCCGCCGGTAAAAAACCAAAATACGACGGAACCTGCCGGAACAAAGATCTTAAAAAATCAGCCGGCAGCGTCGTCCGCTTCCGGGGTGCCCAGACGGGCATTACCATTGTCGAAGATTTGATCAAAGGCAACATTACCTTTAATAACGATGAACTGGATGATTTAATTATTGAGCGCGGCGACGGCTACCCCACTTACAACTTTGCCGTGGTCATTGATGATGCCCTCATGAACATTACCCATGTTATCCGCGGTGACGACCATGTCAATAACACACCGCGCCAGATTCTGCTTTATCAGGCATTGGGATTTGCCGTACCCAAATTTGCCCATGTACCGATGATCCTGGGATCGGATAAAGCGCGCCTGAGCAAACGCCACGGAGCAACATCCGTCATGGCTTATAAGGAAATGGGATTTCTGCCGGAGGCGCTGGTCAATTACCTGGTGCGTCTGGGATGGGCGCACGGTGATCAGGAAATTTTTTCTCTTCAGGAACTTATTGATTTATTTTCACTCGATGCAGTCGGCAAATCGCCCGCCGTTTTTAATCCGGAAAAGCTCCTCTGGCTCAATGCTCATTATATAAAAGGAGCAAAGATAACCAGACTGGCGGAAGAAATGAAACCTCTCTGGCCGGAAGGCGCCAAAAATGCCGATCCGGAATTTACCCAAAAAGTAATCGCCGACATGCAGCCCAGAGCCAAGACGCTCCTCGAGATGACGACGCTGGCCGATTTTTATTTTGTTGAAAGCATCAATTACGCAAATGAAGCCGGACAGAAATTTCTTTTGCCGGAAGTTTTGCAGCATCTCAAAGATATTGCGGAGAAGCTCCCCGCACTTCCCGATTTCAGCAAAGCGGGCATTGAAAATTTTTTAAAGACGTTCGGCGAAGAACGCAATATCAAGTTGAAAATCATTGCCCAGCCGCTCCGGGTGGCACTTACCGGTAAAACCGTCAGCCCCGGCATTGACGAAGTAATGGTTACACTGGGCAAGGATCGCGTAATTAAAAGGATCAACGATGCCGTACGCTTTATTGAAACTCGTGCAAAAGCATAGAATCTGAAGATATTTTGTTCCGGATAGGACAGTTTGTAATTTAGCCTTTAATATTAAAAACCCTTACCGGTTGCTGGGGGATCGTCTAGCGGTAGGACTCAGGGCTCTGAACCCTGCTACCTAGGTTCGAATCCTGGTCCCCCAGCCATTTTTCCGGACGCCCGACGTCCTAATTCTTTAAAATACGATGGCGTCTGCGGAAATCATTCTATATCTTCCGGATTCGGCAAGGCAGGCTTTTCAGATTCGGCGTACCGAATTCTCTGCCCAGTTTTCCGATGGATGTCAGCATATTGAAATTCGACTTCCGCCATTCGTACTGATCGGCCGGATTACCTTCGGGAAACCACCACCCCAGCGCCGCACAGATGACCCTAGGATGAACATTATCCGTTATATGGACATTCTGTACAACCTTGCCGTATTTCGTTTCGATAGCAATTTCATCACCATCGCTTAAGGCATAGTGGGCAGCCGTTTCCGGATGCATCTCCACTCTGGGATGAGGCCGCTTTTCCCGGAGTTTATGAACCCACCGATATGAGGAATGGAGAAAATACTGACTCTTCACACTGGTAAGCAGCAGTGGAAAATCAGGATCATCCGCTTCCGGAAAATCCGTAAACTCGGGCAATGGTTTCAGTTTGAACTTTTCGGCAGTGCTAAGTTTCAGCTCGACTTTCCCGGTGGGTGTCTTGAAACCATTTCCTTCATAGAGTTTAAACCGGTCGGGTCCTTTCAGATAACCCTTTTCCACAAACTGTTGATAAGTAAGCCCTGCCGGTTGTACAACATCGTCGAGAAATTTCTCAAAGTCATCGTACCACAATTCGGGAGGAGATATCCTTTTCCCCAGCTCATTGATGATCTTTATATCGGGCCAGCATTCTTCCGGCGGATCGACAATTTTGGGCCGGGCGACAATTATTCCGTGCCCGATTCCATAATGACCGATATCATTCATTTCATACTGATGGGCAACGGGAAAAACAATATCCGCCATGGCGGCCGTGGGCGTCATGAAAATTTCCGCAACTGCCGTAAAGTCAAGGCTCTGGAACGCCTCGTATGTAATCTTACTGTCCGCCCACGTCATAAGAGGATTAGTGCACATGCCGTAATATCCTCTTACCGGATAGGGAACACCTTCCAGAACAGCCTTCCGGAAATACGCCGGAGCAACCGTCATCAGCCGCGGGATAATTTTATAATGGGCACTGATCATTTCTTTGTACTTATTCGGCACAAGATCGGCCCGGACAAAAGGTCCCAGACCCATTATCTTAGGATCATGGGCATTGCAGTTGCCGCCAGGTACTTCCAGATTTCCGCAGATTGCCATGAGACAGATAAGCGCACGGGTTGTATCAAAAGTGTTAATATTATGCTCAATGGGATTTCCCCAGGACAAAGCCGCGGGCTTTGCGTTGGCGTACATCCGCGCCGCTTTGCGGATCAGATCAGCGGGAACCCAGGTAATGTCGGCAACTTTTTCCGGTGTATAGGCTTTAACGTGTTGTGCGAGATCTTCAAACCCGTAGGTATATTTTTCGACAAAATCCTTGGCGTAGAGTGATTCTTCGATGATGACATTTATGAATCCCAGAGCAAGAGCCTGTGAAGTTCCCGGCCGCACCTGCAGCCACAAGTCCGCCCGGCCGGCAAAATCGATCCTGCGGGGATCAACGACAATCAGCTTTGCTCCCTTTTTAAGCTGTTCATAAAAAATACTGGCAATCTGCCCCTCTTCATTGGTGGACGTGGGATTGCTTGCCCACAAAAGAATCAGTTCGGTCGGATTATGCAGATCGGCCACGGGGTAAAAACCGCAGGTATGGATACCCGTAACTTCCCGCGGGGCATGACACACATCCTGAGAAGCAATGACATTGGGGGAACCAAAAGTATTGGCCAGACGAATCTGCACAAAATGTTCCAGACCCTTAGGCATACCCACACCGAAACCGACCGCCCGGGCACCATATTTTTCCTTTATTCTGATGAGATTTTCCGCTGTTTCACCGAGCGCTTCTTCCCAGGAAATCCTTCGCCATTTTCCTTCTCCCCGCTCTCCTATACGTTTTAACGGATGCTTCAGACGATCAGGATGTGTAAGTCTATCTGCGGATACCCTCCCCTTGAAGCAGGTGTAACCTTTGTTTAAATATCCTTCAGGATTACCTTTTATCTGAACTATTTCATTATCCTGAACACCAACGAGCAGGGAACAGCCGCCATGATCCATACGAGCACAATGTGTTTCTTTCCATTGAATATCTTTTGTCATAAAATCTCCTCTTCTCTTTTGCGGATAAAACAAGCAAATCAGTACTCAATGTTACAATCAATATTGATAAATTAATATAACACAGGAAAATTCCGGAGACCATCTTTTTAAGAAAATAGATGCAGAGCTGTGTAATTCCAAGTGCTGAAAAACACTGTAAATCATCTTGAATGCCGACCGAAAGCAGAGAATCTGATAATATTTTGTTCCGAATATGACCGGCTGTAATTTCGTCTTGACTTTTAGAGCAAGATTGAATAGATACTCATCCCTTACTGGTTGCTGGGGGATCGTCTAGCGGTAGGACTCAGGGCTCTGAACCCTGCTACCTAGGTTCGAATCCTGGTCCCCCAGCCATTTTTTTATTTTTCGCCGAAACACCGAATAAGGTGCGACAAGGCAGGTGCCGGTTCCGATCATAACCGGGGACTCTATTTAAACCACTGGTCCCATCGTCTAGCGGTTAGGACGCTGGCCTCTCACGCCGGAAACCGGGGTTCAAACCCCCGTGGGACTACCAAAAGAAAATCAACTAGTTAAAAGTAATATAAGGGCTATTTTTCAATCAACAGCAAATGACTTCCAACCCTACTTCCAACCTTGAGGAATAAAATTGAGGCTTTTTATACCGATATTTGGAATTTCTGGACACCAAAAAAACAATTGCAAAACCAACATCCGTTGAAATAAAAAACCCGCCGAAGGGCGGGTGATAGATGGTAATTACTTATATATTATTTACAAAGCATATGATCCTGAATAACCGGATCGTTAATAATTTGCCATGTCATGGCATGTATGGAATATGCAACGGCATTAGGTAATTCAAAGGTGTTTTGCGTAATAACCAAAGGAATTGTAATATTCTTTTCGGGTATTCGCACATTTACATACAAAGTAGCACTACTACCAAAACCAGCATAACCATCAATTTTCTGTAATGATATTGCGATAATTTTTTTTGAGGTTTGATCTTGAGTAAGCCTACATTGCCTAACTGCATCTTTTAGATATTCGGTTAGTTGTGCCGCTATTTCACTAGTATTTACATGCCACCCCGGATGGACTTTACCGGGAGCTAAAACAATATTTTCATTGGTTTTGTTTTCGTTTATTATATTAATCTGTGTGTTTGTGCAATTAGTTAATGATTTTAAATTTGGCGGATTCGTGTTGAATGATGAGCGCAGTGTTGCCGGTTGAAGCACTTTATCAATATCAGGTTTGATATTAACTGTTTGTGGATTTGTGCATCCAAAGAAAATAAATATAAAAAATAATAGAAAACAGTTAATTGTTGTCATCATTCGCCCCCTTGGATTAATTACAGTGAATCTATAAACTGATTTAATAAGATTATTGCTTTATTATTTGCGCTATTTATGGCCGAAGCAATTTTATATTCCTGGCTCTCATAGCCTTGATGAACATAACTTGTTCTCGTACCGGTTCCATATCCCTGAATATGGGAATCATCGGCGGAAATAGGAAATGTTTTCTTATATATTTTCCCATCTTTCAATATCTCTGTTTTTATCTCAATGTGAGCCGTAATAATTGTGGTTACTTCACCGCCACCAAGAACAGCTAAAGTCATATATCCGCCTGAATGTGGATACGTAAACTCAAGCCAAAAATCAGAAAGATTGATTTTAATTTTATCCGGGGCTTTTGAGTCTATATCTGAAAATTTCATCTTTATATAATCATTAACCATTTTGCTAAACACTATATTTTCCGAATGTAAATAACCGGGATGGCCGGTCATTGGTTTTTTCTCTTTGTCATATGGTGTTATACTGCCATCAATAACAGCGGAAGAATATTCAAAAGCCACTGGTAAGACAGTCTGTTTTATAAAAAGTATAATATTTTCAGAAACTTGGGATTTAATTGGAATAGCTTTTTGAACACAACCGACTATTGATAAGGCGATAAATACAATAAATATTTTTCCCATTCCAAATCCCCCTTTATTTGAAATTTATTTTATCATTGAATATCAATATTTTAGAACATATATTTAAATTAATCCTGCTATGTCAAGGTAATATTGACAGCAAATATCTTTTTCATTTTGGTTTCAATCTTTATAATATTCTAAAATTCTTTATCCCTCGTCTTAATTTGTCGGTCGTTAACGCAAAAATAACCGGCCGGTTAATTGCCAAATCGCTGTCAAGATTCCGGGTGCACCGGCCTCTTTGCTTTTATGCCGTTGTTAAAATATCAACTTTTTCTTTGATCTCTTTCATTCTGTCTTGCGCGTCCATAATTACGGGAAGAACTTTATCTTCTACTGGGTGTTCTGATGCAATAGCGCAAAAAAGCAATTCGAGTACACCTTCAACATGGTTAATATTGTCACTAAGCTTCTGAGAATCATCCAAAGAAAGTTTTTCTGTGTTCCTGCTCATGCCTCCACCTCCGCTTTATTTACTAATGTATTATTGATCAATTCTCGGGCTTCACCTAACTTTTCCCCGGCCTGAAATACGACATTTGATATAAAAGTTTTGTCCATAGATTGAGCTTCACCTGAAGACAGGCCGATATTCAGCAGATCAAGAATTCCAGCCACAAAATCCAAATCCTTAGTTAATTTGTCTTGATCATCTAAAGAGAGTAGTTCTTCTTTTTTAATTTCGTCTGAAGCATTTTTTTTCATATTGTCACCTCCTCTTTTAAATCATTGAGTAAATATATTGCATCTGACAACTTCGCATCAATCTGTCCGGAAAGTTCATTAAGAATGACGTGAACGCCCTCGGCAGCTTCTAGAGGTATAGTAACGTCATCTGAATCACCTGAAAATAATGCGTCAACAGCATGGATTTTAAAACTTAGGCGCATGGTATCATTTAAAATATCCGATAGTTTCTGAAATTTCTCACTGGTTTCTTTGTATATCTCGTTTTTCATTTTTCCCCCTTTCAAATAAAAAACGCCTGAAGTCCTCTCACCGGCATAGGGCCAGCCCGAAACGTCACCGATCCGGGAAACTTCAAGCGTATTTATTAAAAAGTTATTAGTCATTTTCCTATGCTTTAAGATTGAGTATTAAAACGTGATATACAGTTATCGTTATATCTTTCTTTTGTCAATATAATATTTCATTGCGTTTTTAGCCGAGCTGTTATAAAAAAAAACATGCCACGAAAAAACCTTTCAACAAGAATCGAAAA
>MVRV01000083.1 GCA_002068015.1 Smithella sp. PtaU1.Bin162
TTATTCTGATTCTTTTTCATTCTGCCCTGCCTTTATTGCTTCCCTGATTTAAATCCTCCAGATTGTCTCTCAACTCTTTAATTGTCTTTTGCAACTCGCCGACTTCATCATAATGATTTTTGGTAATCATCTGAATTTCTTGCTGATAAGTTATTTCCCGGCTCTCCAGTTCATTGCGCATCGCCACGATAGCATCGGTCAGCTGTTTCGTTTTATCACTTGTGTCCGCAATCTGCTGCTGCATTATACAGTCCTTTTCATAACAGGCTTTTTCCAGTTCATCGCGCATTGCCGTGATTGTTGCTTTCAGTTGGGTAATTTCACCCTGTACCGACCTCAGGGTATTTTGTACAGCCTCTTCGCGGGCGATTTTCATTTTTTCCAGTTGATCACGCAAGGCGTTGATGCTTTGTTTTAAATGCAGATTGTCTTTTTGCAGGGTGAGCATCTCTGCGGTTTTATCTTCAGTTGTCATAGGTCACAAAAAGCGGATTCTCAAATTTCAGCATTAATATTTTTATTTTTTAAAATATAGCACAATAATGCGTTAATTGGAAAAAAATGATGCAAGGGGGAAAGCTCCCGGCGAAATTTGTTTTATTAAAGCGACAAACTGTTGAAATGCCTCAATATATTCACCCCAAGGGGCGGGTAATATAACCAGCTGGATCCCGAATAGCTCTGCCTGCTGGGCTTCGCTTTCGGGATCAATTCCACTTCCGCTTCAAACTTCATTGCACTCGTTTTCAGCGAGTGTCATTGATTTAAATATATGATTTTATATGGTGGTAACAAAGCTGTCCGGATTGCCATTAAATATTAGCGGAGTTATTTTCGGATTTTGACAATTTTCAAAAATATGTAATAATTAAATCATGAAGAAATTACTGATCATTGCTCTAATTGTTCTTTCCGGGTGCGCCGGACAAAAGAATTATATAGCCCCGGAGGATTTGCAACTGAGAGCCGTTAATCTTTACCAGCAAGTGCATAAATGCATCCGGCCGACACAAAATACGCCTCTTTATCTCAGCCCCGAAAAAGAACCTAACGCCTTCCTGAGTGAAGACGGAATAGTTGTAACGGAAGGAATGTTTGCCTTTGACGATAATACAATTCGTTTTGTCCTGGCTCACGAAATCGCGCATGAAAAACTCAGCCATGCCCAGGCCAGACAAGGTGTCAGCTGGGGAGTAACCGGAGCGATGATGATAGTGAATGTTGTTGTCCCCGGTGCCGGCCTTTTAAATCATGTTGTTAATCCCGCTATCACCAATAATTACTCGAAAAAACAGGAAACCGAGGCTGATGTTGCCGCTTACCGGGCCTGCCTTTGCATGGGCATGACCAAGGAGGAAGTCATTCAATCTCTGCGGTCAATTGAGGCAGCCACGGAAGACGGCGGAGGATTCTGGGATAAGCACCCTTCCTGGAATGACCGTATAAAATCCATCAACGAAGCTCCTTAAACATTAATGTCCATAAAAAAACCCGCTGTTGCCGGCGGGTTTTTTGCTTTTTGGAATTGTGTTGAATCTTCTTACGGAGGAATAAGCCACAAGTACCGGAAATTTCCGGGGCTAGATCACCGGGCCGACCATGTAGATATCCATCGCCCGTGTGTAGCCGCATATTTCGGCCTTGGTCAGTCGGCCGGAGGCTACCTCCATAATCTCCTGATAAATCCGCTTTCCATCAGCCGGAAAAGATGATGTTCCTTTCATCAATGCGCTCACATCAAGGTCGATGTGGTCCCGGAGCTTCTCCCAGGTCAGAGCATTCCCCGTGATTTTGATTACCGGAACAAAGGGAAAGCCCTGCGGAGCGCCGCGTCCGGTCGTAAAGGCGATCACATTGCACCCCGCCGCGGCAAGTCCCGTCAATATCTCCGGTTCCCGGCCCGGCGAATCCATGACGACGAGACCCTTTACGTCGGGCGGCTGCCCGTATTCATAAACAGCTTCGATGGGCGCCGTTCCGGCCTTGGCAATGGCTCCCAGAGATTTTTCCTCGATAGTCGTCAGGCCGCCCTTAATATTGCCGCCGGTAGGTTGCCCGCCTCTCATATCGCAGCCTACCGCCTTGGCGCGGTCTTCGATCCGTTTAACCAGGGCGAGGATTTTGTCGCCGATTTCCCGGGTCCGGGCATGCCGGATGAGCAGATGTTCGGCACCAATAAACTCCGTAATCTCGCCCAGGACGGACGTTCCGCCGCCGCGGACGATCAGGTCGGAGGCAATGCCCAGGGCCGGATTTGCGGCAAGTCCCTGGGTCGTATCCGAGCTTCCGCATTTGAGTCCGAGGACAATGTCGCTTACTTCGCCGGAGGTTCGCGGAAGAACAGAGGCCTGTTGGACCATCTCCTGGGCCAAAAGCGAACCTTCGGCCACGGATCGACCCGCACCACCGATCTCCTGAATCACTATGGTTTTCACCTGTTTGCCTGTTGCGGCAATTGCTCGGGCTACCTCGCCGACATCAGTGCTTTCGCAACCAAGACTCACGAGAATGACCGCGGCAAGATTTGGATTGCAGCCCAGACCAATCAGCGCATTGTTGACCCGGGCAATATCGACCGGCGTCTGGCAACATCCCTGATGGTGCAGAAAGGAAACCGTTCCCGAAACCCGATGGGCGATCTCCTCGGCCACTTCATTGGCACAGACGACAGTGGATAGAATGCCTATATAATTTCTTGTCCCGACACGGCCGTCGGCCCTGCGATAACCCATGAAAGTCATGATACGGAAGCCTCCTTTTCCAAGTCACCCCGGCCACGGAGACTTTCGATATTCTGGATATGGGCATGGGCGCCGGCTTCAATATCACGCGTGGCGCGGCCGATCACTTCTCCGTATTTGAGGATATTTTCGCCCTTAATGATTTTTCTTACGGCAAATTTGTGTCCGAAGGGTATGGGCTCCGTAATCGTGATGATCTTTTCATCCTGGTCGAGGCGGATTACGGCTTCCCGTTTCAATTCAAGGTCACGAAGAGCCGTTGCCACATTGTCTTCTTTCTTGATGAGTATTGCATCGGCAGGCATGATTCACCTCTCCTTCTTTGATTGGTCAATTTGCAGAGAATTAAACGTTTTGGCTGTTTGGTTCGCTCGAAGGGCTGCCTTTTAATCCGATTTCTTCGGCAACTTCCCTCATTGCTAGGATCGTGCCGACAATCAGGTCGGTCAACTCAACACCCAGCATGGCGGCGCCTTTTTCAATAACCGCGCGATCGACTCCTGCGGCAAACCTTTTATCTTTCCATTTCTTTTTAACCGAACCGGCATTCATATCGAGAACACTTTTCGAGGGACGAACCAAAGCTGAAGTGGCCACCAGACCTGTCAATTCATCGGTAGCAAACAGCACCTTTTCGAGAGTCGAGAGTGGTTCGACTTCAGAACAGATGCCCCAGCCGTGACTGACTACCGCCCGGATGTATTCTTCCGGCCAATTCTCTTCTCTCAATATTTCTGCGGTTTTTTTGCAATGCTGATCGGGGAATTTTTCATAATCGAGATCATGTACCAGGCCGATAGCCCCCCACTTTTCCTCGTCTTCCCCATATTGCCGGGCAAAATAGCGCATCACTCCTTCTACCGCGAGTGCATGTTTAATCAGGCTTTCCGTTTGATTATACTTCCGGAGCAAATCAAA
>MVRV01000084.1 GCA_002068015.1 Smithella sp. PtaU1.Bin162
AGAATACTGTCCCATCCAGAGTCGTTATATTTATAGCGGTCTATCACTTTTCCGTTTTTGTCGAAATCTATATATTCTTTCATCCGGAGCAGTCTTTTATTACAATCAATTTCCCACAAAACAACTTCATGATGATAGTCTTTGTACTTTATGGATTTTTCCGGATCATATTTCTTTACTTCTTCAACCCTTTTCTCTCTTACATCATCCGTTATAGTCATATAACTCCACACTAACGGCAGGTCCGGTGATTTCTTGATAATTTTTTTATTGTAATAGAAATTATATCCGACATAATCCCATATTTTAGGATCCGGTTGTTCCGACAAGCAGTTTGGGGGAAAAGCAAGGAAGATGATCGTCAATAGTGCGAAAGGTAAGTTGAATTTATTTTTCATAAGTCCTCTTGATGTCCGTCAGATAATTTATTTACCGTGAGCGATATGGAGTTTTGAATATTTCGACTTCTCTTTCTTTGTATCCAATATAACCGGAAAAAATCAAGTAATAAAAAAGCTGGACAGTTTATCTAACCCCTTGATATATTTTAACGAGACAAATATGGAGCAAGCCGGCGGAAGAGACGGTGGATGATGCTTAGGTATGATAAGGTTAGTAAATTCCATATCCCTACAAACGTTTCAGAAGATTGGGGAAAATTATTAGCCGAACAATATCAAAATAAGGAAAACTTTTTACCATGAATACTGAACTGGAAAATGATGTTACAGAGTTAGATCTGGAAGATGATGCTTATGCTCTGGAAGCTAAAATGAGAAAACTGGAAAAAGAAGCGGCAAGATTGTTAAATCATTCAAACGAATTGCTGCAAACTCTTAATAAGGAAACATCAAAGCGGGAAGAAACTAAACAAGAGGGGAGTGAAGTAAAAGACGCAGGAGAAAATATAGTTTCCTCGTAAATTATCTTTGAGGATGTACTAATTATTAATGTAATCGTATGCAGATTTAAAGAATGACTATCCATATAATTCCGGTAAATAAGCTCAGCTCTCAAGCTTTAAAAGGTATTATCGAAGAATTTATTTCCCGAAACGGAACTGATTACGGAGCAATTGAGGCTTCTTTGGAAACAAATTTCAAACAGGTAAAACAGAAGCTTAAAACCGGAGCAGCGGTTCTTGTTTTTGATGATGAGACGGAAACCGCAAATATATTTTTGGCGGATAACCCCATTTTAAAAAAGATTGATACTTCTGATTGTTGAAACCTCTCCTATTATTGTTTGCCTTTGTAATAGTTTACTAAGCCCATTTATTATATAATTCAGTTGACGTATTGACTGAATTATATATAATACGGTCAATATCATGACGGAGATATGAGTATGTATATTCCCCAGATACAATTAAAAAATCTTAAAAAGTCGGTCATTCCGGGTAAAGTAATTGTGATTTATGGCGCGAGGCGGACTGGCAAGACAACTTTACTCAAGGAATTTTTGAAAAATGAAAGCGAAACATACACTCTGGTTAGCGGTGAAGATATCACTATCCAATCATATTTATCCAGCCAATCAATAGAAAAGCTGACAGCGTTTGTCGGCTCAACCCGTCTGCTTGTAGTCGATGAGGCGCAGAAAATTCCTCATATCGGCATTAACCTCAAGCTGATTTCCGACCATATGCCTGATGTTCGTGTTATCGTTACGGGCTCCTCATCATTTGATCTGGCGCGCAGCACGGGCGAGCCTCTCACTGGACGCAAGTTCACACTGAAGCTATTCCCTCTTGCCCAATTGGAAATCGGGCAGATAGAAAAAATTCACCAAACCCAAGCCAATTTAGAAAACCGCCTTATTTACGGTTCGTATCCCGAAATAGTTTTAATGCCGGATAATAAAAGGCGTGAGCACTATCTCAAAGAAATTGTGTCATCTTATCTATATAAGGATATTCTGGAAATGGATGGCGTCCGGCATTCAGCCAAGATCAGTCGGCTGTTGCAGCTTATTGCTTTTCAAATCGGCAAGGAAGTTTCTTTAAGCGAATTGGGAACATCCCTCGGCATGAGCAAGAACACCGTGGAACGCTATTTGGATCTGCTGGGAAAAGCGTTTGTCGTTCAGCGATTAACCGGCTTCAGCCGCAACTTGCGCAATGAAATTACAAAAAACTGCCGTTATTATTTTCTTGATAACGGCATCCGCAACGCCCTGATTAATAATTTTAACTTACTGGAACAACGTAATGATGCCGGGGAATTGTGGGAAAATTACATAATAATCGAGCGGCTAAAGCGTCAAGAATACTTAGGCGGTGCAGCCAATAATTATTTTTGGCGGACTTATGCAAAGCAGGAACTGGATTTTGTGGAAGAGCGCGAAGGCCGTTTATTTGGTTATGAAATAAAATGGGGGAAGGTAAAATCGCGGAAGCCGAAAGAATGGCTATCAACTTATCCGGAAGCTTCCTGTGAACTGATTAACAGAGAAAATTATCTTAAGTTTATAAGCTGATTCTATTCACAAAACGTCACGATTCCGACATTAAATTTGTTTGGAGATAATTAATTAAATTAATTTTATGATTTTTAATTTTAAGCTTACGGCGAATATGTTCCCGATGCCGGTTAATTGTAGCTACGGATACACCTCTCAAGTCGGCTATTTCTTTGGTAGGCAATCCGTTTCTGATCATATTGCAGATACTGACCTCGGTGGGAGTCAGTGACTGATAATGTCTTAGCATTTTATTGGTAAACGGGAATGTGATTTCTTCCAGATTACGTTTTATTAAATCAATATATTTCTGCTTGTTTTTTTCTATCGCCGGCGTAAGGGCGTGAATAATCGGCATGACAATCTTCTCAATATTTAATTGAATATTTTCATAAATACGTTTTTTTTCATCTTCGATATTGGAGAGAACTACCCGCAGGGCTGCATTCGTCTCCTGCAGGGCTTTTCTTTCCAGCAACAGTTGTCGGTTGTTTTCCTGTAATTCCTGCTCCGCCGTAACCCGAACGGCGATTTCGCCGATGCGCTGAGCAACCTCTTTCAATAAAAGTCTTTCTTCTTTAAGGAAAGGTCCCTCATCTGCTTTTGGCCGTTCTTCGATATACCCAATTATGATATCTCCGGCAGGTTCATCTCCAACCCGGATCTGTGCGGTCTGCTGCCATTCACTCATTTTAAAATTCCTGCTTTCAAAAGTCTGTCCCTGAAAAACGATACGGGCACAGGCGACATCGGAATAAAGCCAGGAAATCGGGAGAAAATCGACCAGATTTTTTAATAAGTCATTCATAGAGTCGTGATGGAGTTCGGCCAGTCTTGCTATTCCATATAAACAATTCAGCTCCTTGATGCGTTCCTTTAATGCTATTTCGATACTGTTTTTATCTTTCGGCATTGTTGTCTCCATTAAAATTAACTTCAGAGGGCATGGTTTATTGCCTATTTTATATAGGCATTTACGATGCATTATACTATCATTTACAATGTCTTCTTTGTCAATTAAAAGATAACTTTACATATAATCGCAATTCTTCCGGTGCATTTCATTATAAATGTATTAATTGCTGAATTTGCTGCGGGCTTATTGGTGGGAGATTTAATATGAAAATATATGTACAGCCAAAAAGGGTTGAAGCTCTGCTTCCTACGGATATTTTGTTTCAGACAACCTACTGGAGCCAGGTTAAGTCCCGGTTAGGTTGGAAGCCTTTCGCCTTTGATTTTCAATCATCGGCTGGCAATCGGGGCGATGTATTAGTCCTGATCAGGCCTCTGGGTTGCGGCCTTGCGGCCGCCTATGTTTTTCAAGGTCCGGAAACCGAACCTGATCCTGAAAAACATGGTTTGTTTCTCGAAGAATTATCGCATTCGATGATCAAACACATTAATTATAATGTAGCTTTTATCCGTTATGATCTTCCCTGGTCATCACCATATTTTTCGGATTCCCCAATGGATGATTCTTATCATGATTTTCCGCCTGTGCGCTTACGGGAATTGCGCATGAATTTCGGTACCCGGACCTGGGGGCTGAGGAAAGCAACAACAGATCTGACGGTTGCTGATACTTTGATTATTGACTTGGCTCGTTCCGAAGATGCCATTTTTGCACAGATGAAGCCGAAGACTCGATATAATATCCGTCTGGCACAACGGAAAGGCGTGCACGTATTTAACGCTTCGGTAGAAATGTTGCCTTTATTCTATCAACTTTATCTGCAAACGGCTAAACGCAACGGATTTCCACCGGGAACATATCGCCATTTTTCTGCTCTCTTCTCTGCGCTGATACTCAATCCCGGGTCATCCGAAATAATTTTCCTGCTGGCAAAAAAAGATCAGGATATTCTTGCCGGGGCGATCATCATCATTTCCAGGCGACGGGCGATTTACCTGTTTGGTGCTTCCTCCAATGAACGGCGCAACTTAATGGGACCATATATCCTTCACTGGGAGGGCATAAAACAGGCTCGCGGCAAAGGGTGTTATACTTATGATATGGGATCCGTATCGCCCTATCATAATCCCCATCATCCCTATTTCGGCATGTACCGATTTAAAACCGGCTTTGGTGGAAAAATTGTTCATCGCAATGGTTCGTGGGATTATCCCTTGAATTTGCAGGAATATGAGGCATTCCGTAATTTCGAGTTAATGCACAGTTTGAAGTTCCCCGAATAAAAAAAGAAATGAGATGTTTTCAGAAGGGTAACAAACATGAGTCGGTTATCCGTAATGAAAAATCTTTATCAATATGGACGGTACATGCATGTCAATGATACCTGAGTTTCACATAAAGGGAAGCGGAATTTACCCTCTCATCAATTGCATATCGCAACAGGTGTAAAACGATGCACCTTTAAAGCGGAAAGTAAAGAATCTCTTCAAAATTGACAAATAATGCGACGGTTTTAAAGAAATCGATTTCAGTTTTAAAATTATGTTGAGAGGAATGTTGTTTATAATCACTACTGAGGAGTTTTACTATGAAAGAAAAATCCATCTATATCACCGACTGCGATTTTGATCGTTTGGCTGAACTTTTAGAATCGGTTAAAAGAGGCTATCGTCACAGTCATTTCACTAAATTGGAAAATGAGTTGGAACGAGCGATCATTGTTGCGCCGAAAGACATGCCCTCTGATGTAGTGACAATGAATTCAACTTTTTCCATGACCGGTATGGCTTCCGATAAAGAAGAGATTTATACCCTTGTCTATCCGGAGGGCAGCAACTTTGAAAGGGGAAGGATATCGATCCTTGCACCAATCGCTACGGCAATTATCGGCTATCGAGCCGGGGATACCATTGAGTGGGATGTCCCGTCCGGCAAAAAGACACTCAAGGTAATCAAGATACTTTATCAACCGGAGTCGACCGGTAACTATGATTTGTAGGCCGGAAGATTATTATTGGCGAAATTCTATTCAAGCGGTTTCGGGTTCAGGGTAATGAACCCGAAAAAAGAAGCAAGCGGCAAACTCTTTATCCATATAATTCCAATAAATAAGCCTGTCACCGGGTATCAGAAATAAGGGTATGGTATTGAAGAGAACAGGCAAAGAAAAGGGTTAACCTTAATTGGTTAACCCTTTGATTTAAATGGTGGGCCAGGACAGAATCGAACTGTCGACACTCGGATTTTCAGTCCGATGCTCTACCGACTGAGCTACCGGCCCGCCAGATTTGCAATACCTGCGAAAAGCAGGCATTCGTCTATAAAATATGAAATCTTTTGTCAAGGTGTTTTTTGATCGCCGCCGCATTGTTGATCGGCCGCCTGATCTTTTTTTTCAGCAGTTGCCGTATTGGGCTGCATCGGCTCCCGGCTTATCGCTTCACTTTGCCTTTCGTCCGTCAATGGCACAGCCGATGCCGGCTGCGGATCAGGGATGGTGAGGCCGCAAACTTCGTTTTCCCGGGGCAGGATAATCACTACCGTTCCGGCGATCTTATCATGCCATCCCTGCTTCCGGCGGTCAAAGGCAGCCCAGAGAAATCCGATATAAAAAATACTGGAAACCACATACCCCACTGATCTTAAAAAGGCGAGTCCGAAACCGACGGGTTTGCCTTCGGTTGTTAAGACCTTTAAACCCAGCAGCATTTTACCCGGTGTCTGGCCCTTGATGCCGTGGAAATAGGTAAAGTAGGCAAGAGACAGGATAAGATAAGTTGCTGTTGCCATAATGGTGATGGCGGCGACATGTGCGGGATCGGTCCAGCCGGCGAGCACATTACTGCTGTTGCCGGACATCAGGCCGAAAATAAATGCAGCTGCAATAACTAATGACAAAATAAAAAAAACAATAATAATGATTGTATTATCAATGGTGTAAGCTATCAGTCGCCGCCAGAAGCCGGCAAATTTATAAACAGCCATCCTTACCTCCCTCAAATCTTGCTGAAAATTCCTTTTTCATATTGAATGATGGAAATTATGGCCAGTGCCGCCGTTTCGACTTTCAGAATTTGTTTGCCCAGACTCACAGAAATAAATCCGGCTGCGGTTGCTCTTGCAATTTCTTCCCGCGAAAATCCGCCTTCCGGACCGACAACAATGAAAAAGTCTTTGGTCGCGGCCCGGGTTTGGTCAGAAAGAACCTCCCGAATGCTTTTTTGATTTTCTTCTTCCCAGAATATCATTTTAAGTGCTGACCCACCGGCGCGGGCAAGCATTTCTTCGAAAGAGACAACCGGAAAAACATCTGCTATCCGGGTACTGCGGCAGCAGCGGGCGGATTCACAGGCTATTTTTTGCCAGCGGGCGGTTTTCTGCGGGTTTTTTTCATTGGTAATGCGGCTGACGGAACGCGCTGCCGTAAAAGGTATGATCACATCGGCACCAAGTTCGGCGGCGCCGCGGACGATTACATCCATTTTATTGGCTTTGGGAATGGCCTGGCCGAGAGTGATTTTTATGTCTCTGGCGGATATTTCCACTTCTTTGCCCAGTTCCAGAGCCACTCTGCCGGCGGAAAAGTTTTTAATTACGGCTTCGAACTCATGTCCCCAACCGTCAAAAACAGTGATGCGGTCTCCGGTTTCCAGCCGCAATACCTGCTTCAAATACTTGTAGTTATCCTGCTTAAGTTCGCACTGCTTTCCTTTTTCCAATGCGATCGAGCTATAGATTCTGGGGGTGGTCAAGATTTGCCTTACCTCTGTTGAAATCTTCCGCAAAATTACCTGTTAGCATATAAAGAGAATTATCCTAAGCAGCCGATGCTTTTTTCTTGAGCACGTAGCAGACCCATTCCTTTTCCTTAATAACTCTGCTTGAAGTCAGTTGCGCGGCCCAAAAATCTTCTTCGATATCCCGGGCGTCCTGTTCGATAATGCCGGAGATAATCAGGTAACCTTCCGGAAGCAGCAGATGCGTGAGATGCTGGCGCAGTTTCAACAGAAGCTTGGAAGTCAGGTTGGCTATAATGAGATTGCGTGGCTCGTTTATGGTCATTGCATCCTTATCAACAACGGTGATCCGGTCGTCGACATGATTAATGGCGGCATTTTCCCGGGCGATTTCCGTCGCCTTCTTGTCAATATCGAGACAGATGACGTCTTCAGCGCCCAACCTGGCGGCGGTTATACCGAGTATTCCGGTACCGCAGCCGACGTCAAGCACTTTCCAGCCTTTTACCGTGCGGTCTTGCATAATGATATCTTCCAGCGCTTCAATACACATTCGGGTGGATGCGTGCTGGCCTGTGCCGAAGGCCATGCCCGGATCAATTTCAATGACAATATCACGGCTGGATGGTGTATATCTTTCCCATGTCGGTTTGACGATAATATTGTTGCTGACACGGATCGGTTTGAAATATTTTTTCCATTGTTCACCCCAATCCGGATCCGGGATGATTTCCGTTTTTAAGACCGGAGTGGCAAAGTCGGGAAAAATTTCTTTCAGGCTTTCCAGATATCCGGCAATGGCGGCAATGCGTTTTTCACTGCGGACATCCTGCGGAAAATAAGCCTTGATTGTTTCACAGTTCGATAATTCCGGAAAATCTCCCGGGGACTGAGGCTCCAGCGTTTCCTGAAAAACACCCTGAGCACCTGTTTCCGTAAGAAAATTCCCCAGCGCATCCATCAATTCCGAGCCGGCCGATATTTCAACTTTCAGCCATTTTTCCTGTTCTTTTTCCGTCATGAAATAAACCCGTAATATCAGTATGTTAAATTTATCTGTTTCTGACGCCCGGTGCCTTCTTTATAGATATAACCTCTTTTGAGTAATATTTCAAGAACACTGTATGGTTTTGTCAGAAGAGACGTCAATGGTTCGCGAAGAGATGATGATAAAAAGACGGTTTCCTACGGAAACGGAGCCCGGAGGAATTGGGATGTAAGCACAAGCGAGAGCAAAACGCCCAGAACAAGCAAGGCGAATACCTCTTCACGGCCGAAGTGCTGCTGGTTTAAAGTGGTCCGCGGTCCCCGGGCATAGCCTCTTGCTTCCATCGCTTCCGTCAGATCATCGGCCCGCCTGAAGGCGCTGACCATGAGGGGTATAATGAGCGCAGCGAGGCTTTTTATTTTCCGGGCCGGCCGGCCGGTTTCTATTGCGGAGCCCCGGGCTATTTGTGCTTGTTTGATCCGGTCATACTCTTCCAGAAGTGTGGGCACGAACCGCAGAGACATGGATACCATAACGGCAATATCCTGAACGGGAACCCGGAGATACTTCAGCGGACCGAGAAGATATGTGAGCCCGTGCACAAGATCCGAAGGAGATGTGACCATGGTGAGAAGAACACCGCACAAGGCCAGGGCGATAAACTGCCAGGCAATGATCAGCCCGCGGGAAAGCCCCTCTGCAGTGATTTCTACCGGCAAATACGGAGCAGTAAATAAAACGGTGCCGTCCGTAAAAAAAAGATGCAGGGCAAAAAGCAGAACTGCAAACCAGACCAGCGGTTGAAGTGCTTTCCAAATGGAGAAAAAATTCAGCCGGCAGATAAAACAGACGATGAAGACAAATGAGCTGATCAGGAATATCTCCCAGCCCCGGGCCTGAAAAATAAGAAGAGAAAGAATGACTGTGGCGAGTATTTTGACCCTTGCGTCCAGACGGTGTCCGAAGGAATTGTTGTTTATGTATTGGCCGAGGGTAATCATGCTTTTTCCTTTTTTAACGCGCTCTGGTCAGTAAGCGGTGAATTTCCCGGCCGGCTTCTTCAACGGTGAAAATGTCCGGTGTCAGGGACCATCCCTGACGATTCAGATGCCGTATCAGTTCCGTGATGGGCGGCAGGGGTAATGTAAATCCCGTATTTTCCTGCTTTGCACATAATATATCGCGGAGGTGACCGTCACGGATCAGTTTTCCCCGGTTCATAATCAGCAGACGATCGGCGTCGGCCATGTCGGCCGCATCATGGGTGATATGAATAATGCCGATCCCCTTTTTATGCAGCTGTTTCATCATCGCAAGAACGCGCCGCCGGCCGGTTGCGTCAAGGTAGGCGGTGGGTTCATCGAAGGCGATATACCGGGGATTCATGATGAGAACCCCGGCCAGAGAAACGAGACGTTTTTCGCCGCCCGAAAGGGTGTGGGGGGCGCGTCCGGCAAGGGATTGCAGGCCGAAGCTCTCCAGAATATCATGCACCTGCCGGCGGATTTCCTGCGGCGGCAGGTTAAGATTTCCGGGACCAAAGGCGATATCCTCTTCAACGGTCATTCCCACGATCTGATTATCCGGATTCTGAAAGAGCATGCCGACAAGACGGCGGATTTCCTTGTGGTTCGCCGGATCAGCGGTATCGAGGCCGTCTATGGTCACAGTACCCCGGTCCGGACGGACGAGAGCATTGAGCTGCCGGATCAGGGTTGTTTTACCGCAGCCGTTCGAACCGGTTAAGGCAACATATTCCCCTTCATGGATTTCCATGCTTATATCGCTCAGTGCCGGAGCCGCAGAGCCTTCATACTGATAGAAGATATTATTGATCTTGATCATATTCTGTTAAAAATATGCCTCCGAATTTTTCGGCAGATGAGAGAGGCCGCAATGATTTTGGCTGCATCGCCGGGAAGAGGGGGGAGCAATCCGACAGAGACGGCTTTTAGGAAGCTCAGCTTTGCCACGATCATAAGTTGTATGATTCCCAGGGTGTAGACAACGATCATCCCGGCGGTTATTGCACCCATCAACCAAAACACTCCGGGATCGCGGCGCAGCGACGTCAGTTTGCCGAGAATAAAGGCACCGGCCACAAACCCGATCAGATAACCGCCCGTAGGTCCGATAAGAACGCCGATGCCGGCTCTGCCGCCGGCAAAAACTGGAAGACCGATGATGCCTAAGAGAATGTAACCGATCTGGCTTAATGCTCCCAGGTATCCGCCCAAGAGTGCTCCGGACAGCATGACAAAGAGCGTCTGCATTGTAATGGGCACAGGCGGCAGGGGAATCATAATATAAGCTCCGATTGCCATGAGTGCACTGAACATGGACGCATAAGCCATACCGCGCAGCGATGTTTTTTCCGGTGTTTTGTTCATAATATCTCACATTATCGTTATATCTCCGGAAAACATGCGCATTTCGCCTTCCCGGTCGTTGCGGAGGATTAAAAAGCCATCGCAATCCAGATCCGTGACTTTTCCGCTGCAGCTGCCGTTGATCGTCTCAATAGTTACTTGTCTGCCCAGCATATCCGTCAAGTCCTTCCAACGAATTATAATGGGATCAAATCCCGATTCCCTGAACACTCGATACCAGCTTTCCAGTAATTCCAGAAACCGGCGCAGGAGGAAAACCCGGGGAAATGGTTTTCCGGTTTCCGTAATAACACTAGTGGCCTTGCTGCGGAACTCTGCGGGGAAATGGTCGGCGGGAGTGTTGACGTTAATGCCCAGACCGATGATCATATAATCAACGGCATCCATTTCCATCGACATTTCCAGAAGGATTCCCCCTATTTTTTTACTTCCCACCAGGATATCGTTCGGCCATTTGATAGTCGCCTTGAGACCGGCGGCAGCGATCAGAGTTTCGGCCGCCGCAACGGCGGCAAGAATACTCATCCGCGATGCCGTATCGGGGAGCAGCGGCGGCCGTATAATCAGGGAAATACAAATATTTTCTCCTGCCGGGGCAAACCACGTCCGGTTGAGACGGCCTCGTCCCTGAACCTGTTCTTCGGCAATTACAAGAACCCCTTCGGCGGCGCCGAAGGCGGCCAATTCCTTGGCCCTGCGGTTGGTGGAATCTGTTTTTTCAAGGCAGTGAATATCCCGCTGGCCAAAAATGGAAGTATTTAATCCGTCGCGGATTTCCCGGATAAGCATCCGGTCGGGAATGTCCGCAAGGAGGTAGCCCTTGCGGGGTGACGAATTTATTTTGTATCCTTCTTTTCTCAGAATTTCAATTTTCTTCCAGATGGCGGAGCGGGTCATAGCCAAACGCTCGGCCAAAAACTGGCCGGAAAGCCATTGTCCCTGATGTTGTTTCAGGAGGTTCAGTATCACATCGCTGCCTGCGTTTGCCTGTTCCAAAGCCTTAATCATGTTCGTCACTTTTTCTTTGAGGTTGCGGTTTTATGACCACAGGTTTTTCCTGTTTTTGCTGCGCAGGAGCACAGGGGTTTTGCTTCCCGCGTGGTTTTAAGCCCCAGATCGGCGATCATTTCCTGATCAAGAGCGTTTTCCCGGCCGGCCGTTGTTAAATAATTTCCCGTCATCAGGGAATTGGCGCCCGCCATGATGGCGAAAGGCAGCAGCTGCCGCAGGTTTTTTTCTTTGCCGCCGCATAGTTTGATGTCCCGGTCGGGCAGCAGGAAGCGGAAAATGGCGATGGTCAGCAGGATTTCCAGGGGCGGCAGGGGCTCCCTGCGGGCGAGCGGAGTTCCTTTGATCGGGGTGAGGATGTTCAGAGGTACGGAATCAACATCCAGTTCCCGAAGTGTTTGGGCTAATTCGATCCGGTGGGTAATTCCCTCTCCCAAACCGATAATTCCCCCGGAACAAACAGTAAGGCCGGCTTCCTGCGCAGCTTGTACCGTTTTTACATCTTCGTCATAAGCATGGGTCGTGCAGATGGCGGGAAAGAAACTCCGGGATGTTTCAAGGTTATGATGGTAACGGTAGAGGCCGGCATCTTTTAAATCCCGGGCTTTTTGTGTATCTATGATACCGAGAGAAGCGCAGGGCTGAAGTCCCAATTTCCGGATCTCTCCAATGGCCCGGAAAATTTCCGACCACTCTTTTTTTGTTTTTACCGTTTTGCCGCTGGTGACGATGCCGAACATTTCCGCCCCGCTGCGGGCAGCCTCTTCGGCCGCCGCGCCGATTTTTGCAACACTCTTCAGAGGATAAGAAGATGTACCTGTTGCATAATGGGAAGATTGGGCGCAAAAGGAGCAATCCTCCGAACATTTGCCTGATTTTGCATTGACGATGCCGCAAAGGATGATTTCCCGTCCCTTGAAATGCTCACGTATTTCGGAGGCCGCGGCCAGAATCCGGAAAGGACGGCTCGCGCCTTCAATGAAAAGGGCCAGAGCCTCATTGGCGTTAGTGCCTCCTTTTTTAACGGCCTGATCTTTCAGTTTATCAATAATATCCAAGTGCTGTTTCCTTTGAGGAGATTTGTTGGTGGTTTTTTAATTAAAAAGATGTAAAATGTCAACCAAAATATATAATGCGGTTGACAATATCTTCGCGAGAGTAATATTTCTGCAGTCGGTGCGTATTCTGTGCGGGATTAATATCCCGGGAGATTACATTTTCCCCCTGCGGTCACGGTGTAACTTAATCAATTGGCCGGCTTGAATTTTACCTTTCTTCGTGATAGCTTTTAATGAATGTTTTTCACTCGCAAAGCTTGTGTCGCAACTGGAAGGAGAATCTTGAAATATTATCCCCTTTTTTTCAATATTACGGGTAAAAAATGTGTGGTGATCGGCGGCGGCGAGGTAGCGGCAAGAAAAATTGCGAGGCTTCTCGACTGCGCTGCCGAAGTTTATATCGTAAGTCCGCAGTTGAGTCCGGAGCTTGTTAAACTGAAAGCCGGCAATAACATTAAACATATTGCGGATAATTATAATGCCCGTTACCTTGCCGGGGCGGTTTTGATTATCGGGGCGACGGATGACGAAAAGACAAATGCGGCGATTTCCTCAGATGCCCGTAATCTGGGCGTCCCGGTGAATATAGTTGATGATCCGCAAAAATGCGATTTTATTCTGCCTTCCGTTATCGAAAGAGGTGATCTGACTATAGCCGTCAGCACCGGCGGTAAAAGTCCGGCACTGGCTCGCCGCCTGCGGGAAGAGCTCGCGAAAAAATACGGCGGAGAATATGAAATCCTGCTCAAAATTCTGGGGAATATGCGCCGGCAGTTAAAAAATTCGGAGACGGGCAATTCCTGGTGTGATTCCCTCATCGACTCCGGAATCCTTGAGGCAATTGCCGCCGGGAATTGGGAGAAGGTTAAGAAAACGGTTAAAGAAATAACCGGCGAGGAGGTGGTGCTCGGGTAGTCATGGAAATTATATTATTCAAACTTGCCTTTGCCTTTTGCCTGCTCAGTACGGCCGGTTATCTGCTTTCGCTTTTAATTAAAAAAGTGGTGCCGGCGAAAATATCCACCTGGATACTGGTTATCGCTTTCGGTTTTCTGACCATTAATTTATTTCTGGTGATGGTCAATCCGGCAGGCTATATCAAGATTGGTTCCCGGGAGTTTTTTTCATTTTGTGCCTGGGTGGTGGCCGGCGTTTATCTCGCCTTCCAGATGAAAACCAAAACGAGGATTCTGGGTTCGTTTATTTCTCCCATTATTTTGTTGCTGATGATTGCCGCCGCCGGACGGGAATCCGGCAGATCACTGGTTCCGGAAGACATGCTGGGCTGGCTTACCCTTGTTCATCTGGTTTTAGTTGTTGCCGGCGAAGCGTTATTTATTCTCGCCTCCTGCGCCGGAGCGATGTTTATTATTCAAAACAGCCTCCTGAAGCACAAAAAATCAAGCCATATGAGCAGGCTTCTGCCGGCGCTTCATGACCTTGACCGGATTAATCATCTCGGCTTGCTTTGGGGTTTTCCTGTTTTGACCCTGGGACTTTTTGCCGGAATTGTATTTGCCGGATATACCTGGGAATCAGGATGGCCGGGAGATCCGAAAGTTATCTGGACATCTGCCGCCTGGGCGGCGTATGGATTTCTGCTGCATCAGAGGCTGGCCATCGGCTGGAAAGGCATTCGTATGGCTGTCATATCCTGCGCCGTTTTTATTTTGTTGTTGCTTTCTTATTCCGGTGTAAGATTTTGTTTTTCAACTTTGCATGATTTTGTTTAGAGCATGATAGCATTAATTGGCTTAAATCATAAAACGGCACCGCTTGCCGTAAGGGAAAAGCTTTTTGCCGGTTGTCAGGAAGAAAGTGATTTGCCGGTCCGGCTCACCGCTGTTTGCGGCATCCGGGAAGCAATGTTTCTTTCTACCTGTAATCGCATAGAGATTCTGACCCGGATCGACGGGCAGGAGGAGACTCTTTATAAACTGCGGGATTTTCTGGCGGCCAGCGGCGGTTTAACGCCAGAGGAAGCTCGCGATTGCCTTTATCTGTATTGCGACGAAAATGCTGTAAGGCATCTTTTTCGGGTTGCGGCAAGTCTGGATTCGCTCGTGATGGGTGAAACACAGATACTGGGACAGGTGAAAGATGCCTACCGTCGGGCACTCGAAAAAAATTCTACCGGTGCGGTTCTGAATCGCCTGCTGCACCGGGCTTTCCGGACGGCAAAAAGAGTACGCTCGGAGACGGCCATTGCCGTAAATCCGGTATCGGTGAGTTTTGCCGCCGTAACTCTCGCCAAAAAAATATTCGGTTCTCTTACTGGTAAAGAAGTTCTGGTGATCGGTGCCGGAGAGATGGCCGAGTTGACCGGCATGCATCTGGTGGCCAACGGTATTTCCGGGATCATTATTGCCAACAGATCGCAGGCCCAGGCATCGGTTCTGGCGGAAAAGTTCCATGGCCGGGCCGTATCTCTGGAAGCCCTGAGAGAGGCGCTTACCGAAGCCGATATTGTCATCAGCTCCACCGGTGCTTCTTCTTATATTGTAAGCGCCGATTTAATCAGGCAGGTTCATCATCAGCGTAAAAACCGGTTGCTGTTTTTGATTGATATCGCTGTTCCGCGGGATATTGATCCGCAGGCGGGTGCCGTCGAAAATGTTTACCTTTACAATATCGATAATCTGCAGGATATTGTCGACGAAAATATGAATGCCCGCAAAAAGGAAGCATTAAAAGCCGAAGCAATTGTGGAAGAGGAAGTTAAGAACTATATCAACTGGGTTAAGGAACTCGATGCTGTTCCGACGATAGTATTACTAAGAAACAAAGTGGAAGAAATTGTCCGGCTGGAACTGGTTAAGGCCGGATCATGGATGAAGGATATGAATGAGACGGAAAGACAAAAAGTGGAAATCCTGATCAACTCGATAGTGAACAAACTTCTGCACAATCCGGTGACGGTACTGAAAGAAGAGAGTTCCGAATTTAAATCGGCCGATATTGTTGCTTTGACCAGACAGCTTTTCCGCCTGGACGAATAAGAAAAACCGGCTGCAATTACAAAGAAGGAAAAATAATTAAATATTGGAGCAGAATGAAGATTAAAATAGGAACGCGCGGCAGTAAGCTCGCTTTAATACAGGCCAATCTGGTGGCCGCTAAAATACGAAAAGAAGCTCCGGGAACAGCTGTTGAAATTCATGTCATCAAGACCAGCGGCGATGTTATGCAGGATGTTTCACTTTTAAAAATCGGCGGCAAAGGTGTGTTTGTCAAAGAAATTGAGGACGCTCTTCTTGCCGGCGGTATTGATCTGGCCGTACACAGCATGAAGGATGTTCCCGGTGAAACGCCTGAAGGTCTTGCCTTCTGTGCCGTTCTTCCACGGGAAGATGTGCGCGATATTCTGGTATCACGCGGCAACGTTAAAATAGAGTTCATGCCCCGGGGAGCGCGAATAGGTACCGGGTCGCTCAGGCGTGCTGCTCAGATTAAAGCGATGCTTCCCGATGTCGTCATAGTTTCACTACGCGGCAATATCGATACTCGCCTAGATAAAATTGAGAAGGAAAATTTAAACGGGATTATTTTGGCGGCGGCTGCCCTGAAAAGACTCGGATATTTTCAGAAAATAACGCAGTATCTGCCGGTGGAATTGATGCTGCCGGCGGTTGGGCAGGGGGCGCTGGGGTTGCAGATAAGGGAAACGGATCACGCTTTGGCCGGAATTCTCGCGAGGTTGAACCATGCTCCGACCGCTGCGGAAATTACCGCCGAACGTGCTTATCTTCTGGCATTGGGCGGCGGATGTTGCCTGCCGATTGCCGCATATGGGAAAACGGAAGGCGGGAATCTCTTTCTGGAGGGTATGATGGCGGCTCCCAACGGCACTATTGTAATTCGCGACAAAGTCAGAGGATCCGTTGCGGATGCGGAAGAATTGGGTAGGGAACTCGCCCGCATTATTCTGGAGAAAGGCGGCAAAAAACTTCTGAATTTGTGTACGGAAATAATATGAATAAAAAAAATAAACCGGGAACGGTATATATTATTGGAGCGGGACCGGGCGATGCTGGATTGATTACGGTGAAAGGGGCCGACTGTCTCGGCCGGGCGGATGTTGTTGTTTACGACTATCTGGTCAATGAAGAATTACTGGAGTACGCACGGCCCGCAGCGAGGTTTGTTTATGCCGGTAAAAAGGGCGGAGAGCATACTTTGCCACAGGATAAGATCAATGAACTGTTGGTAAGAGAAGCGCAAGACGGCAACACGATTGCGCGTCTTAAGGGTGGAGATCCCTTTATTTTCGGGCGCGGCGGTGAGGAAGCGGAGGAGCTGGCCCGGAATAACGTGCCTTTTGAAATAATTCCCGGCGTTACTTCCGCCGTTGCCGTTCCCGCCTATGCGGGTATTCCGCTGACACATCGGGGACTTACTTCCACAGTGGCATTTGTCACCGGCCATGAAGACCCGGCCAAAGAAAAAAGTGATATCGATTGGCCGACTCTTGCCGGAATCGGCACGCTGGTTTTTTTGATGGGTGTGAAAAATATTGCCCGCATTACGGATGCTTTAATTAAATATGGTAAATCGCCTTCCACGCCTGCGGCTCTAATCCGCTGGGGGACGACTCCCCGGCAGGAAGTTGTTACGGCAACGCTGGATGCGATTACTGTGCGCGCTGAGGCCTGCGGTTTTGCTCCACCGGCAATTCTTGTGGTGGGCAATGTTGTTGATCTGCGGGAAACACTTAAGTGGTTTGACGGAAAACCGCTTTTCGGTAAAGGTATTGTCATAACACGTCCGGAGCGTGAGAAGGATAATCTCGCCGCATTGCTTGCGCAGGAAGGTGCACGGGTTATTTGCTTTCCGACAATAAAAATAACGCCGCCGCCCGATTGGAGCAGTCTCGATGCCGCAGTGACTCAACTTAATACTTATAACTGGATAATATTTACGAGTGCCAACGGGGTGCATTATTTTTTCGAGCGGCTGGCGGCGTTGGGCAAGGATATCCGGGAACTGAAAAGCGTTAAAATATGCTGTATCGGTCCGGCGACGGCTTTCCAAATTCAGGCAAGGGGGATAGGAGTTGACCTGATTCCCGAATATTATATTTCCGAAGGCATTCTGAAATCATTGGCCAAACTGGATTTGGCGGGACAAAAAATACTGATCCCCCGGGCGGTGCATGCCCGGGATGTCCTTCCGGAAGGGCTGACTAAAATGGGAGCGGCCGTGGATGTGGTGGCCGCATATGAAACAGTGAATTCCGGCAGAAAGAAAGAAGAGCTGTTGGAACTGATCAGGAATGATGGTATAGATGTAATTACTTTTACCAGTACTTCGACCGTAACCAACTTTTTGGAAATTATGGGCGGGGATTTCATCTGTCCGGCGAAAATCAGGATAGCCTGCATCGGACCTATTACCGAAACGGCGGCGCAAAGGGCCGGATTTAATGTCGATATCCGGCAGGACGAATATACCATGGAAGGGCTGGTGCAGTCCCTGGTACAATATTTCAAAAACGAACAGGCGGCGGAAAGCGGAAAGAGGAATAATTCATGATCGGCATTTCCAAATTATATTGCGGTGCGGTAGAACCTTCGGATGTCCTGCGCTACGGCCGGGAATCCGGGAAATTGCCCTCGCATCTTCTGCAGTTTTCCGCCGATAAGCGTCCGGTAGTTGTTTGGAATATAACCCGCCGCTGTAATCTGCGCTGCATTCATTGCTATTCCAATTCCCGGGATATTTCTTTTGCCGGTGAACTCACGACAGGGGAGGGGAAAAACGTACTGAAGGATCTCGCGCAATTCGGTTCTCCGGTAATTCTTTTCTCCGGCGGCGAGCCGCTGCTGCGCCCTGATCTGGCGGATCTCGCCGAATATGCCGTGGATCAGGGATTAAGGGCCGTCATTTCGACAAACGGTACTTTAATTACGAAAACCATTGCCGGGAAGTTGCAGAAAATCGGCCTTTCTTATATAGGTATAAGTCTGGACGGTACGGAAAAGACGCATGATACTTTCCGGCGGACAAAAGGTGCTTATGCGGCTGCTCTTACCGGAATTCGCAATTGCCGTGACGCGGGAATAAAAGTCGGTATACGTTTCACCGTAAGCAGGCATAATGTTCAGGATGTTGCGGCCATGTTCGATCTGCTTGCGGAAGAAGAGATCGAAAGGCTTTGCTTTTATCATCTGGTTTACAGCGGCCGCGGCCTGGAACTTAAAAATGAGGATTTAACTCCGGGAGAAACCCGTAAACTTCTCGATCTGATTATGCGCCGGACGAAAGAGTTGTTTGCCGCCGGAAAGCCGCGGGAAATTCTTACCGTCGATAATCATGCCGACGGTCCCTATCTCTATTTGAGGCTGCAGGAAGAAAATCCGGAAAGAGCAAAAGAGGTTCTGGAACTGCTTAGAATGAACGAAGGCAACAGTTCAGGCCACGGTATCGGATGCATCAGCTGGGACGGAGAAATTCATCCTGATCAGTTCTGGCGCAGCATTTCTTTCGGTAATGTGAGGGAAAGGCCGTTTAGTGAAGTATGGCTGGATAAATCCATGGGACTTCTGGTAAAGTTGAAAGAAAAAAAGAAATATGTGCAGGGACGTTGTGCCGGGTGCCGCTGGTTGGATATTTGTGGTGGTAACTTTCGGGCGAGGGCAGAGGCTGCCGGAAATATCTGGGGGCCTGATCCGGCCTGTTACCTTTCTGATGAAGAAATTTCCGTTAAGGAGGGTTGAAGATGAAACAGGAAATGTTGAAGGAGAACCTGGCATTAATGGAGAAGTTGAAAGAACTTCCGGTACTGCATTCGTTCGGCACAAAGGATATGAACAAGCTTCTCACCTTCAGTAATGTAAAAAAATATTTTGCCGGTGAAACGATTATCGAGGAGGGAAGCTATGACAACTGGATTTATTTTCTGGTTGATGGTCATGTCCGGATAGTTAAAAATGGAGAGGAAATAGACACACTGAGACGTACCGGAGATATCTTCGGAGAGATGTGTGTGATTGACGGATCTCCGCGTTCGGCTTCGATTGAGGCAATCGACGATGTCACCTGTCTGGCCACGGATGTATCCTTTATGGATAGTCTCTACAGTGAAGACAAGGTGGCGTTTTGTGCGGTATTTTATCAAATGATTGCCGAAGTACTGGCTTGCCGGCTGCGGGAAACAAGCACGGAACTGGTTAAAATAAAAGAAGAACTGCAAAGGCTGAAAAAGTAACGGCAGTAAAGGAGGTTTTAAAATGCAATTCCCTGAATATCGTCCCCGAAGGTTGAGGAAGAATGAAAATTTTCGTCGTCTGGTTCGTGAAACACAGGTAAGTGTCGATGATTTGATCTATCCGCTTTTTGTGGTTCCCGGCAAAAACGTTAAAAAACCGATCCAGGCTATGCCCGGCAACTTTCAGATGTCCGTAGACAACATCGTTCGCGAGGCCGAGCTCGCCTGTAAACTGAAGATACCGGCTCTATTGCTTTTTGGAATTCCGTCGCATAAAGATGAACTGGCCACCGGCGCCTTTGCCAAGGACGGAATTGTTCAACAGGCCGTGAAGAAAATAAAAAAAGAAGTTCCGGATATTTTGATTGTGACCGATGTCTGTCTGTGTGAGTACACCAGTCACGGCCATTGCGGTATGCTCGAGAAAGAAACGGTCGATAATGACTCGACTTTGGAGGTGCTCACGGAAACAGCCGTTTCCCATGCTCGCGCCGGTGCCGATATGGTTGCGCCTTCGGCTATGATGGACGGACAGGTAGCGGCAATCCGGGAGGGTCTTGATGAAAATAATTTCGCGGATGTTCCCGTTATGGCTTATGCCGCCAAACATGCTTCCTGCTTCTACGGACCTTTCCGGGAAGCCGCGGAGAGTGCCCCGAAATTCGGCGACAGAAAATCCTACCAGATGGATCCGGCCAACGGTGATGAAGCGATGCGGGAAATCACGCTCGATGTTGCGGAAGGTGCGGATATTATCATGGTAAAGCCGGCTCTTCCTTATCTGGATATCATCTGCCGGGCCAAACAGGAATTTGACCTGCCGCTCGCGGCCTATAATGTGAGCGGTGAATTTGCCATGATTAAAGCAGCGGCGGCCAACGGGTGGCTCGACGAAGAGCGCGCCATGCTTGAATCACTCACGGCAATAAAACGGGCAGGCGCCGACATTATCATTACGTATTGGGCCAAACAGTTTGCCGAGCTGCAAAGTAAATAGATTTCAAAATGCATGAACATTTCGGCATCATCATTCCGTAATGTTCCGGAATGATGAAAAGATGAGGCTGTTTAGTTATGCCATCGGGTCACGGTTTGCCAAATTCCGACAATAACCTGCGGATGATTGCCTGGGAAGTCACGCGCCGCTGCAATCTGAATTGCCTGCACTGCCGGGCTGCTGCAGGCTGCGGCCCTTTTGGCGGAGAGTTATCAACAAATGAATGCATGGGACTTCTCGATGCAATTGTGCAAGCGGGAAATCCGGTAGTGATTATGACCGGGGGTGAACCGCTTTTAAGACCGGATATTTTCGATCTGGCGGCAGCAGGTACGGCTAAAGGGTTGCGTATGGTTATGGCCACGAACGGTACGCTGGTTGATACAGCCGTGGCCAGACAGTTGATCCAAAGCGGCATTAAAAGAGTCAGTATCAGTGTCGACGGAAAGGATGCCGCCGGCCACGACGCTTTGCGCGGCGTGCCCGGAGCTTTTGCCGGAGCAATGGCCGGAATTAATGAACTGAAAAGCGCCGGGATGGAATTCCAAATCAATACGACGATAACAGCGGATAATATCGATCAGATAAAAGATATTCTTGATCTGGCCGTCAATATCGGCGCGGCGGCGCATCATATTTTTCTGCTCGTACCGACCGGACGGGGCAGAAACCTCGCCTCCCGGACAATTAACGCCGCTGATTACGAAAAAACACTGCTGTGGTTTCATGAGCAGAGCCTGTCTTGCGGAATACAACTTAAAGCAACCTGTGCGCCGCATTATTTCCGGATCAGGCATCAGCAGAAGGATAATAACCGGGAGACCAAAAAACTGCGGGGGCAGTTTTCTGAAGCCACGCGCGGCTGTCTGGGCGGCATTTCCTTTTGCTTTATCTCTCATACGGGAATAGTACAGCCCTGCGGTTATCTGGAACTTGACTGCGGTAATGTGCGCAGTGAGGAGTTTCCCGTCATATGGCAAAATTCGGAAGTATTTAAAAATCTGCGGGATCCGAGTAAATACGACGGCAAATGCGGCCGGTGCGAGTTTATCAAGGTATGCGGTGGCTGCCGGGCCAGAGCTTATGAAAAAACCGGTGATTATCTGGCCGAGGAGCCGCTTTGTCTTTACGAACCCGGGCAAAAATTATTCAGCAGATAAATGATCATGGATGAAATCGATAAAAAATTGCTCAACATTCTGCAGAAGGAATTTCCGCTTACGGAATATCCTTTTGCCGTCGTTGCGGAACAATGCGGTATCGGCGAAGAGGAAGTGCTTATCCGGGTCGGCAGATTGAAAAAAGAAGGAATTATCCGCCGGATCGGAGCGGTTTTTGACGGAGCTAAATTAGGTCGTGCCGGTACTCTTTGCGCCGCCCGTGTTCCGGAAGATAAAATCGGTGACTTTGTCCGGATTATCAATGCCGAAAAAGGTGTTACGCATAATTACCGGCGCCGCAACGAGTATAACGTCTGGTTTACCGTCAACATGGCTACCTCGGATAAACTGGATGAGTTTCTGGAGCATGTGAAAGAGAAAACCGGTGTCACGGATATTCTCGACATGCGGGCGGTCAAGACATATAAAATAGATGCATCCATGGAAATGGTCTCATAAATCAATGACACTCGCTGAAAACGAATGTAATGAAGGTTGAAGCAAAAGTGGAATTGATCCCGAAAGCGAAGCCCAGCGTATGCAGGGCGAGCTAGTTACGGCGAAGCTATTCGGGATCCCATGGTTATATTCCCCACAGCTTGTGGCAGGGTCGTTTATTGATGCAGATAGGAGCAAAATAAATTATGTCCGGTGAAAATAAGATTCCCACAGTCGCTCTTGTCGACGGCAGCAATTACGTCTATCGGGCCTTTTACGCAATCCCTTCGCTGACCAATTCCAAGGGTTTTCCGACGAATGCCATTTACGGTTTTACCACCATGCTATTGAAACTGCTGCGTGATGCGGAGCCGGACTACATAGTGGTGATGTTTGATCTCAAAGGGCCTACCGTGCGCCATGAGGAGTTCGCCGATTACAAAGCAACCCGTAAACCGATGCCGGACGATCTGATCCCGCAGATACCCTTCATAAAAGATGTCGTGCGCGGTTTATCCGTGGCGATAGTGGAGAGACAGGGCATCGAGGCCGACGATCTTATCGGTACGCTCGCCGGGAAAGCCAGTGCCCTGGGCTGGAAAACCCTCATCGTTTCCGGTGACAAGGACCTGATGCAGCTCATCGATGAAAACGTCACCATGATTGATACGATGAAGGATAAAACCTATGATGTGGCGGCGGTAAAAGAGCGCTTTGGTGTCGGTCCCGATAAGGTCATGGAAATATTGGGACTCATGGGTGATGCCTCCGATAATATTCCGGGCGTGCCGGGGATCGGGCCCAAGACCGCCCAGCGGTTGATTGAAGAGTATGGTTCGGTGGAAGCGGTTATTCAGAATGCGGAAAATTTGCGCAACGTCAAATTGCGGGAAAGCTTCCGCAATTTTGCCGGCCAGGCCAGGATGAGCCGTCAGCTGGCCCTGATTCGGAAAGATGTGGAAATTGATTTCGATTTAAAGGAGGCGGCGCGCCGCGAACCCGATAAAGAAGCCCTTTTTCAACTCTTCAGTGAATTTGAATTTTCATCGCTTCTGCAGGAAATCAAGACCGGCGGGGGGAAGGTTGAAAAAGACTGTAGAGTTGTCCAAGACAGAAAGGAGCTGGATGCCCTTGCCCTGCATCTGCAGGCTTGTTCCGAAATATCCTGGGAATTTATCCGGGATAAAAATTCGCCGGCGGAGCTGGTAGGAATTGCGGCGGGCAGCGGTAACGATGTTTTTTATGTGCCGGTCGGGCATACTGCGCTTTCGGAACAGCTGCCGGGAAAAGAAGTTTTGGCCGCGCTTCTTCCTGTTTTCTCGAGCACTAAAATAATAAAATATGTACATGATCTCAAAACTATTCTTGTTTTCCCGGATAATCTTGTGCTGGATGTGGAAATAGGTAAGGATACCATGACTAAGTCAAATTGGTCTGATATCATGCTGGCTGCCTACCTTTTAAACCCGGCCAGACACTCCTATGAAATTTCGGAAATCGCCTGGGATTATTTGCATGAACAAATTCCCAACCCCGGCGATGTGGCCGGAGGCAAAGGCAAAACTTATCCGCTTAATCTGGTGCCTGTAGACAAAATGGCCGCTTACGCCGGATGCCGTGTGAGGGCAATCCTTGCGCTGGCACCGGTTCTTACGGCAAAATTGAAGGAAATAAACTCTTCCGACCTTTTTACTAAAGTTGAGATGCCGCTACTGCACGTGCTTGCGGAGATGGAGAAAAAAGGGGTGCTGGTGGACGTTGATATTTTGCATCAGATGTCCAAAGAGCTGGCGCAGTTGCTTTCCATCTCAGAGGAGAAAATTTTCCGTCTGGCCGGTGAAAAATTCAACATCAATTCCCCCAAGCAATTGCAGGCCGTTTTATTTGAAAAACTGAAACTTCCTCCGGGCAAGAAGACCAAAGAAGGTTTTTCCACGGATGTGGATGTTCTGTCTTATCTGGCGCAAGGCCATGAACTGCCGGCCGAGATTCTGGCTTACCGCAGCCTTTCAAAGCTCAAGTCAACGTATGTTGATGCGTTGCCTCTCCTCCTCAACCCGCAGACGGGCCGCATTCATACCTCCTACAATCAGACTGTGACGGCAACAGGGAGGCTCTCGAGCAGTAATCCCAATTTGCAAAACATTCCCGTGCGGACACTGGAAGGAAAAAGAATCCGGCAGGCCTTTATCGCCGCACCTGGTTCAGTTCTCATTTCCGCCGATTATTCCCAGATAGAGCTGCGCGTGCTGGCACACCTTTCCGGAGACAAAACTCTTATCGAAGCCTTTCTCTCCGGCGAAGATATCCATAATCGTACGGCCTCCGACATCTTCGGCGTTTTTCCGGAAATGGTCAGCCCCGATATGCGCCGCCAGGCCAAGGTGATCAACTTCGGCATTCTCTACGGCATGAGTGCCTTTGGTCTCGCCAAGGAGCTGAATGTACCCCAGAAAACGGCGCAGGCTTATATTGACGGATATTTCCAGCGCTATAAAAAAGTGCGTTCCTATCTCGATGGAATATTGGAAAATGCGCGCCGGGATGGTTTTGTCTGCACTTTACTGAATCGCCGCCGTTACCTGCCCGAGCTCACAAGCAAAGTTGCCGCAGTGCGCCAGTTTGCCGAGCGCATGGCGATAAACACTCCTATTCAGGGGACTGCCGCCGATTTGATCAAGGTGGCGATGGTCAACATCGCCTATCTGTTCAAAAGCAAGAATCTTGATGCCCGGCTGATCATGCAGGTGCATGATGAACTTGTCTGCGAAGCGCCGCTTGGCGAAAAAGATGAAGTCATGGCGCTTGTTAAAAAGGAAATGGAAGAGGTAATCAAACTCAATGTGCCGCTTAAGGTGGAGATTGCCGCAGGCGCAAACTGGGACGAGGCCCACTAGACACCACCAAGCCGTCTTCATGCGGCTACCTTTGTTGGCTTCGTCGTCGGCGTCCTCAACGTATTGTCATATACGCCTCCGGCGCCTCCTCCTAGCCGCCTCGGTATCCTTTTGAATACGGCTTGGTATTACAATGGTGATGACTAAAGGGGGCCTTGCATCTGGCCGTTTTTGAACAGCCCCGCAAAGGCAAATCGGAAAATAGTTTCTTAAGATAAAAAAGAAGGAAATAATGCAGCTTAAAACACACCTGGCGATAAACCAATCCCTCTGCGGGCAATTACTCTCGGTTGATGAAGGCACGGCCATTGTAAAAATCAACACTACCGCCGAAATGGTTGTAGACGATCACAAACTTGTACATGGCGGTTTTATTTTCGGGGCCGCCGACTATGCTGCAATGGCGGCGGTCAACGATCCCAATGTCGTGCTTGGCTCCGCCGAGGTAAAGTTCCTGAAGCCGTCGAAATCCGGCGATTCCGTGCTGCTGAAGGCAAAGGTTGTTGAGACCAAAGGAAAACGCAGGCGTGTTGATGTCGAAGGCGTTGATGAATCCGGAATAACAATATTCTCCGGTATTTTTATCTGCTTCGTTCTGGAAAAACATGTCCTGGGGTGAGGAATATGGATCAAATACAGTTGGGTAAAACAGGAATAATCTCGAACAAAAATGGTTTTGGTGCACTGCCGATTCAAAGAATCAGTAAGGAAGATGCGGCAGTATTATTAAAGAAAGCTTATCAGAGTGGCATTACATTTTTTGATACGGCCAGGTTTTATACTGATAGTGAAGAAAAAATTGGCTATGCGCTGAGTGAAGTACGGAAGAATATCCATATCGCTTCCAAGACGATGTGCACGAAGGTGGAAGATTTCCGGAAACAGTTAGACATATCCCTCCGATTACTGAAGACGGACTATTTAGATATCTACCAATTCCACAATCCGGGTTCCTGTCCGAAACCCGGCGACGGTTCGGGTCTGTATGAGGCAATGCTGGAAGCAAAAAGAAAAGGGAGAATCAGGCACATTGGTATAACGAATCACCGTCTTCCCGTTGCGCTCGAAGCGGCCGAATCCGGATTGTATGAGACAATTCAATTTCCTTTCAGTTATCTGGCTACGGAGAAGGAAGTTGCCCTGGTTAATCTGTGTAAAGAAAAAGGAATCGGATTTATAGCTATGAAATCCTTATCCGGCGGGCTTATCACCAACTCGGCGGCAGCCTATGCCTATCTGGCTCAATATGATAACGTATTACCGATTTGGGGAATACAAAAAGAGAAGGAATTGGACGAATTCATCAGCCACATGGTTGATCCGCCGGTGCTTACAGAGGAGCTTAAGGTGATTATTCAAAAAGACCGCGAAGAACTCAGCAAGGATTTCTGCAGAGGTTGCGGTTATTGTCTGCCCTGTCCGGCGGAAATTGATATTCCCATATCAGCCAGAATGTCACTGATGATTCGCCGGGCACCGGTTTCCGTATACCTGAGTGACAGCTGGAAGGAAAAGATGAAGAAGATCGATGATTGTACTCATTGCGACCACTGTAAGGATAATTGCCCTTACGGCTTGGATACACCGAGACTTTTGGAGGAAAACTGGGCTGATTATAAGAACTTTATGTAAGGCGGTCGTAAACTGACATAATAAAGTTTACATTCACCTGGTACCCCGGGGAAAGATGATTTATGAAAAAATATGTCATTTTAATTGCATCATTACTAATGATGCTTTCCTTGGGTATTTATTTGGCCTGGAGTACGTTTGTTCCCGCCTTGAAACAAGGATATGGGTTTTCTATTGCTCAAACACAGACTGTCTTCGGTACCTATGTGCTTGTTGTGACGGTGTTTATGTTACTGGGCAGCCAGCTTTCGGCCCGCATCGGTCCGCGGATTACATCTTTTATCGGCGGAATCATATTTGGCACAAGTTACATTCTGGCCGGTTATTCCAACGGATCATATCCTTCACTGTTAGTACTCATTGGAATCTTTGTTGCCGTTGGTGCAGGCCTTTGTTACATGAGTCCGGTTTCCTGTGTGACGAAATGGTTCCCGCGGTACAGAAGCATGGTAATCGGCATAGTTGTCGCCGGATATGGGGCCAGTGCCATAATTGTTTCCCGCATCGGCGAATATCTGCTCGCCCGGCAAACGGATGTTTTGACTATCTTCAAGTATCTGGGCATTTGCTCTCTCCTTGTTGTCACAACAACCTCTTTATTTTTACAAAATCCTCCAGCTGAAAAAAGTACGGAAACCGGCAAAATTAACGTGAAGATTACAGCTATTCTGAAAGATCGTAACTTCTGGGGGCTTTTCTGCGGATTTTTTCCGGGGTCGTGTGTCGGTTTAATGAGTATCGGAAACATCAAACCCTTGGGTCTTTCTCTGGATCTGAATCTGTTAGTAGCCGGAGCGGCGGTAACCGTAATTGCCGTTTTCAACACACTGGGCCGTGTCGGCTGGGGTTTGATCGGCAGCGTGATCGACGGGAAAAAAGCAATCATCATCTCGCTTCTCAGCACGAGCATTGTATGCTTGGCGGTACCATTTGCCGTAACAGGCAATATAACGTTCCAGATTTTCGCTGTCCTGGCCGGCTTCAACTACGCCGCTTGTCTGGTGCTTTATGCCGCAGAGATTGCCCGGTTCTACGGAACGGAAAGGATGGGCGTAATTTATTCCATCCTCATGCTTTCCAACGGTCTGGCCGGATTTATTGCTCCTCCCCTGGCCGGGAAAATATTTGATACAATGGGCACATACACACCGGCATTTTTAATCTTTGGTTTAATGGCGTTTATCTCAATTTTCTTATTTAATTTTATTTATCAGCCGGTTCAGGCGAATAAATAAAAAATTTTTGATGTAAGTTTTATTCAATATGAAACATAAGCAACATAGAGGGGATTGGTCATGCAAAAAGCGTTAGAGGGAATGAAAGTTCTGGACTTCACCAAAGTATATTCAGGGCCGTACTGTACTCTGCTTATGGCGGATATGGGCGCGGAAGTAATAAAAGTGGAAACGATTGGCAAGGGTGATGAAACCAGAGCCTTTGCTCCCGTGAGAGATGGTGTTAGTGCTTATTACAACTATCTCAACAGAAACAAAAAGAGTATTACGCTTGATTTAAAGTCTGCAGAAGGCAGAAAGGTTGCACTGGATCTGGCAAAATGGGCGGATGTTATTGTCGAAAACTTTGCTGCGGGAACGATCGGGAAACTGGGTCTGGGGTATGAGGATGTTGTCAAGGTCAATCCCGATATTATTTATGCTTCCATCTCCGGTTTTGGTCAGTATGGCCCCTATAAGGATAAACTTACCTATGATGCCATTGCGCAGGCCATGGGCGGGCTTACATCTTTATCCGGATTACCCGGAGGTAAACCATCGAAAGTGACGCCGGCAATATCCGATGCCATTACCGGCGTCCATATGGCGTATGCAATCATGGTGGCCGCATTCCATAAACAGAAGACCGGCGAAGGCCAGTACATTGACGTGGCTATGACGGATGTGGTTTTTTCCATTCTGGAAGGTTGTGTAACCATGCAGACTCTGCTCGGCGTCAATCCACAGCGTCTCGGGAACGCTTCCCTGGCCGCTGTGCCGTACGATGTTTATAATGCCAAAGATGATTATATTGTTATCGGTGCTCCGAACGATTCGCTGTTTGTGAAGCTTGCCAAAGCAATGCAGCGGGAAGATCTTCCGGAAGACCCGCGCTTCAAGACAAATCTGATCCGGATTGAAAACAGAGCGGCGATAGATGCCATCATCAGTGAATGGGCTGCGAAATACACCGTTGCCGAAATCGAAGATATATTGAATGCGGCCCGTGTTCCGGTGGCGCCGATCAAGTCCATCGCCCAGCTGGTTAATGATCCCGGCATTGCCGCCCGGGAGATGCTGATTGAGCATGACAACCCCGTTCACGGAAAAGTAAAATATCCGGGCAATCCGCTGAAGCTTCAAAAAACTCCTCCCGATACGTCCAGGAGAGCTCCCCTGCTCGGTGAAAATACCGATGAAATCCTTCAATCGGTTTTAGGTTATTCGAAGGAAAGCATTGACGAACTGAAGAAAAACAAAGTTGTCTGACAGTGAGCCGGAGCACACAGACCCGCACAGACCCGGGGTCAGGTCTTGAAATATCAGTTTTTGTTGGTGAGTTTTTCCAGCAAAGGTAAGGAAATAAATAGAACGGTTGTCCCGATTATTATCTATTCCTTCAGCTTAGAAGCTTCTTGCACATCATAATGACGCGCAATCGGCTCAACCTTAGAAAGTAATCGCCTTGCTTCAGGTTCGAAAACTGGTACATCATAATCAGAACCAGCAAATTTCTTAACGGCATCTATCGACTCAAACAAGTTCATCGTCACAAATTCGGATTCTTCTTTGTTATCATGACGAAGGATATATCCTCCAATATAACCTTCTATTGTTCTAAGCCCAGGATAGACCACTTCCCGAAGTAACTGTTCATAGGCATTTGCATTTTCAGATTTTGTCCATCCTTTCCAAACTCGGGCTATCATTTTTCATTCTCCTTTGCATTATTTTGTCGTAACCAGATTTATCTTCTTCGCTTTGCAAACGTGCAGCCCAACGAAAAGCTCAGCCGGAGCTGTCCAGCGGACCGAGATCGGCTGTAGAATCCCATACGGGACGCCCTTAAGTATTTAAGTTATTGCTTTTATTCCTTTGCTGCAAACTATTTTAAGGCAAAGCGCTCTGAGATACTTAATTATTTAAGGGCGTCCCCCTTATCGCTCCTTATCGCGTTAAGTTATTCAATATATTTAAGAAATCAAATCCGGGACTGATTCCTTAGGTGGATGGCCGCAATAACGGAAAGTTACCTTGCCATGACCATTTACTGATTTTGAGTCTTCGTCACGGAGTTGCTGCTTTCCTCCCCAGATCAAAAGCCTCCTGCAAGGCTTTTGCATTTTGGGCGATTTCTCCCTTATCACCGGCTGCGGCCATAACGTCACCAAGCCAGTGCATTCCGGTCATCTGTGCAGTTGATTTAAAACTGTGGACGACCGGGTCAGCCGTATGCACGTTGGTATCGCCGCAAACGGTGATCAATCCGATGCGTTTGCCCTTCATTTGAGGGTAATAGGCTTTCTGCCAGCTCCAGTCGGCAGCGAAAAAAACGCACCACCTGTCGAGATACGCTTTCATCTGTGCAGTCATGGACCAGAAGTAAACGGGGCTTGCGTGGATTACGGCATACGCATCCAGTATCTTTCCCTGGATTTCGCTCATATCATCCCGAATGACGCAAATACCGGTTTTGTTGCATTTTTTGCAGTCTTTACAGCCGGAAATTTGCTTACGGTCGAGGATGATTTTTTCTACCTTTGCCCCGGCTTCTTTGGCACCGGCCAGAGCCCGGCTCAAGAGTATGTCGGAGTTTCCTTTGATCCGCGGACTTCCCAGAATTCCCAATATTTTCATAATTGCCCTCCCCATCATCCGTATTTTAAATCTTTGCAGCAGAAATCTAACGCAAAGTTAGCGCTAATAATCTGATTTGTAAATGTCAAAAAAATATTATAACAAGGGAAAAAATGTCGATTATTCCGGCTTTGCCGTACTTAATTTTTGGAGCACTCCTGCCGATAACAGAGCTAGCCGGAAGAAGGCGTCTTGTTTCCAGAAAAATAAACCGGTATTATTTTATAGGCATCGGAATGGTAACAGTATGAAATATTTTATTAAATTCGGAGTTGTATTCCTGTTGGTCATTTTATTTCCTTTTATCGGCATGGCGGCGGAAATGGAAGAAAAAGGACTGCGGGTCAGTCCGCCTCTATCCCGGGAGAAAGTCACCCAAGTCAAGATTATGATCGATTCGGCAGACGGTGGGCCGAAAGTTCATACTCTGCAGCTTGGTTATCCCGCCTCCACCGTTCTTGTCACAGCCGCTTCCTTAACTGTTAAAAAAGGTTCTTATAAAATAGAATTGCTGGGGAATGATAAGCCCGCGGTTACTCTTTCCGCGCAAAACGGCAAGACCGTAAAAGCCGAGGGCCGCCTGAATGTATCGGCCGAAGGAGCCGTTCAATACAGAGTAACGGCAAAGAAAGCAAAAGGCGTTGCCTTTGATCTTTCGTTCAATCCTTATCAGGAAGAGGTAAGGGGCGGCAGTGTCGATGCGGAAGAAAAATTATCATTGAACGGAGACAGCATTAAATTGAAGTTAACCTGCGTTGCGGGGAAGGATTGTCTTCTCCGTGTGCAAAACCTAAGCCCGTCCAAAGCCTGCCGGAATATTCTCTTTCGGATTGATTATAAAATAATGACACGGACGGAAACCGTTGAAAAAAATAAAAGCGGCATTATTGAAGATATTCTTCCGCCCGGTAAAGCCGGTGAATGGCCGGTAGGTCTCGTTTTCGGGGAGCCGCCCAAAGATATGAAAATAGCGGTGATCAAGGCGGATGCGGTTGATGCCGTCCAGGTTACGGCGCCTTTTGGGAATTTACAGAAAAGCGGTACCATCGAACTGCTGCCGATTGCTCCTTTGTCCGGTGAGGTTAAATAACTAGAGAGTACGTAATACGGATCGGAAGGTTCGCCGGTCGCTGCAAAATGATTCAAGAAAGCAAAGTACGACGGCCTGTAATTTAGAATCCCAGCCATTGAACAAAGTTATAGGCCAGCACACCACCGAAATAAGATACAAGCAGAGTTAGAACAATTGAAGAATAAAACCAGCGGTTGCTGTTCATTTCTTTTTTCAAAACGGCAATGGTCCCGGCACAGGGAATAAACAGCATCATCACGACCAGAAACGCCGCGGCCGATGCATGACTCATGACCTGTGGCAGCACACGTACCAATCCCTCTTCGCCCACGGAATAAAGAACTCCCAGTGTCGCCACGACATTTTCTTTGGCGACAAGTCCGGTTAAAAGTGCGGTGATCATTTTCCAGTTCAGGCCAAGAGGAGCGCCGGCCGGTTCCAGCAGTTTGCCTGCTTGCGCGAGCCAGCTTTCTTCGACCACTCCCGAAGGATAGTAGGACAAAATCCAGATCACTATGGCGACCGCGAGAATTACCGTTCCCGCTTTGCGCACAAAAGCAATTGTTCTGGCCCGGACAACCATCATGATGGTTCTTAAATCCGGCCGGTGATAGATGGGCAGTTCCATAATAAAAGGAGCGTCCTGCTTCCAGATGGCCTTATTTACAAAAATTCCCGCTATTCCCAGAGCAACTATGTTCACGGCCAGAATGCTCCAGGATACGTAAGGGGCGTTGGAGCCGAAGACGGCTGCCGAAACGAGTGTCAGAACGGCAAGTCTGGCGGCGCAGGGAACAAAGGGAATCAAAAGCAGCGTGATCATCCGTGCCTTGCGGGTTTCGATAATCCTTGCTCCCAGCACGGCGGGAACGTTGCACCCGAAACCAAGACACATCGGAATAAAGCTTTTGCCGTGCAATCCGACGAGATGCATGATTCTGTCCATAACAAAGGCGGCGCGCGCCATATAGCCTATATCTTCCAGAAGCGCCATGATCACGAAGAAAATAATCAGTACGGGCAGAAAAGTAATCACCGAACCGGCGCCGCCGATGATGCCGTTCAAAAACAATCCCTTAACCCATACGGGAAATCCGGCCAGTGAAGGTTCACTCCAGACAGTGAAGTGCTGAATCAAGCCGTCGAGCCAGTTCTGCAGGGGAATTCCTATGGAATATGTAAGGAAGAACACGATCGCCATAACGGCAAGTAAAACCGGAATACCGAATACCGGCCGGGTCAGGATGTGGTCGATTCTGTCGGTCATGACCACCTGACCCATCTTGAAACGGGAAAGAGCCGCCCGTGATATTTGTTCAATCCAGTCATAACGTCCGTTTACGACCGCATGCAGTGAATCTTCGTGCTCGCTGAAGAGCGCCTGAATCTTTTTCCAGGAATCCGGAGGCATCTGCTCCTCCATCTGCCTGGAAACATCGGCGTCTCCTTCCATTAATTTCACTGCCAGCCACTCCGGCGTATAGGGCTCGCGGCAATAAGGACGAACATAGGATATGATTTTTTGATAAACGGGCAGGTGCTCGGCCGATACTTCCGGCAACCGCGGATTGAGCTTCAGTTCGCCTGCGGCGAAAACGCTGATCTGGGTAATAAGTTCTTTAATACCGTTGTTGCGCTTGGCGACCATGGGAGTGACGGGGATGCCTAAAGATTCCTGCAGCGCCCTCGTATCTATCTGAATGCCCTGCTGCGAGGCGACATCGAGCATGTTCAGTGCCACAATCACCGGCCGGTTGAGCAGAAGAACTTCCGCCAGAAGGTAAAGACTTCGTTCCAGCGCCGCGGCATTTAAAACCAGAACAACTAAATCCGGTTTTTCTTTAATAATAAATTCACGGGTAACTCTTTCTTCTTCTGAAAAAGCAGTGAGGCTGTATGTTCCGGGTAAATCGACGATCCTGATCAGCAGTCCTTGCGACCGGTGAAATCCCTCTTTTTTTTCAATGGTTTTTCCCGGCCAGTTGCCGACATGCTGGGACAAGCCGGTGAGAATGTTGAAGACGGTGGATTTGCCTACATTGGGCTGACCGGCAAGGGCGACGAATATTTCCTTTTCGGCGTCAGGTTCGCAGATATTTTCTTTGGCCGGCGGCGCTTTATAAACCATTATTTTTGCCGCCTCACCCTGTCCCAGGGCAATTTTTGTATCCGCTACCTGTACGATGACGAGACCGCCGCTGACCTGGGCGATTTTAAATTTGGCATTGGCGACAATACCCATTCCCGCGAGGCGGCTCATTAAAGCGGAACCTCCGTCAATGGAAGAAATGATGCCCTGGTCGCCTTCCAGCAATCGGGTTATGGGAATGGAATTGGTCATGTCTCTCCGGTTATTTTTTTAAACAAACATGATATTTTTTCAATAATTTCTCGGGTCCGTAGGAACCTTTGGTGCGGCGCAGATTTTTACTGCCCATATCTTCTTCGAGGTTCAAAAACCTGTATCGGGGCAGTAACCGCCTGGCTGTGTCATTAAACATAAACTCATAAATGCCGTGATATTTCGTAAATGCTTTGGCAAAATGCAGGACAAAGGTTTCAGCGTTCAACGGCTCTCCGATAACAAATCCCGCCGGTTCACTTTCAATGTAATAGAGAGTTCCCCATAAATCAAGCCCGGAAAATTTTTCCAGCGCCTCCCGGCATTGGAGAAAATCGGTTTTATTTACGGCAAGTCCCGAATCGTTCTGCCAGCTTTGCAAAACAGTCAGCGCCGGCAAAGAGTTTTCACCGGAAATCGCCTGTGCCCGGGGAGTGTAGGCGGCAAAAAACTGCTTTAAATGGTTGCGATGGCGGACATACTGTTTTCCCTGAAATGAAGCCATTTTCTCCGTGAGGTAAAGATAATCCGATTCGCTGTCGTCATAGCTGATAATAAATTTATTTTCCGGAAAAAAGGAGAGCCATTCTTCCGGTACCGGGAAGAAGAAGTTATCTTCCGCAAGCAGATTTTCAAATGTTTTCTGATCGCAGCCCCGCAGATCGTTGAGCGGCATTATATAGTGTTCACCCTGCCGGTTACAGCCGGCAATGAATAATCCGCAATCCGTGGTCAGAAATTCATAATGACTGATGCTGCGGAAGAGGAATATATTGGCAAACGTGTAATCGGAAATCGGCAGATTCAACTCTTTAAATTTTTCCCGCAGTAATGTTTGGTGATGAAAATCAATTATCTCCAGCTTTTTCATAAAACGAATTCCGGTCAATCCTTTCTCGAAGGCGCTCTATAAAATAAATTTATGCTCGTTTTCTTTGAGCCAGTGCCGGTGTAATTTGTATTCCGGCATGGCTGCCTCCAGCAATTTCCAAAATCCGGAAGAATGGTTTTTTTTCTTAATGTGCATTAATTCATGGATAATTACATAATCAATTACAGCCGGCGGTGCCATAATCAGCCGAAAGCTGAAAGCCAGATTACTTTCTTGCGAACAGGAACCCCAGCGTGTCCGGGCCGATGTGATTTTAATGCTTTTAGGCAGTAAATTCAGCCGGCCCGCCAGATCTGCCACCTGTTTTCCAATATATTCCACCGCCCTGGTTTTATACCAGTCAATAAAATAAATTTTTCTTCCGGCCGTATCCCTGGGGCTGTTAAGATAAAACCGGTTGCTCCAAAAGACAAGACCCTCCGGCAAATTTTGCTCACGGAATACTTCCAGGGGGTAGGACCCGCCCAGGTAATAAAAATATTCTCCCGATACAAATTCCTTTTCTTTTCTCCGGAATAACAGTGCATTTTGTTTTCGGATTGTTTTTTGAATCCAATTTTGTTTTTCCTCGACGAAACGATTTATCTCGTCTAATCCTGTAAAAAAGGGCGCTGAAACAACAATTTCCGCTTTGCCGTTTATTTGCAGGGAAATTGTTTTTTTTCTTTTTCTGCTTTTTTTCAGGATGTAAGGAACAGCCATTATTTGATCCAGTTTTTGATGCACCTAGCCCCTTTGGCCGCTTTCTTACCACAATCGGGCCATTATAACCAATTACTTATTGCCGCCGGAGAAAGGATGGTAAAAGGAAAATTATTGCGGTTTGATATCGGCGAAAGTGAAGCGGTTTTTCCCGGAGCCTTTGCTGCGATACATGGCCGTATCCGCCTGCGCGATGAGATTTTCCATATCCGTGCCATGGTCGGGATAAAGCGCGATGCCGATGCTGGCACCTACCGACACTTTTCGACCGTTGAAGGTGATCGGCAAGGAGAGCATCCGGATGATTTTTTCGGCAATTTCTCCCGCATTTCCGGCGGAACGGAGTGCTGTTGCGACGATTATGAATTCATCTCCCCCGACGCGGGCAACCGTATCAGTTTCACGGATGCAGGCAAGAAAGATTTGAGCCACTTTTTTCAGTACATAATCGCCGGCTTCATGTCCCAGAGAGTCATTGACGGTTTTAAAGCCGTCCAGATCGATAAACATCACGGCCGTCCGGTAATTATGGCGGCGGGACATGCCGAAAGCCATGGCCATACGGTCTTTTACCAGCCGAAGGCTCGGCAGCCCCGTCAGTGCATCATGATTTGCGAGGTGTTGAATCCGTTCTTCGGCCTGTTTGCGTTCGGTGATGTCCCGGACGACACTGATGAATGCCCGCGGCTGCCCGGTTGCCGTCCGGACGATGGAGGAATTGATTTCCGTTGTGATAGTCTGACCGTTATGCAACCGCACCAGATATTCGTTCTTCTGGGAAGATCCCGTCTCCAGGGTATGAAGGAAGTTGGCTGCGGCAATATCCCTGTAATTATCGGCAAGGAGATCAAAAATACTGTTTACTTCTTTGAAAAATTGATCGGTTCCCGATACTCCGTAGGTCCTGGCAGTTTGATTGTTGGCGGCGATTATACGTCCTTTCAGGTCATACATGATGATGGGATCGGGGGATGTTTCAATCAGCGAACGGTACAGCTCTTCACTTTCCCGCAGAGCCTGTTCCGCCCGCTTGTGCTCCGTTATGTCAATGAATGTCACCAGAAAATCATCGGCAATTGCAGTGCCGGAGATGAGAATATTGCGTATGACACCGTCTTTGCAGGTCACATTATATTCGGCAGCTTTTATATCCGTGCCGTTCTCCAGGGCTGTCCCGAGAGCCGCTTCCCATTTTTGTATCACCTCTTGCCGGTATTTTTCTTCCGGATATGCCTTGATCCACCACTCGGCAAGAGTGGGAACTTCCTCTTCAGTGTAACCGAAGATTTCGCTAAACCGCTCATTGCGAAAAGTTATTACTCCGTCGCGAGTGACATAGCAAATGGGCAGAGGCAGGCTTGCGAGCAGTTTCCGCAGCTTTTCTTCGTTCTTCTTCAAGGCTTCTGCGGACTCTTTCCACGCAGTAAAATCCCAGTTGATGCCGTTTATCCGCCACGGCCTGCCGTTTGCGTCTCTCTCCAGTTTGGCTAATCCCCTCAGATGACGCACGGCTTTGGTTTGGGAAATAACCCGGAATTCGTTATCATAACCGGTTTTCCCGAGCCGGATGTTTTGCAAGGCAGCTTCTATTCCCGGCATATCGTCGGGATGAATCCTGTTCAGGATAATTTCAAGAGTCGGTTGAATTTCGCGAGACAGATCGAAAAGAATGTACATGCGTTCGTTCCAGGTGTGGATATCGGTATCCAGATCCCATGTCCAGACTCCGATATCGCCGGATTTTACGGCCATATCCAGACGTGATAATGCTATTTGCAGCTCCCGCGTTGCTTTTTCATGCTCGGCCATTTCCCTTTCCATTCTCAGTTTTGCCTCGGTCATTTTTCTGGCCTGGTGGGATGAATTTTGGAGAAGGTAGATGATGAAGACCATCAGGGCCGAAAACAATATACCGGTCAATGTTATTATCAGCGGCAAGAGAGTCTTGTTTTGGTTCAGAAAATTCCGTGTCGGCCGGATATGGATGGAGAGACGCTGCCCCATGATTTGAGAGTTGGCCATCGTTTCCCATTCCGAATTTTTCAGATCATCCCATCCTTTTTGCCGGAAAACAGGTTCGTCATTGATATATGCCGCGATCCGGAAATCATCGGATGCCCGGTGCCGGCGACTGACGCTGAAAACATAATCCATCCATTCCTGAATACGGAAGGCTGCCAGAATAATTCCGTGAAATTCGCCTCTTAGATACAGGGGGAAATATATCGAAAATCCTTTGCCGCCCATAATCAGTTCAACCGGTGCCGTCATTGCCGGTGACCTGGTTGCCTTAACTTTTTCGAGTGCCCGGCGGCGATTCTGCTCGAAAGTAAGATTCAGATTTATCGCCGATTCATTGCCTTCCAGCGGTACTATCCAGTGAATACAAAAATCCTTATCGGCCCAGCCTATGGCCTGGAAACCGGGAACATCGGCGAGGTACGCATGGGTGTTGTCCACGAATTCCCTCCGGGTCATACTACCGCGTAATTCCCAGCGTTTAACCATGCGCTGAAGGGACGGGATGCGGTTTTTCAAGTCGGCATCCATATGACCGGCCAGGTATTCGGCCTCGGCTTTGATCTTATGACGCAGAATGTTTTCCTCCCGCTGGCGGAACGACCAGTATAACGAACCCACCAGCACGCATAATAATATGCCGATCAAAATAGGCAAGAAATTGATTTTGCTGCGATATTTTACGTATGACGAAAAATCGGACATCTGTCACCCTTCAGGAAATTAATGGCTGTCAAATTATTCAGCTGACAACTAAACCCTTATTTAATTTATCGGTTTTTCTTCGTTAATATTTAATCTTGCTTGATATTTCTTTAATGGGAATAAGAAAAATTGTTCTTTCCGGTGGATATAAAAACAATTCCTGATTACCGCATTAATATCCGGCCGGTAAAACAAAAAAACTCTTTTCCGGAATGCGCAGGGGGATTCCATAAACAAAACTTTTCAATAAAATAATAATGTGTTAGAAAGAAAAAAAATTATGAACCCGGGTGCGATGGAAAAAATCAATCAACGTCCCTGGGGCTGCTATGAAGTTATCGCGGAAGCCCCCGATCATAAAATAAAGAGAATAGTAGTTAAACCCGCCTGCCGGACAAGCCTGCAGAACCATAAACTGCGCAATGAACACTGGTTTGTTGTCGCCGGTAACGGCAGGGCGCTCGTTGAAGATGAAGAGTTCCCACTTCGTGCCGGCTCCAGTGTCGATATTCCCGCAGAAGCCAGACACCGGTTATGGAACGTCTCTGCGGAGCCGCTTGTCATCATTGAAGTACAAACGGGGAAATACTTCGGGGAAGATGATATAGAGAGGTTTGCCGACGATTACGGCAGAATTTGATGCATATTTTGTGATCGCCGCCTTTCAGAACTCCAAAATTCAGAAATAATAGATACGGATGGCCGATATTTCATATAGATGATGTTTTCTTGCTTGGTTGCAGACCGAAAGGGGAATTCATGATTTCATCCACGGATAGAGAAATCAGCTGCCGGATCACCAAGACGCTGCTTCTGTATGTTCGGGAAAAGAACAAAGGTTCTCTGGGAAATCTGCTTACCGGGCTGGGTCTCGATGAAAAATATCTGCTGGATACCGACAACTGGGTTTCCCATGATTTTCTCCTTAAACTGTATGACCGGATGGTCGCAATTTTACAGGATGAAAATGCCGTCTATCACATGGCTCTGGCCTCCGACCGGTTGAAAACAATGAGCAGGCTGGACCGAATCGGCCGTATGCTCGGCAATCCACGTTTAATTTACTCACAAAGTCCGCTTTATAACAAGTTTCTGAAATTAAACGGTGAAGTATATATCCATGAAATCGGCGATTCCTGGGTAGTTTTGGAAGACCGTTATCATGTTAGTGAACTGAAAACCCGTTATGATTGCGACTATACCAGAGGGATACTGGAAGGCATACCAACTATCTTCGATCTTCCGCCGGCCCGGGTGGAAGAAATTACCTGCCAGATTCCCGCCGAACGTTATGGCCTGAGAACATGGGGAGATCATCCCCGCCAGGGGGCAAAGTGCTGCCTGTACAGAGTATCCTGGGATCCTCAAAGCAAACCGTCGTTTTGGAAACAGTTGTTGAAATATGGGATATTTTTAACGGCTATCCGGGATGTTCATGAAGCCAATCGGAAAATACAGGAAAAATATAATGAGGTCAGACAACTGGCATCTGATCTGCAACTGGCCAATCAGGAATTAAAAAGTGCACATAAACAGCAGGAGCTTTACCTGCAGGATTTGAAACTTTCCGAGGAAAGATACCGGCTGCTGGCGGAAAATACATCGGATATTATCTGGACGATGAGTCTGGATGATATGCGATTTACCTATGTCAGTCCATCAGTGGAAAAGGTTATGGGCTACGGCATGCAGGAGTCCTTGTCATTGAGGATGGAACAACTCTTAACTCCACGGTCTTTGCAAAAGGCAATGGCCGCTATCGGGGAGGAATTGGCCAAAGAGACAATAAAAGGTGTTGATCCCAATCGCTCCGTTGGCTTAATTGCCGAACATATTTATAAAGACGGCAGTTGCGGGTGGTGTGAAATAAAGGGGACGTTTCTTCGGGATGCTGCCGGACGGGCAGTGGGTATCCTTGGTATGACGCGCAACGTCAATGAACGCATTCAGGCTCAGGAAAAATTACGCGAGAGCGAGTCACGCCTTAATGCAATTTTTGAATATAACCCTACGGCCATAGTTCTTATAGAAAAAGAGACCAGAAAAATCATTAATATAAATAACAGCGCGAGGCAGCTTATCGGGCTGCCGGTCGAGGATATTCTCGGGATGATTTGCCATAACTTTATCTGTCCTGCTGAATCCCATTCCTGCCCGATCTGTGATCTGGGCCAGACCGTAAACCGTTCGGAGAGATTTCTGCTTCGCCGTGACGGCAGCAAAATACCTGTTCTGAAAACGGTTGTCGTAATAAATATCGACGGCAAGGAATATCTCCTGGAAAGCTTTATTAATATCTCCGAACAGAAACGGGCGGATGAAGAAAACCGGTTGTTACAGGAGCGCCTGCAGCGGGCCGAGAAGATGGAAGCCTTGGGTACATTGGCCGGCGGAGTAGCCCACGATCTCAATAATGTTCTGGGCGTTATAGTCGGTTATTCCGAACTGCTTCTGGGCGAGATTGATAAAACAAGCCCAATAAGGCCGCGGGTAGTGAACATCATGAAGGGCGGTGAGAGAGCTGCCGCCATCGTCCAGGATCTTCTGACCATTGCCAGACGAAACGTCTCCGTCAGTAAGGTTATCAATCTCAATGACATTATCAATGATTACCGGAATGCTCCGGAATTGGAAAAACTGCTTTCATTGCATCCCGCCGTTCAGATAGAAACAAATCTGGAAAAAGATCTGCTCAATATTCTGGGATCTCCGGTTCATCTGAACAAGACAATAATGAACCTTTGTCTTAACGCCGCCGAAGCCATGCCGCAAGGCGGCACTGTTACAATAACAACCCGCAATCAGTACCTGGATGTTCCCGTGCAGGGATATGATGATGTCAATGAAGGTGATTATGTGATTCTGGAGGTAGCGGATACGGGTGAAGGCATCCCGGCCGCCGATCAGAAACGTATTTTTGAGCCGTTTTATACAAAAAAAATCATGGGCCGAAGCGGCACGGGGCTCGGATTAGCCGTAGTATGGGGCACCGTTAAAGATCATAAAGGCTACATTAACGTTCATAGTGCTGAAAGAAAAGGAACAACCATAACCCTTTATTTTCCGGTGACAAGACAGGAAATATCCCGGGTCCAAAATTCTTTGCCGCTGTCCGAATATATGGGTAACGGAGAATCCATACTGGTCGTTGATGATATTTACGAACAGCGTGATCTGGCAGTCCAGATAATGACCAGGTTGAATTACAAGGTAACGGCAAAAAGCTCCGGTGAGGAGGCGCTGCAATACCTGAAAACGGCCAGGGCCGACCTTATTGTTCTGGACATGATTATGGAACCGGGCATGGATGGATTGGATACTTACAACAAAATTCTGGAAATTCATCCGCGGCAAAAGGCTATTATCGTCAGCGGATTTTCCGATACTGACCGGGTCCGGCAGGCACAGCTTTTGGGTGCCGGTGCTTATGTCAGCAAACCCTATGTAAAGGAAAAACTGGGGCTGGCGGTCAGAAAGGAGCTGGACCGACCGATAAAGTAGACATCCGGGACAGTCCGGATCTTCTTTGCCGCCGGGAAGAAGGAAGAAAATTATTTTCCGGAATGGAGAAACGGCCTGTTTCTTCCCGCCTTTCCGACAAGAATGTCTTTTTGCCGCTGTTTTCCGCCCGTATCTTTTTCCACAAATATTTCCAGGCCGGTGGCGTAATCGCTCTTGGTCCAATACATTAAACTCGAATAAGTGGAAGGCGTCGGAGTAAATATCTGTACCTGCTGCGGATGAATTTTTAATTCACGGGAAGCAAAAGACTTCAGATCGTGCATATCCGCTTCCGTGCAGCCGGGATGGGCGGCGATAAAATAGTAAGTCAAAAACTGTCGGGCGGGAGAACCGGCCTGCAATTCATCAAAAATCATTTTGAATTTCAGCAAGTCGTTGATTGCCGGTTTTCCCATAAGTTGCAAAACTCTTTCTACAGTGTGTTCCGGCGCTACCTTGATCTGTCCGGAAATGTGATGTTTGACGATTTCTTGCAGATAACTTAAGCAGTATTTTTTGTCGGCAAGCAAAAGATCATACCGAATTCCCGAAGCCACGAATATTTTTTTGATACCCGTTACTTTTCTTAAACGGCGCAAAAGACTAATTTGTCTGCCGTGATCGGTTTTGAGGTGATTGCAGACGCGGGGATAAAGGCAGCGCTTGTTTTTGCAGGCGCCCTCAGTCTGTTGGCGTCTACAGTCGATGCCGTACATGTTGGCTGTCGGTCCGCCCACATCCAGAATATATCCCTTAAAATCGGGCAGTGCGGCAATCCGGCGGGCTTCGGCAACAATCGATTCTTCCGAACGTGAAATGACGGCTCTTCCTTCATGGACGCCGATCGAGCAGAAATTGCATTCACCGAAGCAGCCGCGATGCGAGGCAAGGGAAAACTTAATTGTATCCATTGCCGGGACTTTCCCGCCGGCCTGATAAAACGGATGAACGTTCCTTTCAAAATCCAAAGCATGGATTTTATCGAGTTCGTGAGAAGTAAGAGCGGGCTGGGGGGGATTGTGAATTAAAAATCGCGGACCATGCTGCTGGAACATACCCTGTGCCGTCAGCGGATCATTATTTTGATAAAAAAGATGAAACATCCGGGCAAAGGATTTTTTATCCCGGGCGGCTTCCTCAAACGAAGGCAATTCCAGATAATCCTCCCCCGGTGCTGAATTTATGTAACAGATGCCCCGGGTGTCTTTTATTTCCCGGCGGTCTTTAATCTTTTGGGCTATCTCGACAACGGCTTTTTCGGCCATGCCGTAGATGAGGATATCGGCACGGGCATCAAAGAGGATGGCGCGGCGGATGGAATCCGACCAGTAATCATAATGAACGATGCGCCTCAGGCTTGCTTCCAGACCTCCCAGTACCAGCGGCCGGGTGTTTTTGAAATGTTGCCGGATCAGATTGGCATAGACCACGCAGGCACGATCCGGCCGCCGGTTATTCCTGCCCCCGGGGGTCAGATCATCGCTGCGTCTTTTCTTTTTTGTCGCGGTGTAATTGGCAACCATCGAATCCATGGCGCCTGCGGTGATTCCCCAGAAAAGTTCCGGTTCTCCCAAGCGGCGGATATCGGCATCTGTTTGCCGGTCGGGCTGGGCGATAATTCCCACGCGAAAACCGGCCGCCGCAAGCACGTGACCGATTACCGAAACGCCGCAAGACGGGCTGTCGATATATGTGTCTCCGGAGACAAGGATGATATCCGGTTTATCCCATTTTAATTTTTCCAGTTCTGCGCGGGTTGTGGGTAGAAACATGATTTTGACCGCATACTTTTTATTGGTGGCGGGATTCAGTTAATACGAAGATATGCTTCCGGTCAAGAAAGAATAACGAAATTGACTGTTAATAATTATACTAACGGTGCGGCAAGTCTGCGGCGCATTATTTTTTCAGGTTTTCGCGGAAGACTTTCCGGAATTTTTCCAGCTTGGGATTGATGATAATCCGGCAGTAAGATTCTTCCGGGTTTTGCTGAAAGTAATCCTGGTGGTAATTTTCGGCGCGATAAAAAGAGTTAAAAGGCACAATCTGCGTTACTATCGGTTTCTGATAAGCCTTTAGTTTTTTAAGTTCGTCGATAACTTTGGAAATTACGGCTTTTTGTTGATTGTTGCGGTAGAAGATAATGGAACGATATTGAGTGCCGCTGTCCGCGCCCTGCCGGTTTAAGGTAGTCGGGTCGTGGGTGACGAAAAAAATCTGCAGTATTTTTTCCAGAGTAATGAGCTGCGGATTAAAGGTTATCTGGACTACTTCCGCATGTCCCGTTTTACCGGAACATACATCCTCATAAGTTGGATTGGTTGTTGATCCTCCGGCGTAACCGGATTCGACTTTTTCCACGCCCCGGACTTCCCGGAATATTGCTTCCGTGCACCAGAAGCATCCGCCGCCTAGAGTAATAACTTCTGAAGAATTTGCCGTCATATTTTTTTGCGCCTCCGTTTCCCTGCCGGCAATGCCAAATAAGCAAAAAAAGAACAACAAGCCGATATAAAGAATTTTTTTCATTACTTTCATTGCCCTATTCAAACGATGGAAATAATACCGGCGTGGACTAAACCGGAAATCAGAGCGATAATTATCGACAGTAAGGCCATGTACCCCAGCAGGCGATGGATCATTCTTGCCCTTATCTTATTTTTTGCCCGCAAATGATAAAATCCAAAGATCAGGGCAAGAAAAGCGATCAGAAGTGTTATTGCGCCGATGGCGGGATGAAAGCCCGCGATGTGTTCTCCTTCCTGTTGATTAATTACAAAAAAAGCCACACAAATGCCGGCGAATAAAAAAAACACCGACGTAGAGTTGAACAACCTGTGGATCTTTAACCAGGAGCGATTTTTGCGGAAAAACAAGGCCATACTTACTCCCGCAAGCATGCACAGCAGAGCGAAAATTTCCGCTACCTTGTGCAATAAAAAAATTGTGGCAAGATCCATTTTTAGTCTCGATATAAATGGTTTCTGCAGCTTTTGTCCTAAGAGGCTGTTCAAAAAGGCTCATCTGCGGCGTTACGCTTCGGCTCTCGCTGTTCACGTACCTCTAAAGTACGCTCCGCTCTCCGATCCTCGCGATGCCTTGCAGCTAAACCTTTTTGAACAGCCTGTAAAACAGGTTTTTTGCGATACGCTACTAAAGCGTCAATTCAGTTCCCTGACGCATGGCAAAGCACTCAATATCTTTCTTTTGTCTGGTAATTTCTTTACGGCATTCATCTACTATTGTTTCTACTGCTGCATCAACCCTTTCCTGATTATGGTGAAAAAGTCCTAATTTTTTTACTCCGGCTTCCAGGGCCAGTTTTAAAGCGTCATTGTAAACGGAATGTCCCCATTTCCGGGTTTTTTTGTATTCATCCTGTGTATATTCGGCATCGTGAATGAGCAGATCGGCTCCGCGGGAAAAATTCAGGTAGTCCTGATAATCAAGTCCTCCTTCGTGGCGGAAGCCCAGTTCATTGTCCGTCAGAAAAACGAAACATTTGCCGTCTTCTTCCAGCTTGTATCCGCTGCCTTGATTAGGGTGGCTGAGCGCGATGGGGGTGATGGTTATGGAATCAAACCGATAGGATTCCACACAGGTATCCTGGTAAGATATCCTGGCATTGATTGCATCAAAATTAACCGGAAAATTAGGAGGCATCATAATCCGGGCAAGCATGTCCCTTAAGGAATCCTGGGCAAAGGGACAGCCCCAGATGTTGATGCTGCTTTTATGAGAATAGATGGGTTTAAAAAAGGGAAAACCCATGATGTGATCCCAGTGGGCATGTGTGAGCAGGATCGTATAATCATGACGATTTTCCTTAAGAAGGAGATTGCCCAATTCGCGAATGCCGGATCCGGCATCGATAATGAGAATTTCATCTTTTTTAGTCCGAATTTCGAGGCAGGTCGTGTTGCCGCCATAGAGTAAATATTGTTTGCCTGAAACCGGAATAGACCCTCTTGCACCCCAGCAGCGAATAATCATTTTTCCCCCTTGTGTTTGAATAATAATACAAAAAAAAAGTTTATTAAGCAAATATTATAACAGATGATTATAACAGACGATGTTCGCGGTATATTCGACTTGATAAAGATTTTTGACATTTCTTTATTAAAAGAAAAGTGTTAGGTAGTAAAATCGATTTAGTATTCAAGAGATATGGTTCTGTAATGAATAGTGCTGATTCAGAAAAAAAATCCGGAGATTATATGACTATTGCCGCCATTGCTTCGGTCATTGGCGCAGCAATGAGCACGGAAACTCTGTCCGCTGTTTTTGAGTTGAATCCTTCCGAACTGAATGAACTTATCCGGACAGCAGATAAAATGGAGTGCCTGCAACGAAAACAAAATTTGGTTTGTTTTTGTATTGATAAAATTCGTAATCTGAAACCGGCATTAACTTTTTTTCCAAAGCCGCTTTTCCGTTATCTGACGGGGATAAACACCAGGCAATTAAAAAAAGAACTTCCGGTAATTCTGGAAAAGCTTGCGGATATCGGTATTTTCAGAAGTGAGATTGTGCTGATACTCAACGAAATGGGGAATCTGGCCAAACGCGAGCACTATATGGATCATGCTCTGGAGTTCTATGACAGGAGCGCCGTATATTGTAAAATCCATAATTTAGAAAAAAAATTATTCGTCAGATGTGTTTTGAATATAAGCAAACTTGATTTCATGCGGGGCATCAGCCCGCTGAGAACCGTGGAGTTGCAAAATGAGGCCCTGTCCCTGATCAACGAAAGCAATCTGACAGCAGAGGATGCACTGTTAATGTTGTATGCCGGAATCGGAAGGCATTTTGCAGGGGAAGAAGATGAAGGATTTATTTTAAGGAAAAAGGGAGACGACTATTTAAGACAATTTAACAATACAGAAATCCATAATGAAGCAATTCCTCTTATCGGCTGGCATCTCTATCTGCTGGGCAATTTTCAAAGTGCCATTGCGTATTATGAAACAATGATTCTGGCCATCGAAAACCGCAAGGATGTGGAAGTCATTGCCTTTGCGTATCCGCCGATTATTTTCAGTTACTTCTTTCTGGGCGAATTCAATCGCGCTCTTGTTCTGAATGAAATTATCTATAAACATGCTTTGGAGCGGCAGGATTTTTTGGCGGCAACCTTGATGTATTCCATCTCCGGACGAGTTCACCTGTACATGAAGGACAACGAAAATGCCGCAGCCATTTTGTACAAGGCCTATGCGGAATCTCTGCAGGAAGATTATGGCTGGGGTAAGTACTATACGCTGTTTGCACTGTGCTTGCTGCATCTGAATGCCGGAAGGGCCGAGGCCTGCCGGGAAGCTCTGGTGCTCGCCAACGAGGCGGCCGCAAAGCATAACTTTGGAAGAATAAATGCGTCCCCTTTTTTGCTGGATGCCTTGAAAATGATAGAGGATCAGGGATTACCGGCAATTGAAGGGATGCGCTATGAAGATGAACTGGAGCGGAATATTCATTCCCGGAATGTTCATCTGTCGGGAGTATCTTGCCGTCATGTGGCTTTGTTGAAAAAAAACAGAAATGAAAGTACCCGGGATGTTTTATACATGCTGGAGCGAAGCATAGAACTGCTCCAGTCTTCCGGAAACCGGATTGAACTGGGGAAAAGTTATGTGGAATTGGCCCGTGTCATGAGCGAGGAAGGAGACAAGGCCGGAGCGAAACGTAATGCAGAGCTGGGCTGGCGGGCTTTGGGTGATCATGTAAATGATTATTTTCCCAATGAGCTCAGAAACCTGTTGCAGACGGAAGAGCTTCCTTTAAACATGGCGGTGCAACTGGAAACCAGCTGGCTGGAATTGCGCCACATTATTAATCCCGATCGATTGTTGACCCGGATATTAACATCGCTCAGCCGTATTATTAAAGTGGAAAGCGGTGCACTGGTGGGATTTTCCGGGGACAATATGCCCAAAGTGCTCATTTCTCAGAATATTGATATGGAGGAACATGGCTCCGCCCAGTATCAGCGGATGATGGGAATGGTTTCCTATGCGGCGGAAAATCAAGAGCTCTTTACCTTTTTTAATGAGAATGCCGTAAGAGGAAAAGCATTTATCAATCTGGATACCAAACCCGGATTTATTTTTTGCGTTCCTTTTTTTAATCAGGAAGCCGTAGGCGCCGTGCTTTATCTGGAGAGTTATTACCGGGATTCTGATCTGACTGAAAAAGAGCGGGAAAGCATCCGGACCTTTGTGCAGAATATTTCCCCGCACTTATTTGCCACTCTTTGTTATGAGGTCCGGCGGCGGCAGACAAAAGACGGAGAACTGTCCGATCAGGATGTGTCTTACGAAGTAATGCATGACGATTTTTGTGTCAGTACGGACGAAACCGTTTCCCTGATCATGAATCGCATTAAAAAAGTGGCGGAAACGGATGTCCCGATTTTACTGACCGGGGAAACCGGATCGGGGAAAGAGGTTTTTGCCAAAGAGATTTACCGGCAGAGCAAACGCAAGGCGGTTTTTATAAAAGTTAATTGCAGTGCTATTCCCGAAAGCCTGATTGAAAGCGAACTTTTCGGATACGAAAGGGGCTCTTTCACCGGTGCGACTCATATGAAAAAAGGTTATTTTGAACTGGCCCATGGCGGTACTATATTTTTAGATGAGATCGGCGAGTTGTCCTTACTGGCGCAGGTGAAACTTTTGCGTGTGCTTCAGGAACATGAAATTATGCGCGTCGGCGGTACGGAAGCGATAAAAATAAATTTTCGGCTCATTGCTGCGACTAATAAAGATTTAAAGCAGGCAGTGGAAAGAGGTTCCTTCCGGCGTGACCTGTATTATCGGTTGAACGTCATGCCTCTTGAGGTGCCGCCGCTGCGCGAAAGAAAATCGGATATTCCGAGATTGGCCAGGTTTTTTGTGGAAAAATATTGCCGTCTGCTGGGACGGGAAAAATGTATCATCCGGCCGGGCAGTGTTTTATGGCTTTTGAATTATAATTGGCCCGGCAATGTCCGTGAGTTGGAAAACTTAATCCAGAAAGCGGTTTTGCTTACCGAGGGAAATGAAATTAAAATAGAAAATTTTGAGCCGGGCGGCGGCAGTAAGACTATCGGCGTGGAAACCGTGCAGACTCTGGAAGAAGTGGAACGCAATCATATTTTGAAGGTCATCGGACATTGCAAGGGGAAAATAGCCGGTGCCGATGGAGCGGCCGCATTGCTTGGTCTTAAACGGACAACGTTGATTTCTCGTATGGAAAAATACGGAATCCGGGCAGCGAAATAATAATATCTTCAAGGCCGCTGCAAAAGAGGTAACCTTATTAAATCCATCCCCGAAATGTCGAATTGTCGAAATATCGACACGCAGTTTTCGACATTTTTAAAAAAAATCGAAAAATTTGCGCGTTTACCTGTCTGCAGGATAAATTTTATTTACAAAAATTAGCTCGTTAATTCAATATGTTTTATCCGTTTAAAGTCAAGATTAATTTGAATTCCCTCCTCTGAAGTATTTTGGCATGATTCTTCCTAATCTAAGCACCATAGATTGCATTATTGTTCCTTAGAAAGGGAATTATCCGGAATGAAAACTACAGATAATTGGAAAAGCTATTATAACTCAAGAATAATGTCGGCTGATGAAGCGGTCCGGGTCGTAAAATCACGGGATCGGGTGATCGACGGTCATGGTACCGGTCAGCCTACATTACTTAGAGAGGCCCTGATCCGTCGGGCTGATGAACTGGAAAAGGTTGAAGTGGTCTCCGGTTTTGCCCTGGGCAATGCGGAATATTGCCGGCCGGAATATGAAAAAAATTTCGTTCATCATTCTGTTTTTAACAATGCGGCTACGAGACAGGCTCATTGGGAAGCTCGTGCTGAGTTTACACCGGCCCCATTTTCAGTACTGGACAGGTTGTTTACGACAAAGCTGCCGGTTGATGTACTTTTTATCCAGATAACACCACCGGATAAAGACGGATATGTCAGTATGGGGATAGATGTTTCTTTCACCAGGGCTGTCGTGGATACCGCCCGTATTGTGATCGCCCAGGTTAACAATTACATGCCCTGGACATTCGGTGATTCAGTAATTCATGTCAACGATATAGATTATTTTGTTGAGGGCGATGTTCCGCTTCATGAAATTCCTGAAGCTGAAGAGATCAGTGATAAAGAGAAATCAATTGCCAATCATATTGCATCATTAATAAATGACGGGGACACCATTCAAACCGGAGTAGGGGCTATTCCGGATACGGTTTTATCATTGCTGGACAATCACAAAGATATAGGTATCCATACGGAACTGGCTTCTACGGGAATAATGAAAATGTTGGAAAAGGGTGTCATCAATAATTCACGGAAATCCCTTGATGCGGGGAAGGTTGTCTGCACGCTGATGGGTGGAACGAGGGCATTTTATGATTACGTCGATCATAATCAGACATTCGAAATGCATCGCAGCGGTTATGTGAACAATCCGCTGATTATTGCCAGACAAAAAAACATGGTAGCCATGAATTCGGCAATCCAGGTTGATCTTTTCGGTCAGGTCTGTGCGGATATGATTGGTCCCAAGCAATTCAGTGGTGTGGGAGGACAACTGGATTTCCTGCGTGGTGCGGCGATGGCGGAAGGCGGAAGATCCATTATCTGCCTTGCGGCAACAGCCGCCAAAGGAACGATTTCCCGGATAGTGCCCAGTCTGGATGCGGGAGCTGCCGTTACCGATACACGCTACGATGTAATGTACATCGTGACGGAGTTCGGCATAGCTGATTTGTGGGGAAAAACCAATAGAGAGCGGGCAAAGGAATTGATCAGGATAGCTCATCCCAAATTCCGTGAGCAGTTGGAAAAGGACTACTACGAAAAGATACACCGGGTTTTATAAAATAAATATTATGACGCAATTTGCTTAATCTGTTGAGAGAAACACTGAAATTAAACAGGCAGACACAGATTGGCTGTATTGTAATAAATCAAAAGATTAAAGAAGGAGAAAAAAATGAAAAAGAAGTTATGTGCTCTGTTAGTCGTGGTATTTGTTTTCAGTTTGGTGCTCTATGGAAACATCGAGGCTGCCGCTAAAGAAAAACCGGTTAAAATAACAATTTCCTGTGCAGCTATCGCTACTCATCCCTATGTCCTTTCCGCAAAATGGTCACAGGAAAAACTCAAGGAACTGGGCAGTTCCATAACCCTGGATATTCATCCCGGCGGTATTTTGGGTGGTGAAAGGGAAACAGTAGAGGGAGTAATGCTGGGCAGTATAGATATGGGTCTTGTTGCCGATATGTCGATAGCCGGATTTATTCCGGAAATGGCTTTTGCCAATTTTCCGGGCATGTTTAAAGATTATAACGATGTTCAGAAACTTTATTACAATGGTTGGGTCGGGGAAAGAGTTAAAAAATTATGCGCGGCGAAAGGGCTCAAGGTGCTGGGTTTTAATGATAACGATTTCCGCTGGATTACCAATTCCAAGCGTAAAGTCACAAAACCGGAAGATATTAAAGGTCTGAAACTCCGGGTTCCCGAAGTTGCCTTCCTTGTTGACTTTTTTAAGGAGTTTGGAGCGCTTCCGACACCTATTGCCTTGGGTGAACTGGCCACGGCATTACAGCAGGGAGTAGTGGACGGGCAGGAACTTGGTGCCACTTGTGTTTATCCATATGGGTTTTATGAATTCAACAAATATATGACAAGAATTCACCACAGCTACAGCGCTGCTCCGATCATTCTTAATATGGATAAATGGAATTCCTTGAGTGCAAAACAACAGAAGGAGCTTCAAACAGCGATAGATTATGGCACGGATAAAGAATTTAAACACAACAGGAAGTATGTTGATGAAGTAATTGCGAAGATGAAAGCAAAGGGAGTAATTTTCTCGGATATGACACCTGAACTGCAGCAGGCTATTTTGAAAACCGGTAAAAAATTGGCTAGCAGCCCCAAATATTTAAGTGCTTTTGGACAGGATATCGTTGATAAAATGTATCCTTCCAAATAATGGTTGGCGGTAAATATTAAAGTGGCGTGATGCTGATACATCAGCATCATGCCGGAAATTAACGGTAAAAGAGGTTGATAATTTGTGCAGAAAAAAATTGTAAAGCATAAATGGCTGCAGACTATACTATTTGCAGAGACAAAATTCGCCCGCATGGAAGCATTTTTTACAGCGGTCATGTTTTTTGGAATGATGATTTTAATATTTGTTCAGGTAGCTTGCCGCTATGTATTTTTTATTCCCATGCCTTGGTCGGAAGAGTTAGTGCGTTATTTATTTATTGTCGTTTCGTTCATTGGAGCGGGAGTTGCTTCTTTTGACAACACACATATAGAGATCAATTTATTATCATCGCTGTTGAATAAAATCAGAGATGAAAAAAGAAAGAAAAGTATCATCCGATACTTTAATATATTCAAATATATTCTCGTAATCGGTGTTTCCTTCTGGCTTGCTAAGTTATGCTACCAGTTTACGGTAAAGATTAATGCCATGGGGCAGCTTACACCTGCCATGCGTGTACCTATGTGGTATGTAGACGCTTTTATCTGCCTGGGTTTGGTGCTGGTTGTGTTGCACAGTCTGATCAAACTTATCACGGAAGCGGCCGGCTACTCCACAAATTATGGAGGAAGCGCAGAATGATAATGATCATGGCATTTATTATTGTATTTTTTACTTTTGCTCTGCTGCGGGTACCGGTTTGCTTCAGTATCAGTTTGGGTGCCGTAGCCGGCTATCTTGTAAGCGACATTAACATGAAAATCATACCGCCAGCACTGTTAAACGGTCTGGACTCCTTCCCGCTGCTGGCCATACCAGCGTTTATTTTTGCCGGAGAACTGATGTCCAGCGGCGGAATCTCCAGCGCCATAATGAAATTTATCCAGTCATTAACAAGTCGCTTTAGAGGAAGCCTGGGTACCGTACTGGTTGGTTCTTCCATGTTGTTTGGTTCCATTACCGGCTCATCGCTGGCCACGGTTACTGCTATCGGCGGTATAATGCTGCCTGAAATGAAAAAGGCTGGTTATGATAGGAGATATACCACAGCTTTACTTGCCGCATCCGGATTCCTGGGTATCTTGATTCCGCCCAGCGTTCCGGGTGTGATATATGCATTGATGTCTGAACAAAAGGTTACAGAGGTATGGATGTCCACCCTTTTGCCGGGGGCAGGACACAGCCGAAAATTGCCGAGCCTTTCCATTTAAAGCCGTTTGTAGCCGGGGTACAGAAGGCTGCTCCCAAAGCTTTGGTAGCATTTATAATGCCGGTTATTATTTTTGGCGGTGTGTATAGCGGAGTATTTACCGCTACAGAAGCCGGTGCTGTTTCGGTATTTTATGGTTTGCTTGCCGGCTGGATTATTTACCCGGTATTTTTTAAAACAAAAGCGGACGTAGCTTTGAGCACAACGATTCGTAACAGTGCAGTCAACAGTGCTGCAATAGCATTGCTGATTGCCTCGGCGGCGCTTGTCGGCCGCATGGTAGCATTAGGTGGAGTAACTCAGCAATTAATTGATTTTTTGATGGGCATTACTACATCAAAATATATTTTTATTCTGGTAATCAATTTAATTTTTTTCGTAATAGGTATGCTTTTGGAGACCTGTACCAGCATTGTGCTCTTTACACCTATTCTTGTTCCGATCGCCATTGCCTACGGCATTGATCCTGTCCATTTCGGTGCTATCATGTTGTTAAATCTGGAAATTGGATTGATTACGCCGCCTTTTGCGGCAAATCTGTTTGTGGCTTGCCGGATGTCAAATACTACCATGGATGAGATCATTAAGCCTTTGTTACCGTTTTACGGAGTATGTCTTCCGGTACTTCTTATTACAAGCTATTTTCCGGCGTTGATTTTGTGGCTGCCTAAAGCGACCGGGTAAAGGGCAATATATCCAGGAGTGTATCTTGGTTTAAAGCAACACATGTCTATGATTGATTGCAAGGAGAAGGAATGTAGTGATTGAAAAGATTGATCATATAGGAATCGTCGTGAAAGATCTGGAAGAAGGAAAAAGATTGTTTTCCGAAGGTCTGGGCTTTAAAATGACATCGGAGGAGATATCGGAAGAGTTTAACTGCAAGATCGCCTTTTTCCCGTGCGGTGAAGTTCTTCTGGAACTTGTTCAGCCCATAGGCCCCGGGCCCAGTCAGGAATTTTTAGACAAGTGCGGTGGTGGCATTCATCATATCTGTTACAAAGTTCCGGACATCGATAATGCTGTAAAAAAAATGAATAAAAGTTTTACACTGAAAGACCAAAAACCCCGCCCTGGTGCAAACGGCTCTAAAGTATTTTTTCTGGCACCGGCCAGTATTTTAAATATGGAGACTGAATTTGTAGAGCTGGCTGATAAGGAAGAGTGAATAGTTCCAATTATAAAAGAAAACAAATGGGGAGATAATCGCATGAGTAAAGTTGTTATTACAGTGGCCATAACAGGAGCGATTCATACACCGGCCATGTCGGAATATTTGCCTGTTACACCGAAGCAAATTGCCGGGGAAGTAATTCGTTCGTGTCAGGCAGGGGCGGCTGTAGCTCATGTCCACGTGAGAAATCCGGAGACAGGACAACCCAGTTCCGATCAGAAGATGTTTTGCGAGGTAGCTGAAAAAATCAAAAGGAAATGTGGCATAGTCATTGGTTTTACAACCGGCGGTGCTTTGGGAATGACGCTTGCCGAAAGACTGGCCGTAGTGAACAATTTAAAACCGGAAATAGCCAGTTTTACTCCCGGTTCACTGAATTTTGCCCTGTTCCCGATGCTCGAAAAAACAAAAAAATTTAAGTATGATTGGGAAAAGCCGTTTATTGAAGGAACGGAGGATATCGTCTTTGCCAATACTTTTAAAACTATGCGTGAATATGCGGCTGCCTTTGCTGCCGCCGGCACGAAACCGGAACTGGAAGTTTTTGACGTGGGTATGATTCATAACATTGATTTCATGATTAAACGGGGACAACTGAAACCACCCGTCTATATTCAATTTGTTCTGGGGATATTAGGAGGACTTCCGGCGACTCCGGAAAGCCTGTTTACGCTATATAATGCGGCCAAGATGATATTGGGAGAATTTAAATGGTCGGTATGTGCCGGAGGACGCAATCAAATGGGCATAATGGCGACGGCAATGGCGATGGGTGGAAATGCCAGGGTAGGGATGGAGGATGCGCTTTATCTGGAGAAGGGAAAACCGGCGACCAGTAATGCTGAGATAGTTGCTAAGGTAGTTCGCATTGCCAAAGAACTTGGACGGGAAATTGCGACACCGGAGGAAGCCCGGAAAATTATAGGATTGAAGGGTAGTGACAATGTTGGATTCTAACATCGGACAGGCTGCTGAAAAAGGTTTCCAGCATACGAGACTGTGTCGCAATGTCCTTTAGGGTATTTGAGCAGCCTGTAAAAAAGGAGTTCTGTTTATAAACTTGGAAAGGATAGATGTGTGGTTCCATGAATGAGATTCCTGTTTTTTTTCTGCATGGTTTGGCGTACGCCGGATTGTTGTTTTTGGTGTCGG
>MVRV01000085.1 GCA_002068015.1 Smithella sp. PtaU1.Bin162
GGCTACTGCCAGAAGCTGAATGCCGATTTGGCCCGGATTACCGAAAAAAAGACCATTGGCGCCCCCGCTGTTGACTGATACCGTTGCAAAAAGTCCTGTAGCCATCATCCCCCAAAGACTAGCCATCCCGTGACAGGCCCATACGTCAAGCGACTCATCGAGTTTCAGTCTGTCCCGAAATCGCATGGTATAATAAGAAAGAGGCGCGGCGACGGCTCCGACAACCATAGATGCCAGTGGAGTAATGTATCCCGAGGCCGGAGTCACGGCCGCCAGACCAACAACCATTCCGGTGGCAATTCCCAGCGTACTGGGCCGGCCGTCCAGCCATGTAAGCAGCATCCATACCAAACCGGCTGTTGCCGCAGAGGTATTGGTCGTAAGCAGGGCATTAACCGCGACATCATTGGCGGCAAGAGAACTGCCGGCGTTAAATCCGAACCAGCCCACCCAAAGCAACCCTGCTCCCAGAACGGTAATTGGAATATTGCTGGGTTCCATAAGCGTGTTACCATAACCTTTCCGCGGCCCGATAACCATGGCAAAAGCCAAAGCCGAAAAACCGGCGGCAATATGCACAACCGTTCCGCCGGCAAAATCAAGAACTCCCATATTTTTCAACCAGCCGCCCTGCCCCCAAACCCAGTGGCAGAGGGGATCATAAACCAGAGTAGCCCAAAGCAGACCAAACAGCAGGAAACTTTTGAATTTGACACGCTCTACAAAGGCACCTGTTATCAGAGCAGGGGTAATTACCGCAAACATCATCTGAAAAGCGGCGAAAAGCGTGTGGGGGATAGTCTTGCTGTAGTCATCATTCGGCAGAGATCCTACTCCCTGAAACCCCAGAAAGTTCAGGCCTCCGATCAGCCCGCTGATATCCGAACCGAAGGAGAGAGAATAACCGTATAATATCCACTGCACTCCGACCAACGCCATGAAGACATAACTCATGGTCAAGGTGGAAAGAACATTTTTCCGCCGCACCATACCGCCGTAAAAAAGCGCCAGAGCCGGCGTCATCAGTAGAACCAAAGAACAACAAACCAGAATCCAGGCGGTGTCACCTGCGCTGATTGCAATATTCATTATTGATCACCCTCCTTAAATAAATTAAATCATCTGAGCAATTAGCCTGCCACATAAATGTAGGAAATATTACAAACGAACCAAATATTATGTTCAACTCGATCAACATGCTGAAATATATAAGTTATTATCGATACAAGATTGTGCACATATTTTCAGAGCCATCCGCAGGCTTCCGTAAAGTTAATACAGATTTGTATTTTTTAGTTCCGGCTGTAACAATTGCGTTCCCCAGAGCAGGTTGATATTCACTGCTTGTGATGAATTGATTCCGGGAAAAACAAAAATTGTTCTGAAACAGACTGCGGATCAAGCATGGCCGTACATAACACGGACATCTTAAATAAAATGAAATCTTCGGAAAATTGTGATAGCTAAATAAAATATACAGGCACGACAAAATAATAATTCATTGTGTAAATCCGGAGAGGCTCATGATAAATAAAAGCAAATACTATACGGCATCATTTATATTTTTGGTTGTTGCCGCGCTTCTTTCATCATGCACAACAAAAATAGCTTCCCGTCCTCCGGGTGAAGCCGTTCCGGCAATGGGAATCGCCTATCATCTTCCGGCTACGGAACTCACTTATGTTATGACCTTCCGTCTGAAAGACTCATCGGGTACAATTGAAATTACGGATTCGGCCATCGAACATAAATTGGTTCCCGACCGTGTCAACGGAACGTTTTTGATTGATTCATCAGCTCTGTCCGGCCTCACCAAAACGATACCGCTTGCTAAAATAACCATCAATAACGGCATGCTGACAAGCATCAGCTATGACGCAAAAGACTCTACGGGCGACATCATCAAGAGCGGCGTAAACCTCGTAACCGACTTAGCCGCAAACGTTTTACCGATAAAATTATCATCTCTGGGCGGCCTTGCCATGTTGCTTGCCGGCAGCCGTTCCTTTTCAGCAGCAAAATCACAAAAAGCGGGAGAGGCGCCGGGTATTTCCATATGCAATCAGGAGACAAAAAATATCCTCGACGAATACTATTTTCTGGAGCAGCATCTTGCCGCCATGAAACGAAAATTGTACGCAGCTGAAATGCAGCTTGTGGAAAAACAAGACGGCATGGTGGAAAAAATTCAGAATATCGAAAACGTCATCAAAAAAACAAAAGAGCGCCTCTCCGACCTGGACCGGCACCTGACTATCAAATACCGCAGGCCTCTCATCATCGAATCCGGCAAATGCGAAAGCTTCGGGAACATTACACTCGAGAGCGCTCCTTTTGCCAAATGGTTCGGCAGTACCGGCGATAAAGATGTTTTTCGCAGGCTTCTTCAGGACTGGCTTGAGGAAAACAAGCTGTCCTATACCATCGGCAATTGCAGCCCGCAAATGAAGGAGCAGGATAAAAAAGCCGCATCAGTTGATGCGCTTTATTACCGCATACCGGCACAGTGCAAGCTGGAGATAACAAAAGACCATCTTGTTTCTACAAACTACGTGGAAATAATGCAGTGCGGGAGGCTGGCCGCCGTGGAAATTACAAACGGTGCCTTTCAGGACAATTCCCACCGGATTGAATTTGATCCAGACTCCGGAGAGATCAAAACATTTGAGTTTAAAGACAACACTGCACGCACTAAAGAGGCGCTGGGCAGCGCAAACGAGGTTGTCCAGAAGCTGGGACAATAACACCACCAGGCCGCCACCGGCCGGGCTGCATTGTTCAATAAATGCAGGTTGGTTATTTGATCTCTTGTAAAGTGATATTCCAGATATCAGGGTCACCCGTAGTGGTAGCAATGACCGGATGCTTCGCTACTCCCAGAACTTTTTGCGTCTCTTCAGGCATGACGGCAGTCATGTATGCTTTCAATTCACCCATTGTCACAACGCCGTTTTTTAATCCCGCACTTTGAAAACCGTCAGCCTCCCCATTCAGTCCCTTAATGAGAGAATGAGTAAAAGCACCATTTGACCAGGAAGTGTGTTCAATTGCCTGCCGGTCGGTATCCGCCCCCACCATAAATACCCAACCTTTCGGGATCGTCTTTTCACGCACCAGCTTGTTAAGATCGGGCACGATGGATATTCCACGACCGCCCTCACTTCTTGTAATAAGCTTTCCGGCATGGCACGTATCCGCAAAAAGAATCACATTTTTTGCTTTTCTTTCCTCCAGTGCGCGGCGGACATAATCCATGCGATAGCCGGTTGCCGGTGTGGAGACATCCGTGTCATAACAGGCAAAATAGACCTTCTCGGGATCTTCGGGATCAGGGTATCCATGACCTGCCCAAAACAGGATGATCTGGTCATTTGGTCCTGCTTTCGTCAACCACGACTCCAGAGCAATCATAATATTTCTTTGTGTGGCATCTTCGTTAAGTAATAATTTTATATGACTGTCACTCCAGCCAAGGCTGCCCAGCGCACGGGCAAATATTTTTGCATCGTCATCGGCAAAAACAAGATTGGGTAGCTGGGAACCGGAGTATTTGTATTTGGATATACCGATAACTACAGCCCAGGACGAACCGTCTTTTTTAATCACTGTCTTGCTTTTTTGAACGGGCAATTGTTCATTTTGCGTATCTCTTAATGAAACTTTTTCAGTGTATACGGAAGAAGGTCCGGGCAAATAAATACTTGCTGAAATACCGCCGGTATTATCCCAGAAACCAATCTCAGCACAATTGGGCCGGAATGACAACTCTCCTGAAGAAGGGGCTTCCAGATTAAGATAACTTCCCACAAAAAAGGTCTGACCATTGCCGATTTTACCCAGCAACGCCATAGCGCCATATCCGGAATCGTACCGAATTTCTCCGGCGGATCCGCTGTAACCGTCCGGTCCGCAATCAGAAGCAAACCCTTTATTCCAGAGTCCACTTGCCTTGATAATAATTTTTTGTCCCTTTTGCAGCGATATTCCGGAAGATTGCCAACCGCTGCTGGCGCTTACCGTCATTTCTTTTTTCAGGTTGTAGTTGGAATCTACGGCGGG
>MVRV01000086.1 GCA_002068015.1 Smithella sp. PtaU1.Bin162
CCGTCACGATGGACGCCAAGCGACCGCAGGACCTGGTTTACGTACTGGGAGAAACCCATGATGAGCTGGGCGGCTCCGAATGGTTTGCCCAAAACGGGGCCATCGGCAACAAAGTACCGCAGGTCGATGCCAAAAAAGCCATGAAACTGTACCGGGCTTTGGGAAAGGCCATCGAGGCCGGGCTTGTCGCCTCGTGTCATGACTGCTCCGACGGCGGACTGGCTGTGGCGCTTGCCGAAACTGCATTTGCCGGTAACCTGGGCATGAACATCGATTTGCAGGATGTTCCCTATCGCGGCAAAAAACGCAACGATTACATTTTGTTTTCGGAGACGGCCAGCCGCTTTGTGGTCACCATTCATCCTAAAGATAAAGGAAAGTTTGAAAAAATTCTGGCCGGCAACGTCGTGCGCGAAATCGGATTTGTTGCAAGCGACGGGCTGTTCCAGGTAACCGGGCTTTCCGGCAAAACAATCATCAAAGAAAAAATAAACAAACTAAAAGAAGACTGGCAGAAGCCGCTTAATTTTTAGACAGGATTAAAGAAATGGCAAATAAAGTCAAAGCAATCGTACTCACCGGTAACGGCACCAACTGTGAAATGGAAATGGCGCATGCCTGCAAGCTCGCGGGAGCCGACAAAGTCGATATCGTCCATATCAGTGAATTGCTTTTCGGCGAAAAACGCCTGTGCCGCTATAATTTTCTGAACCTGCCCGGAGGATTCCTGGACGGCGACGATTTGGGCTCGGCCAAAGCCGGCGCCAATCGTTTTCTACATGCACCCATTGCCGGCGCAGGTGCAATGCTCATTTCCGAACTGCTGCAATTTATCTCGGAAGGCGGCCTCATTCTGGGTGTCTGTAACGGCTTTCAACTGATGGTGAAGCTGGGTCTGCTGCCCGCACTGGAAGGCAATTTAACAAAACAGAGTACGACTTTAACATTCAATGACTCGGGACGCTTCGAAGACCGCTGGGTATACCTTAAGGCCAACGCAAAGAGCCCCTGCGTTTTCACAAAAGGCATTGATAGAGTTTATTATCCGGTACGTCACGGCGAAGGAAAGTTTGTTCCGGAGAGCCCTTATGTTCTTGAGGAAATCGAAAAAAAGAATCTTGTTGTTTTTCAGTATTGCCGGCAGGATGGTTCCATTACCATGGATTATCCAGCCAATCCCAACGGCTCGACAAATGCCATAGCCGGTATCTGCAATGAAACCGGGAAGAACTGCCGGAAAATGGACAGGGGCTTGCTATTTTTCAAAATGCCGTAAACTTCATCCGCAGCAAAGGATTCTAGCAGTCTGCTGAAAACCGCTTATCTGCGGCGTTGCGCCGCAAACCTCATCGCTCGACGTATCTCTATATACGCCTCGTTCTTCAGTTTTTGCGCGCCTTGCAGCTAATCATTTTTGAACAGCCCGTATAACTTTTAAGTACCTATCATGAAAATTGTTGTTAGTTGCAAACAAATGAATTTGCATGACTTGCCACTTCTTCCCGATTAAATCAATTCCTGTAATTTCCGGTGGAGAAAGATCAGTATGAATGGGCTATAGGTGCCGGTCAGCGGTTGCAATGCATGGTCCTTTCCCGCAAGCGGCATAGTACCGGATTCCGTTTAAGCCCTACCCCATTTGATGCAGGCGGCTCCCCAGGAATAGCCGATTCCGGCGGCAGCCAGAACAACCAGGTCACCGGGCTTTATTTTATTGTGCCGGATACCGAATTCCAGCGACATGATACCGTCATTCTGTCCCATATGTCCAAGATTTACAAATTCGTCCCAATAGGTTGTCTTTGCTTTCACATCGACGCCGAACTCACCTGCAACGTGGTCAAAAGCACTGGGTTTCATATGCAACAGTCCAAGATATCCGATGTCTTTTCTGGAATATCCGGAATTTCTGATGGCGGAATCGATGACTTTTATAAAATTGGCCATTGATAATTTATCCAGCCTGTTTTTCATACTCTCCGGATCGGGAATCTCCAGATAATTTAATTTCTTTGCAATAACATCATAGGCAGTGGGAGGAATATCACCACCGGGAGTTGTCACGGGAATGCCGGAACCACCGCCGGGTATATAAACGTCTTCGGAGAACTGACCGTCCGTAATTACCTCGGAAGCCAAAAGAATATTTTCCGGATGGTCCCTTTTTAATAAAATGGCCACCGCACTGGCCGACAGGCTGGTCATAAACCGTGTTCTCGGGTTTTCATAATTGATCAGATCACAATTGCGATAGCCGGAAGCGATCAATACTCGCCGAATGCGGGAATCCATCACCATCAGACCTTTGACCAAATTAAAGGCCAGCATAAATGTTGCGCACCGCTGATTGATGTCGAAACCCATCGCGTTTGCGGCGCCGATGTCATTCTGGAGTTTTATTCCGTAAGTCTGCAGAAGATATTTATCATAAACTTCACCAGCCCAGATAATCAGATCAATATCTTTCGCATTGATACCGGCCCGGCGGATGGCAACATTGGACGCTTTGACGGCCATGGCCACATTATGGTCTTCCGGCCCGGCAATGCTTTTGGAATTCAGACCGAATTTCGTTTTTAAAATATTTTGCGGAATGCCCGTTCTTTCTGCTATATATTCGCCGCTGTGTCTTAATTCAGGAATGTAAATGCCCCAGCTTTCAATTCCGACTTTGACTAATTCGTGTGCATTAATCATGAATTCTCCTTACAATTTTGAGATGTATTGCCTTAATATGGGAATGTCCGTATCCACCCCTTCACCTGCAGCCTCAGCAGAGTGAATCTCTGCTCCATATTGATTTGCCGGTGGAGAACTCAGATACCAAGATAGGATTTTCGAATATGATCGTTCCCGGCAAGATTGCAAGCCGTATCGGTCAGTGCTATTCTACCATCTTCCAGGATATACCCTCTGTCGATTGCCTTAAGAGCCTGGCGGACATTTTGTTCCGTAACAAGAATGGAAACATCCTTCTTGATTTCTTTTAACCGATGAAACACTTCCGTAACTATGGACGGCTGCAACCCCCCCGAAGGTTCATCCAGAATCAGTACCTTGGGATCTCCCATGAGTGCCCGGGCAATGGCAACCATTCTTTGCTGGCCGCCGCTCATGCTTCCGGCCGGCTGATCCAGCCTTTCCTTCAATATGGGAAACATCGCAAAAACATATTCCAGTCTTTCCTGATACTTTTTTTTCGCCCGCGGGATATAAGCACAGCCGGTGCGCAAATTTTCGAGCACCGTCATCATGGGAAACAACTCTCTTTCCTGGGGCACAATCATGATACCATGCTTGATAATCTTATCCGTTTCCATTCGGACAATGGACTCTCCATCCAGCAGCACATCGCCGCTTGCCGGCCGTATCAATCCCAGGATAGTATTAATGAGAGTAGTCTTTCCGGCGCCGTTTGGTCCAAACAGACCTACGGATTCATTTCCGATCTGCATCGACAGATTCCAGATAATCTGCAACTTGCCGTAAAACACATTTAGGTTTCTAACTTCTAGCATTCTGCTTCCTCGCCGAGATATGCGGTAATTACGCGCTGATCCGATGATACATGATCATAAAGGCCCTCACACAGCACCTTTCCCCATTCCAACACAACAACACGATGAGTAAGTTCCCGGATAACCCTCATTACGTGTTCGATGATGACAATAGTCATCCCCTGAGAATGAATTTTACGCACGGTATCCATCATCTCCAGCGTTTCGTCCTTATTGAGCCCCGCCATGACTTCATCGAGGAAAAGCAATTTCGGTTCCGTGGCCAGAGCGCGTGCTATTTCCATTTTCTTAATTTCCAGTGCCGTCATGGAGGAAATCGGCCGCTCCACATTGCCGATATTCAAAAACGTGCACAATTCCATTGATTTTTGGCGCGACTCCGCAAGAGAGAAGTTTCTGCCGAACATTGCTCCGAGCATGACGTTTTCAATCAGGTTCAGGCCGGCAAGCGGACGCATCAGCTGGAAGGTCCTGCTGATGCCGGCATGGCATTTTTCATGGGCGGCGGCCATTGTAATATCCCGGCCGCAAAACTCAATTTTCCCCGCTGTCGGCAAATAAACTCCGGCAATGACATTAGTAAATGTCGACTTGCCGGCGCCGTTGGGCCCGATGACACCTACGATTTCCCGTTCGTTTACTTCAATGCTGACATCGGAAAGCGCCGTAAGTCCGCCGAACTGCCTGGTTAATCCGGTAGTTTTAAGAATCACCATTTTTAATTCCTGATTTTTTCCTGTATTTTTTTTATTAAACCCATAATCCCTCCGGGAAACCAGAGGATAGCCACAACCATTATAATTCCGTAAACCAGTAAATATCCGTAAGGAATCCTCAGCTTCAGAGCTTCGGCAACAATTGTTAATATCGCCGCTCCGATGACCGGTCCCCATGTTGATCCGAGTCCCCCGAAAAGCGCCATGACAATAGGCAGGATGGTAAAACTCCCGCTGAACTGCCCCTCCGGAGTCAC
>MVRV01000087.1 GCA_002068015.1 Smithella sp. PtaU1.Bin162
GCAGCTTGCTTGGGGGTAGTTCATTGAAAAAATGACTAAAATAATAATGCAGTGATCTTGAAGGGGAAAATGATCAACATTTTTTGCTGTTTATACTGATGAAATTAATAAAATATGTTGATATAATAGCAAAAATGACATAAAAAACCCAAAAAAAGGGGAGAAGTTTTTTGGCGGATAAAAACGATATTAATTCTACGGAAAAACTTCTTAATGCTATTCGCGGGAAGCAAAAGGAAGCAGATGATGCTGTTGGAAAAATCGAAGTTTTACCATCGAACAAACTTCCGGCGCAGCAAAAGGACAAAAAAATATCCGGGATTTTCCCGGATAAAAAGATTTATACCGTAGGTGTTGACATCGGTCATGATTGTATCCATCTGGTCAAGACAATCAAGGCGTCGGAAGATAATCCCATTCTGGTTGATCAAAAAAATATCGAATATGATGAGAATCTTGCCAAAGAATCTCCGGAATTCCGTTCTTTGTTAAAAGCTTCCCTTCTGTCAATTTGCGGCAATCCGGCAAATTGCAATATCTGGGCAATGACGGCCGCCGATGAAGTCAACATTCAAAATGTAAAAGTCCCGCCTGTTCAAAAAAAACAGATGGAAAATGCAATATATTGGGCGGCGAAAAAAGAACTATCTTTCGATGAAAAAGATTATATATTTGATTTTGAACTTCAGGAAGACATAATCGACCAGGGGCTTCCCAAGCGTTCGGTGATGGTCTATACCGCTCCCAGGGCGGAAGTTGAGAAAACCAGAGCATTATATTCCGGTATCGGCATAACTCTCACGGGAATTACACTGGCACCGTTTGTTATACAGAATATTTTTCGCACGAACTGGATGCCGGCAAACGAAGGGACAACAGCCACATTATTCATCGGTAATGAGTTTTCCCGGATCAGTATATACAGCAGAAACAATCTGATGATGACGCGAGGAATAAAGACGGGTACCAGCAGCATGCTGGAAGCGATTACCGAGGCATTTGGTGAGAAAAGAAAAATTAAATTAGAGAAAGATGATGCTAAAAAAATATTGCTGGGCCTGGTTGCTGATGCGGCAACAGCAAGAGAAACTGAAGCCGGTTTTGGGCTGAAAACCCAGGAAATATTTAATATGATAATTCCGGCAATAGAAAGATTGGTCCGTCAGATGGAAAGGACTCTGCAGTATTATGCGACCTCCACCGGACATGAAAAAGTAGAAAAAATATACATTTCATCGGTTATGAATATATATAAACCAATAATAGACTATATCAGTGATCAACTGGGTGTGAAAAGCGAAGTGTTTGATCCCTTCCAGTATCAGGATACGAGCCAGGGAGCGGGAAGCATTTCTTTAACGGACAGAATGGCTCTTGTTCCGGCATTAGGACTTTCTTTTTCCGGCAATCAGCGCACTCCTAATTTGATTTTTACCTATAAGGAAGAAAATAAGGAAATTACCTTAGGATGGATTAATCGGGGAATTGTTGCTGCATCACTGGTTGCCGGAGTTATTTGTATATTGACAATAATTTATCAGGGCATGAATGTAATTGCTCTTAGCAAGCAAAAAGAAACTCTGAAAAGAGAATTGTCGGTCATATATAATCCGGAGATATCAGCGGATAAAGTTACAAAAATGATTAATGATGCAAAAACACAAAAGCAAATATCCCGGCAATACGCGCAAAGATACCTTGGCATGGCTGTGATCGGAGAAATATCAGCGCTGACTCCGCAAAACATAAAGCTCATTAACATGACGATAATATCAACGAGAAGCACTGCCGTTGCGGTAAAAACGGATAAAGCGGCAAAAGAGTCCGAAGGAATAACGCTGGAAGGAATTATTACCGGCGAGCGCAGCATGCTGGATTCATATCTGGCTCAATACATAATGAAATTAAGTAATTCACCAATGCTGCACAAGGTGTCGGTTTATAAAAACAGTATTGTTGCTTTTAAAGGTAATAATGTATTGCAGTTTACGATGAGTGCGAAAATAGAGAAATGATGAAAAACAAATTTAACATACCGGAAAAAGTTTTCCGGCGCCTGGTTATTGGCCTGGGTGTTGTGATCTTGTTTCTCGTTGCCGGTGTAATTCCCGTATTAAGTTATAAATCCTTTATCAATGAAGATATAAAAAAGTTAAAGTATCAAATTGAAGAACAAAAAAATTTAAATTCCGTATATGCAATGTTGATGAAAAACAGAGAAAAGAAAAATTTTCGGATTTTATCCAACCCGGCTAAGACTACTCTGTCTCGTCAGGAAGCGAACAGATTCCAAAATGTATTTAACGAAATGGCGGAAAAATCAGGATTAAAGACAATATCCGTTTCCCCGGAATTGAGTTCACTGACCGGTACCGCTAATTCCATGTTAAACACTGCGGTGGTCAAAGGAGAATTTGTTAATTTCAGAAAGCTGCTCATTAGCCTGGGGGATATATCATATCTGGATGGAATTGAAGAAATACATATTCAACAACAGCCCGATGCGCTGGAATTTCGTATGAAAATATTAATAGCTTTAGGTGGCTGATCGGATATGGCAAAACTCAACAAGAGACAAATTATAATAATAGCTATAGCGGCCGTAGCCTTGCTCTACGGCGCCTATACCGTATTTTCCGGAGGGAAAGGGCAAAAAGACAACCCCAAAATCAATCCAGTGGAGAAAAGCAGTTATGTAAACAATATAGCTGGAGATTTTATGAAAAATGCCTTAAGCTTAAGCGATACTTATATAGTAGAGAGGGCTGAAGCTGATTGGGAGAAAAATCCCTTTTGGGAAAAAAGTTCCTACAGGGAATGGGCTAATAAAGACAAGGCGAAAACTACTGAAAGTTCGACGGCTAAAATAATATATTCCGGTTACATTGATATTGGTCAAAAGCAAATGGCGGTTCTTAACGGAATAGAGTATAGTATTGGCGATGAGCTGGAAATAAACGGCTATGTCTTAAAAAAGATAACGGCGCTCAAGGTTGTTCTCAGTAATAAAAGTATTGGAAGTGAACTGGAGATTCCCATTCAGGAATGAAAATAAGTATCGGGGGATATATTGGATTTGAAATGTTCAGTAATCGATAAAAGGATTGGCCATGTCGTTTTAGCCATTGTTTTTTTGATTGTTTGTTACGGTTGTGCCGATAGTGCGAAGACTACAAAGAAAGATCCTTTTTTTGAAAAATGGAATACGCTTGCCGAAACTTCTCAGGGCCATTCCCCGGCCGCCGAACCCAAGAAAATAGATATGGCGGCACTGGCGGCCAGGCCTGCGATCCCTCCCGTTGTCGAAAAACAAATGCCGACAAAAAAAATCAACCTGACGATGCGCCAGGCCGATTTGAAGGCTGTTTTAAGGGCAATGGCTAAAGCCGTTGATTTAAATCTCCTGATGAAAAACGATATAAAAGGTGAAGTCAGCGTAGACTTCCGGGGTGTAGCCTGGGACCAGGCCTTTACGGGATTGCTCAGAACTTATGGTTTATCATACATCTGGGAAGGTAATATTATCCGGGTGATGTCAATTGAAGACATTGATCGGGATCTCAAACAAAAAATGAGCATGCGGGATATTCAATGGATCGAACCACTGCTGCAGCCGGTAGTGATCAACATTGATTATACCGACCCTAAAAAATTGGCCGAAACACTGCAGGATTTTCTGACCAAAGACAAGGACGGTAAACCGCGTGGTTCCGTAAAAGTCGATGAGCACACCAACTCGTTGATTATTTCAGCCATGCAGGGTGATTTAACAAAAATGCTACCGATCATTGAAAAACTGGATAAACCGACGCCGCAGATCTTAATCAAGGCCAACATTGTGGAGACGACAAAATCAACTGCCCGTGATTTGGGAATGATGTGGGGAGGGCAATACAAGTCTGGCAATCTGGGCCTTTATCCGGGTGCCACCGCTACTGCCGGGTCTGCAACCTTAACGCCGACCGCCTCCGGTCCTGTGGGTATCGGCGGAACCGGTTTTGCTTCC
>MVRV01000088.1 GCA_002068015.1 Smithella sp. PtaU1.Bin162
TTGGTGGGATAAGCTGTCGGCGGCAGGTCTCCTGAAGTAGTATGGAAGGAAACGTTTGAAAAAGGATTACGCAAACCGCTTAAAAGAGAAAAGAGAATTTGTGGAATGCATGGAGTGTTCGTGATCATTATTTGTTAAAAATTGATTAAAAAGGAGGATATGCAATGAAAAAAAGATTTTTTTGTACGATTTTAGTTGGGATCTTTTTGCTTTTCACGGCGGGATTGGTCTCGGCGCAACAGTCAAAAGATCAAAAAGTTTACAAGTGGAATATCCAGTCTCACCTGCCGGCCGGCTCTGCAGCATATAAGCCGCTTAAGGAATTTTTCGAGCAGAAAATCAACAAACTCACCGAAGGCCGCTTGCAGATTACGTTTCATCCGGCCGGAGCGATGGTGCCGACCAAAGATATCTTTGCCGTTTGCCGCAAAGGTACGGTTGATGGAGCAACCGGTTCACCTATTTACTGGATGACTATTGTCCCCGTTGCAGCGATAGCCGCCAATTGTCCGCTGGCTTTCAAGACTGCCCAGGAATGCCTGCATTTTCATTTTGATCTTGGTTTCGAGCAGATGATGAAGGATGAGCACGCCAAACACAATCTAGTTTATTTTTCGGAAAGAGCTTATCCTACCGCCATGATCGGTAAAAAACCTGTTTATAAAGTCGAGGATCTTAAAGGTTATAAAATTCGTTCTTCCGGAGCTATTGCCGAGATGTTGAATGAATTGGGCGCTGCTACCGTCATGATTCCCGGTACCGAACTTTATCTGGCCATGCAAACCGGTGTAGTGGAAGGAGCGCACTGGGGCGCCGCCCGCGGAGCTCTGACCATGAAACTTCCCGAAGTCGCCAAATACTATATTCAGCCCGATTTTGCCGTATCGGCAACGGATTGCATTATTATCAACAAAGATTCTTTTGAAGCACTGCCCAAAGATATAAGGGACATTCTGAATAAATCTCTTAAGGAAAGAGCGTATCAACGAACGGTGGAATACGCGCAGGAAGAAAAAGATGCTCTCGATACCATGATCAAAGATTATAAAGTGACGGTATGCACGCTTGATCCGGCCAGTCAGAAAATAATGAGGACCACGGCCATGAAACTTTGGGATAAAATGGCGGCCAAGGATGCAGCTTCGGCCAAAGCGGTGGCGATGCTGAAAGCTTACCTGAAAGAGCTTAAATATATCGATTGATTAGTCTGGAAAAAGATTGTCCTGCTTCCCAGATTTTCAAAGGAGATTTTTCATGAATAAGTTTTTCAAGACGATAGATGCTATAAATATATATCTCGGCAAGGCCGTCAGCTTCTTCCTTCTCCTCCTCGTTGCCGTGATCGTCTATGAGGTTTTTGTCCGCTACGTTCTGAACAAGCCGACCATCTGGGCTCATGAAGTATCCCAAATGATTTACGGTGCCTATGTTATTCTTTTGGGAGGATTCCTTCAGCAGCGTAAAGGCCATGTGAACGTGGAAATTCTGACAGAACATTTTTCGCTGCGCACCCGAGCTGTTATCAATTGTTTCACCTGGCTGCTCTTTTTTGCTTTCTGCGGTGTGCTGTTCTGGAAAGGCTGCGATTTGGCCTGGGATTCCTTCGTTTACCGGGAAACGGATTCGACGGTTTTTGCACCCCCGCTGTATCCGGTTAAAATGATGATTCCTCTGGGGGCGCTGCTTATGTTTTTACAGGGGGTGATTCATTATATCGGCGATCTGAGGCTGGCCATTACCGGTAAAAAGGAGGAAGAGTCATGAGCATTGAATTAATAACACTACTGCTTTTCGGATCGCTCATTTTACTCCTGGCTTTAGGTTTACCACTGGCTTTTGTTTTGGGAGGTGTGGGAGTTGTTGGTTCCTGTATTCTCTGGGGAGACAAAGGGCTTTATCTGGTTACAAGTCAGGCCTGGGGAGCAATGAATAAATTCACATTGCTGGCTATTCCTCTTTTCATCTTCATGTCCATGATTCTGGAGAGGGCGGGCGTTGCCGATGATCTTTATACTCTCATGCATCGCTGGATGGGACCGTTGCGGGGCGGGCTGGCCATCGGCACGGTAATCATCTGCACCATTTTCGCCGCAATGGCCGGAATCAGCGGTGCGGCGACGGTGTCCATGGGAGTTATTGCCCTTCCCGCCATGTTGAAAAGAGGTTATTCCAAGACAATAGCTATGGGTTCCGTTTCCGGAGGAGGTGCCTTGGGTATTCTCATTCCGCCCAGCGTTCCCATGATTCTTTACGCCACGCTCACCGGATTGTCTATCGGAGGATTATTTGCCGGAGGTGTTTTACCCGGTCTTTTGCTGGCTTGTCTCTTCATTTTGTACATCGGCATAAGATGCTATTTTCAGCCGGAAATGGGACCGGCTCTTCCCCCGGAAGAAAGGGTTTCGTGGCGGGAAAAATTAATTTCCCTGAAAGCTGTAATCTTGCCGATTATCATCATCATTATGGTTTTGGGATCAATTTATGCCGGTATCTGCACGGCAACGGAAGCTTCCGCTCTGGGTTGCGTGGGAGCGGTTGTTTCGGCCGCGGTTTACCGTAAACTGAAATGGGATCTGGTTAAGGAAGCCTGTCACAGAACGGCCGCTCTTACGGCGATGATTGTCTGGATACTAATTGGCGCTTATTGCTTTACAGCTGTCTATACCGGAACCGGAGCGCATACTCTAATGGAGCATCTTATGATGTCTATTCCCGGCGGTAAGTGGGCCATTCTGATCACTATGCAGATTATTTTTTTCATTTTAGGCTGCATGCTGGATCCGGCAGGGATTATCATGATTTGTACTCCCGTTTTTGTACCGGTGATTACGTCGTTGGGTTTTGATCCTCTCTGGTTCGGCGTGCTTTTTGTAATGAATATGGAAATGGGTTATCTGACACCGCCCTTTGGATTTAATCTTTTTTACATGAAGGCAATTGCTCCGGCTGGAACAACAATGGGAGATATTTATCGCTCGATAGTACCTTTTGTGATTTTGCAGGGTGTCGGGTTGATCATCGTTATTCTTTTCCCACAGATTGCTCTATGGCTGCCGAAGCTGACGTTAAGTTAAAAATGTTTGAGTGCCGCAGCAAGTTAATCAAGCAACTCCCGCTATGCGAGGCGGCAGGTTAATGCGGAGTGCAAAAACGAGGGCAGTGAAAAGAAACGGCAGTTGCGGGTGCTGACTGGTCAGACAGCACCCGCAACTGATGGCTGTAATCCATAATCACTATACATCTGACACCAGTTGTTTATATGGAAACAGCCATGATTTACAGCGGTGTTTGCCAAATATGCCGGAAGGAATAAAGGAGATGGAACAAAGAGTCGTCATGGTTGTCGGGGCGGGGCAAATGGGCGCAGGAATTGCCCGGGTGACGGCTGGTGCCGGCTATACGGTTATCCTGCATGATGTAGATGATAATATCGTAGGCAACGGCATCAGTCGCATTGAGCAATCGTTATCTTCCCAGGTGCAAAAAGAAAAAATCAGTATTGATGAAAAACAAAAAATACTGTCCCTTATCAAGGGTTCCACATCTATTGATGATGCCGGTTGTGCTGAGATGGTTATTGAGGCTGTGTTTGAAGAGTATGACCTGAAGGCGCGGATTTTTTCCGTGCTGGATGAAATCTGTCCCCGGGAAACATTTTTTGCCACCAACACATCATCAATTCAGATTACGCGTCTTGCCTCAACAGTCAAAAGGTCTGACCGGTTCATCGGCATTCATTTTTTTAATCCTCCTCATATCATGCGCCTTGTGGAAATTATTCCCGGCCTGAAAACATCCCGGGAAACAATTGGGAAGGCCCTTCTTTTTGTGGAAAAAATAAAAAAGGAAAGCGTTATGGTAAAGGATGTTCCGGGGTTTCTGGTGAATCGCATCAATGCGGCGTTAAGACTCGAAGCTTATAATTGTCTTATGGAAGGAGTCGCACGCCTGGAAGACATTGACAAGGCTTTGAAGCTAGCTCTCGGCCATCCCATGGGTCCTTTTGAGCTGGCTGATTTTGTCGGTCTCGACGTGGGTTTGCATGTTTTGCAGACTTTGCACAACGGCTATAAAGATCCGAAGTGGAGGCCGAGTCCGCTTTTGGAGAAGCTCGTTTGGAGTGGTGATTTGGGTTGCAAGACGGGTAAGGGTTGGTATGATTATACATCAGGACAAAAAATACCGCGGAAAGACGTGCAATTCTGAATTGGTATAAAAATCAAGTGGTCATCGCAAGGCGACGGTCAGAGGGACGATGTTATGGGGAAAGTCGGAATTATCGGAGTCGGGCAGAGCAGGTTTGTGCGTAGTTTCCGGGGGTCGATCAGAGAATTGGCTTTCGAGGCATTCTCGGAAGCGATGCAAGATGCGGCATTATCAACAAAGGATATTAATGCGAGTATTATATGTTCTGCTCCGGAGTATGACAAGCAAAGATCCCCTTCTGCGGTGCTTGCGGAATACTTCGGGTTGAATCCGCAGCCCACATGTTACGTGGAGTCTCTTTGTTCATCGGGTACTACGGGAATTCGTCTGGCTTATTCTCTCGTGCAATCCGGGTTGCATGATGTTGTTCTGGTAGCGGGATTTCAAAAAATGTCCGAGATCACTTCAGCGGAATCACAGGAACGAATGGGGCGTGGCGCCGATATCCAGTGGGAAGCGCCGTTTGGGACGATGATGCCGGCCTATTATGCCCTGCATGCACAGGCACACATGACCCGATATGGAACGACACTTTATGATCTGGCCCAGATTCGGATTAAGTCGGCACATTACGGTGCTCAAAATGACAAGGCAATGATCCGACAGACGTTGACGATGGACGCCTTTGTTAACCCGGAAAGCAAGTTTACGAATCCTATAGCCAGCCCGCTGCGGATGGGCGACTGTTGTGCCAATGCCGACGGCGCATCCTGCGTCATCGTGGCAAATGAGGAAAAGGCCAAGGCGTTCTCTAGAAAACCGATATGGATTCTCGGATTGGGTTCCGCAACGGCATCCGTCAATATGGCCGGTCGGAATGATTTTTCCGGTCTGGCGGCGGCAGTTGAAGCGGGAAAACAAGCTTACCATATGGCCCGGGTTGAGCCGAAGGATATAGATGTCGCCGAAGTGCATGATTGCTTTACGATTGCGGAATTAATGGCCTATGAAAACCTTGGCTTTGCCAAACCGGGCGAAGGAGCGGCATTGATCCGGGCCAAGGAGACATATGCAGAAGGGATAATACCTGTTAATGTGGATGGCGGACTTCTCTCCAAGGGACATCCTATCGGAGCCACCGGAGGTTCTCAGGTGAGGACTATCGTCCTGCAGTTGCGCGGCGAAGCCGGCGCTGCTCAGGTAGAGGATGCATCCATCGGCCTCGTACACAATATCGGCGGCGTGGGGATATATGCTAACGTCATGATCCTGGGGAGAGAATAACTATGGGTGAAAAAGAAATAGACAACAGGTTCAGCAGGTTCGGGACGGTCAGCTTTACAAGCATTACAAAAGTTAATGATTTTATCAACTACCTTGAGCAAGGAAAAATTATGGGTACCAGATGCAAGACCTGCGGGGAGCGTTTTTTTCCGCCGCGGGCGGACTGCTGCAAATCGCTGGATGGTAATATGGAATGGCTGGAAGTGACCGGTTACGGAATATTGCAAACTTTCAGCACTCTTTATTATGCACCCGCCGGATTTGAAACGGATTTGCCCTATACTATCGCCGTAGTTGATTTTGGTTCTTGCAAGGTGTTCGGACAGTTGGATCCGGCGATTGACGCCAAAAGTCTGCAAATCGGAATGAAGCTGAAGATTGCTGTGCATAAACTTAATGAGAAACAGCTGATTTACAGATTTCAGGAAGTTCAATGAAATAAAGGCAGACCCGCCGCCTGCCCTGAAAACGTGTCTTACCTGTTAAGTTAGAGTGTGGTGCCGTTTTGAAAGTTCAAATTCCGATAAGCGTCGGAACTTGTGGAGATCTCAATACAGGTGCCCGGAGACACCTGTATTACGGGATTGGAATTTACGGGACTAATTAATCGGTAATTCTATGACGGCAAAACCCGACGTCACAATCACGTTATTCTGATTTTGTGCAAAGATATCAGCTTCAACAAGATTTTTACCTTCCTGAGTATACTTTTTTGTAACCTTTCCCCTGCAAGTAATTATGTCTCCCGGTCGAACCTGGTCGTTAAAACGAACTTTTAGCTTACGCAATCTTTCATGACCGCACCAGTCTTTTATCATTTGACCTAAAAAGGCCATGCTGATCATTCCGTGGGCAAACACTCCCTTCATCCCCGCTGCTTGAGCAAGAGGTTCATCATGGTGCATCGGATTGAAATCTTTGGAAGCTCCGGCATATCTCACAATTTGTGTCCTGGTTACCGGTTCCTTGATCAATGGTGTTATTTCGTCTCCTACATTTACATCGTTAAAATAAACGATGTTTTCTCTATAATTTTTTATATCTTGATACGAATGAAAATCGTCACCTTCCTGATTTGATTTCATTGTAGTTTACCCACCCTTCATTTTCTGCGAATTAAGAAAGTTTGACGATAGGTTAAAACCTTTTCTTTGTATTGATTACAGCAATGCACATCCATCACAACAACATCCATTGCTCCATTGCGTTTTCCATCGCGCCTAAAGATATCGGCAATCCTGATCTTGAATTTAATAATATCTCCCGGCCGCAACGGCTTAAAATATTCAATTTCATGTTCTCCATGAAGCATTTTCTCAGGGATGCGCTCTCCAATCTGCGGAATGTTTTTTAAAAGAGATATTTTGTTTCCTCTCAGGGCATGACTGAACGTATTAGGAGCAATGATGCCGCCGAAGCGCGAATTTCCGGCATAGTCTTCATCGTAAAACATTGGATCATTGTCACCGATAGCAATGGCGAAATCACGAATATTTCCCTTTTCTACTTCAAATGTATACTCTGGTGATTCTTTTCCGATATGACTTTGTGCATCTTCCATAATTTTTCCTGCTCGTAGAATGTCGGCCCGGGATCAATTCCAGATACTCTGCCGCATTTTTAATCTGGTCCTCAGGGTACGATGACAACCTTGATGGGATCTTCTCCCTTGATTTCTCTTCCTGCCACACGAACGGCCAGCTCAGCTTTTTCCAGGGGATAACGATGAGTAACCATTTTCTCCAGAGCATACTTTTGGGATTCCACCAATTTAATGGCGGGAATGACGGAGGTAATGTTATGGCTGAATACACCCAGCATCTTTGCTTCTTTATAAACTATTTTGTCCATCATAAGGGGAATTTCCGTATCCATTCCGTACATGCCCGGGACCACAATTGTTCCTCCTCTGCCGACCAGATCAAGGCTTGCGATAAGCCCCTGGGGACGACCGGACACTTCCATGACAATATTGGCCATTGTTCCGTGGGTGATATGCTTTACCACCTCAAGGGGGTCCTCTTTGTCAATATTGCAGCAGTAAGTTGCGCCGAACTCGCGCGCAAGCTTCATTCTGGATTCATCAATTGATGTGCCGATAACAATGATATTTGCCGCACCTGATTCGCGTGCCGTCACAACGCCGGCCAGTCCCTGTTGGCCAGGTCCCTGAATCACGACGGTATCGCCGATTGTGACCTCACCAATTATGCGCAACCATCGGATGGCATTTCCCAAAACGGCCGAAATTAATACCGCTGACTCGAGCGGAATATCCCGGCTGATCTTATGAACTACCGCATGGGGAGCAACATAGAGATATTCACTGTAGGCACCCCAGAGATGTTTCTGGTCATTGCACGATATCATCGATCCGTAGCAGAATTGGGATTCACACTGTACATATTTTCCCATGAGGCAATTGTTGCAATGCCCGCAACCGAAAGCATATTCCACAATAACGCGATCGCCCTTTTGAACGCCGTGCGAGCATGCTGCCGCTTCTCCGATTTCCGCAATCTCCCCGACTATCTCATGCCCCATAATGATAGGGAAAGGCCGCGGCTTTCTGGTTTTTTTACCATGGTACATTCCGACATCGGAACCACATACTCCCACCATTTCCACTTTGAGAAGAGCGTCTTCAGGACCGATTTCCGGAATGTCGAACTCTTGAAGAGACATTTTTCCCGGAGCCTCTAATACCATTGCTTTGCTTTTCATAACCGTCACACCTTTCCTTTCTTTTGCCTGCCTTAGTGTTTATTTACTCCCAAAATCCGCCTGGCTTCTGAAGCGGTAGCGACTTCTCTGTCGAGCATGTTCGCCAGCTTTACAACCTTCTGCACCTGCTGGGCATTACTAGTTGCCAGGACTCCCTTGCTGATATACAAATTGTCCTCAAATCCTACGCGGGCGTGGCCGCCGGCAATGATAGCCGCAGAAGCGATGGGAAAGTGAGCCGGTCCCACCCCGAAGGCGCACCATAAAGCATTTTCCGGCAACCGGCTGCGCATAAAATTAAAATCCTCCAGCGTGGCCCCAATTCCTCCCGGAATACCAAGGCAAAGTTGCAAGAGAGGCGGATTTTCCACCAGTCCCTTCCGGACCAGATCCTTGGCGAAGAGGATGTCGCCGGGCTCGAAAACTTCGAGCTCGGGCTTGACTCCGGCATCGCGGATCATGGCCGCCATCTTCTCCACGATGGGGACCAGATTGACGAAGGCCCTGTTGCCCATGTTCAAGGTGCTGATATCGAGGGAACAAATTTCCGGTTGTAGGCGGACCACGTGCTCAACCCTTTCCTCCGGAGACTTCAGACCGGATGTGTCCCATACATTTGTTTGCGGATCCCAGAACAGTCGTCCCCCTGTGCCGGTTGTGAGATTGATGACCATGTCGCACTTCTCGCGGATGCGTTCGAACACTTCCCGGTAAAGCTCATAGTTCATCGAAGTAATCTGAGTGATCGGATCGCGCACATGAACGTGACATACCGCCGCTCCGGCTTGATAGCTTTCAATTGCGCTTTCCGCAATTTCCCGCGGGGTCATGGGAGGGTTGGGGTTCTTGTCCCGGGTCGTTGTGTTGCCGATGAGAGCAACGTTGATGATCAACTTTTCCATATTTTTCTCCTTATTATCTTAATGACGTAATAACACTACTAGTAAACATTGTGCTGATAGTGTTTACTATAATAAAAGCAAGATGACAAGTTTTTTTTGGATTAATGGTCCTGCCGATTTGCGGGGAACAATTCTTTTCAGCGGGCAAATATCATACATTTAAGATGTTGATATATTTAGTTGTAAACTATAATTTAAAGAAGAGCCGTGGTTGGTAATTTTCTGCCGCTGAATTTAATGTCCCGCTATATTTTTTCCCTTGACACAATATGAGGAATGTGTTTTTTATTAGTAAACATATTTGAGAGATGTTTACTGAAGATGAGCGTAAAAAAGTTCAAAAGTTTGTTTAAACCGGCCCAATATGGCGCAACATCATATTTTAAGAATATTGAATGCCTTAGGAATTGTGAAGTAAACACGACTGCAATTGGTAGACGGCTATT
>MVRV01000089.1 GCA_002068015.1 Smithella sp. PtaU1.Bin162
TAGCGAAGGGGGATAATTCCATATTCAGTAAATGCAGCACTTTGAAATTTTTCATCAGTCAGTCATCCTCAAAGAAAAAGCAGGGGGGAGGATTAGTGACACATCTAAAACAAGCATCATTAAAAATATTCAAATTACAGATAACAAGTTTAAAAAGGAGATTACTTTATAAATAATAGGGCGCTGTCCCTAATTTCTTACAATCTGAGCGAATTCAGTTTCGATATTCTTCGGCAATATGCGCTGGACATCAACGAAGATGACGATTATCTGTCCCGCCGATCTCTGGTTGAGTTTCGCCGCCGCTTTGCAGCCAAAGCCCCCCGACTCCCTGATTTGTTCGTCGGTAAAACGCTTGTGTAACTGAACCACGTTATAATCCTCCTTTTTAAATGGATTATAACGCTTCTCAGGTGTTCACCTTTAAATTTTAAATCCTCAAAAAACGGTTCACTTTTAACTCTTAATTGACAAGAGTAAAAAATACTATTGACAAGTTGAAGAAGTAAATATATGCTAGCATGCAAGTAAATTAAAAGTAGGTACTTTAAACAAAGATGAAAGATAACGAATGTGTATTTTTTCAACTTACAAGACTTAGCCAACTGGCAATAAAAATTTGGGGCCAAAAAGTATCTGATTTAAATATTACTGCAATTCAGTCGATGATTCTTTGCTGTCTTTATGAAGAAGAAGGTGTAACTTCCATTGATCTTGGTAAAAAGACTGAGCTGGAAAGTTCCACCGTAACAGGAATCCTTGATCGTCTTGAATCTGCATGTTTTATTGTTAGGAAGGATAACCCTCATGATAGACGTTCAATTCTAATATATTTAACAGAAAAGGGGAAAATTACGGGTAAAGAACTTAGTAGGAGAAGAGAAGAAGCTAATAAAGATTTTTTAAAAATAATTAGCAAGACTGAAGAAAAAGAGTTTAGACGTATTATTAGTCTAATCCGTAAACAAAGAGAATAATTTTTTTGTACTTATTGCTAGTATACTAGTAATAAGTATGCTAGCAATATTGAATGCTGAAAATCAGTTCATTTAAACAAAAAGTCTAACTAATAAGACTTTAAAAATTATTATGCTCTCAGAAAGTACCAAGGAATAGTGTGACATTGTTAGATTTAATTATGAGAAAGAAAATATTTTACTAACTATGCAATGGCTTAAACCTCAACAGAAATATTTTGAGTATCACCGAAAATTGGTGCTTTCAGAAACTGGACTATACCATCCTGATAAGTTTCATCAGTTCCTCCGAAAAAAATTAAATTTAAAGCCGGAAGATGTTGCCGGAAAAACAAGACATTTTTTTCAAGCCGAAAGCGGACGTATCTATGAAGTAATATTTGTCGGAAATCCAGAGTGTCTCTATCCAATAGACGCAGAAATCTATTTGCTTGTGCATGACATTGCCGCTATGCCCGAGCAAAATGAAGTAGACAGCGATCTTTGGGAATTCCTCATGTGGCAGATCATAGGGGTAAAAGGCATACATACCATTAAAACAACGGAATCAATAACATATCTATATCACGTACCTAATCCGATTTTTCACAACAGGAGTAAAATCATGAGATCAAGAAGAAAAATTGTCGTCATCGGCGGATCGGCCGCTGGCCCCAAGTCTGCGGCGAAAGCCCGCCGGATCAACGGCAACGCCGAAATTGTTGTTCTGCAGAAAGACCCTGACCTTTCCATGGCTTCCTGCGGCTATCCTTACTATGTAGGCGGGTGTTTCGATGACCGCAACATTCTTCTTTCTACGTCTTCCGGAGTAACCAGAAATCCGCAATTTTATCTCGATACAAAAGACATTGCGGCAAAAGTCAATACGGAAGTAACTATGATCGACCGAAAGAACCGTAAGATTACTTTCAAGAATATCGTAACCGGTGAACAGAACACCATAAGTTACGACCGTCTAATTATAGCTACAGGTTCAACACCCCTGACACTACCTGTTCTCGGCAAAGAACTCAACGGTATAACTTCACTGCATTCCATGAGGGATTCTGATTTTTTACGCAGAGCCTGTGACACAGGCAGAGTTAAAAATGCCGTCGTCATCGGCGGAGGATTAATAGGCATCGAAACCTGCGAAGCATTGCAGCTCGCCGGTATGGAAATCACAGTTATTGAGCTTTTACCGCAGCTTTTGACATTTCTCGATTGGGAACTCGCCAAACTGGTGGAGAATCATATACAAAGCAAGGGTGTTAATGTAATTACCGAAAACGGCATTGCGGCATTTTTGGGCAAGGATGGAAAACTAACGGCAGTTAAGCTGCAAAACGGCACGGAGCTGCCCTGCGAACTGGCTGTAGTGGCTGTGGGTGTCCGCCCCAATGTCGAACTGGCAAGACAGGCCGGTCTGAAAATCGGCGACCTAGGCGGAATTGAAGTCAATGAATACATGCAGACATCCGATCCTGATATTTATGCGGCGGGAGACTGCGTAGAAACGGTAAACCGGATCACCGGCAAAAAAGTGCTGGCACCTTACGGAGATCTCGCGAATCTCGAAGGAAGGGTCGCCGGAGAAAACGCGGCATCGGAAAATTGTGTTACATTTCCGGGAACGATTCAAACGGGCATCTGCAAGGTTTTCGACTACACAGCAGGCGCCACCGGACTTTCCGAATCTTCAGCCCGGAGGCTGGGATTAAAAAACATTATTACGGTAATTAATTCCAGTCCCGACAAACCAGGCTTTATGAGCGGAAAGCTTCTGGTAACAAAACTGGTTGCTGATTCTCAAACCGGGAAGGTGCTGGGTGCGCAGTGTATCGGACCGGGAAATGTATCCAAACAGATCGCCCAGTGGGCGTTGGCAATCCAAGGGAAATTAACGGTAGATGATTTAACCAATACCGATCTGCCTTATGCACCGCCCTTTTCGCTCGCCATCGATCATTTCATCGCCACAGCGCACATCATGCAGAATAAAATGAAAGGCCGGCTTAAAGGCATCTCTTCAGTGGAAATAATGCAGAAGCTGAAGAACGGCGAAAAACCTTTTTTACTGGATGTCCGCGGTCCAGAAGAATTCGAACAAATGCGTCTGGGTATCGGGGAGACTCTCATTCCTCTAGAGGCGCTGCGCAAGCGACTTCAAGAGCTGCCGGAAGATAAAAACAGGGAAATCATCTGCTTCTGCAAAATATCGCTGCGCGGTTACGAGGCGGCACTCGCACTGGAAGCCAAAGGATGGCAAAATGTAAAGGTTATGGAAGGCGGTATTATGGCTTGGCCGTATTCCCGGGAAAAATAATAAACATCCTTTATATTAAATAAAAGCAAGAGGTTGTTCTTGCCGCACCGAAAGCGTAATGGAATTAAAAAATGTTGAAATTCTGAAATAATTTATGGATTGGTCATTGCAATGTAAATTTCTATAATAAAGAAAAAATAGGAGCAAATACTATGTCTAAAAGTCTGGAAGAAAAAGCTTATGAGCAGGGGTTTGAATACGAAAAAAACTACGGCGGATGCGCACAGTGTGCAATCGGGGCGTTGTATGATGTTTTCCCCGAATTGACGAATAAAGATGTCTTCAAATCCGCGACAGGTCTGGGCGGCGGCGTGGGATTAAGCAATCGGGGCAACTGTGGAGCGCTGACCGGGGTGGTCATGGTTTTGAGTAATATTTACGGGCGGGATTTAAAAGATATCACCGATCCGGAGAAGAAGAGGTTTCTTGCCTATAAACTGGGAAAAAAGATGGCCGATAAATTTCTGGCTGAATACGCCACTGTCACCTGCGGTGAGATCCAGACCAAAATAATGGGTCGGTCCTTCGACATGTACAAGGAGTTTGACGCTTTTATTGCCGCTGGCGGCCATTCGACAGCCTGCACTTCCGTTGTAGGAAAAGCGGCCAGATGGGCGGCCCAATTGATTCTCGAAGCTAGGCAAAAGGGGATTGAAGAAGTTTTAAGAATATAGTTTTTATAACATTGTGGCAACATTTTAAAAACATACAATATTATTGTTCTTTAAATGATTAGAAATGGAGTGGATATGACAGCAAAACATAAAATAGTTGTTATCGGTGGTACCGCATGCGGTCCCAAGGCGGCGGCCAGGTCGCGCCGTTGCGATCAGCAGGCTGATATCACGATTATTGAACAAACGGAGTATGTTTCTTCGGCAACATGCGGATTCCCTTATTATGTCGGCGGCCGCATTACGCAGCGGAAGTCCCTGGATGTTGTAGCACCGGCATATTTCAAAAAGAATATGAACATCAATTTACTCAGCAACACCCGGGCAATGGAAATAGATCGTCAGAAACAAAAAGTTCGTATTTGCGGCGTGCAGAACGGCCAGGAGTCCTGGATCGAATATGACAAGCTGATTCTGGCCACCGGCAGCTCCCCGATCGGGCTTAGCTGTGAAGGAAGCAAGCTGAAAGGCATTTGCTCTTTATGGACAATGTTTGATGCCCTGAAGCTACGGGAACTGGTCGATGGCCGCAAAATCAAATCGGCGGTGTTTGTCGGCGCAGGTCTGATCGGACTGGAAGTAGCAGAAGGGCTTGTTGCGCAAGGCTTGCAGGTGACTGTCGTCGAGGCGCTGGACTGGATTCTGCCGAAGTTAATTGACTTTGAAATTGCAGCTTACGCCGAGAGGCATCTGAAGAAAAGCGGTCTGCAAATAATTGCCGGGACCAGCGTTGTCTGTTTTGAGGGCGAGGACGGCTGGGTGAAAAAAGTAATTACCGACAAGGGGAAAATTGATGCCGACCTGGTTGTGATGGCGATCGGAACGCGGCCCAACGTGCAACTGGCAGCGGATGCTGGTCTGGCAATCGGCAGCCTTGGCGGTATCAACGTCAATTTATTTCTCCGGACCAGCGACCCCAACATCTATGCCGGCGGCGATTGCGTGGAAAATGTCAGCAGGATTACGCAGAAAAAGATGCTGGCCCCCATGGGCTCAACGGCCAACAAGCATGGAAGAATCATCGGCACCAATGTCACCGGCGGAAGCGAAACTTTCCCCGGTGTTTTGGGAACGGCCGTCGTCAAATTGTTTGATTATAATGTCGGCAGAGTCGGTCTGACCCAGGAGCAGGCGAAGGCGGAAGGCTATGACGTAGAAACCTGTTTGATACCGGGTCTGGATCACGCGGCTTATTACCCCGGCGCCCGCAAAGTATTGCTTAAATTAATCGTTGATAAAAAGACGGGGAAAGTGCTGGGTGGCCAGGGTGTGGGGATGGGCGATATCGCAAAACGAATCGATGTTTTGGCCACGGCAATCAGTTTTCAATCTACTGTTGAAGATCTGGCCAATCTCGATCTTGCTTATGCGCCGCCATATAACAGTGCAATTGATCCGGTTCATAACGCCGCCAATGTCATACGCAATAAGCAGTCGGGTATGGCCAAAGGCTTTGTTCCTGCGGAAGTACAGAAAAAAATCACCGCCGGAGAGGACTTTGTTCTGCTGGATGTGCGATCTCCGCAGGAAAAGGAAAACTGTTATATCGAGGCATCAAAGCAAACGCTGCTGATTCCGCTGCCCGAACTCTGCACCAGGCTGGCGGAAGTGCCACGGGGAACGGAAATCATCATCTATTGCCAGACCAGTAACAGGGCTTATCAGGCGCTGCGGATATTGAAGGAAAAAGGGTATGAAAACGTCAGATTTCTTGACGGAAGCATTGCGGCATGGCCATACGAGACCGCCGGTATAAAACCTTATGCGGAACAATCCGGGCTGCCGATAGCATTGGACAACGGAATATAAACAAGCAAAGAAGAAAGGAGGATGCAAAGGGGGGAATTTACCGAAAATATCTAATGGAAAGTGTAGTATATTTGTGGCTTTAATGTTGCGTAAAAGAATGTACTCCAACTATAATAATGGATAGGAATAATGATTTAATCGAATTAGATAATAATCAATCAGACAAAGATACTACAAGGAGTGTCATGTATTGAAACATAATATTAAGGTCTAAGGATGTTATTCATCTAACCCGGATCAATGAATGAATGGATTAAAAAATCTATTCAGACGAAATCTATAGCGTTAAATAGATACGGAGATTATGAAAGGAGAAGTTTGATGATGGAAGAAAATTCAAGAGAGGTACTGTTAGATCGGATCGAGAAGGCGGCTTATGAAAATGAAAAATCGTTTCACGGTTGCTCGCGTTGTGTGGTCAAGGCGATTCAGGATCACCTGCATATCGGCGATGAAAATACAATTAAAGCAGCCACTCCGCTGGCTGCCGGAGTAGCGATGCGGGGAGAAACATGCGGTGCACTTCTCGGCGGCATGATGATGCTCGGACTTGTTACCGCGAGTGCCGACGTAAAGGATTCCAAAGCTATGGCTGGCACAATGGGATCGGGCTTCAAGCTGGCACGGAAAGTCGAAAAGGAACTGGGTACAACCAACTGTACCGAACTGCAGAAAGCTAATTTCGGCAGATTTTACAGTCTTGCCGATCCAGCTCAATACGAGGCGTTTATCCAGGCCGGCGGTTACGAAAAATGCTCCAAGGTTTGCGGCAAGGTTGCCCGGATCACGGCGGCGTTAATCTTGGAGTATCAGGATAAGTTATAGCAGTAGCTAGTTCAATGTAAGAATTTGATTTTACTGAAGGGACAGCAATAGGGACGCTCTTAACTTATTAACTTTCTCAGCTGCGGGCTTTTGTCTTTCTTGTCGGAGGGGCGTTCCAGGGATCATCAGGCCAGGGATGTTTCGGGTAGCGTCCTTTCAGTTCTTTTTTTACCTGCGGGTAACCGGTATTCCAGAATTGTTTCAGATCCTGGGTAATCTGCACGGGCCTGCGGGCGGGCGACAGAAGATGGATGAGCAGTTTGACTCTTCC
>MVRV01000090.1 GCA_002068015.1 Smithella sp. PtaU1.Bin162
AATATATCACCGGAATAAACTTCCGCATTATCATAGCGGGCCAATTTTTCTTTCAGTATTTCTACCAATTTCTCATCTAATTCCACGGCAATTAACTTGCGGGATCTTTGCGCCAGATTTTCCGTCAAAACACCAATGCCCGCACCGATTTCCACTACGACATCTTCTTTGTCAATATCGGCGGCAGCGGCTGTTTTTTGAATGATATTCTGATCCAGAAGAAAGGATTGGCCTAATTTTTTGCGGGGCTTAATGTCGTAACGTTTGATTATGTCTTTGGGTGTAGTCATATTACACTAACGGCCAGCGCGATACTGCATTCAAATTCAAGGAATCTCTGTGGCCGTTTTTTAACATTATCTCGCCGATGGCGGCAATCATTGCGGCATTGTCGGTACATAATAGTATCGGCGGAATGAATAAATCGATTTTGCGGGCAGCGGCGGCAGCGGAAAATTTTTCACGCAGTCTTCCGTTTGCGGCAACTCCGCCGCAAACAACGATGCGGTCAATACCGTTATCCCCGGCGGCCCGGATTGTTTTTTCCACCAGTACATCCACTATTGCTTCCTGATAGCTCGCTACTACATCCGGCAATTGACTTTTTTCAAAATCGCAGCCACGTTTTTTGAGCATGGTCAATAAAGAAGTTTTCAAACCGCTGAAACTAAAATCAGGTGAATCCTTCATTGCCCTGGGAAAAGCCACCGCCTGCGGATTTCCCGACTTGGCCATTTTATCAATCACCACTCCTCCGGGATAACCAAGGTTAAGCAGTTTCGCCGCTTTGTCAAATGCTTCCCCGGCGGCATCATCGCGCGTTTGACCCAGCAAAATAAAATCATGATGATTTTTAGCGAGATAAACATTGGTATGACCACCGGAGACCACCAACGCAACAAAAGGAAAAGCCGGAGTTTTTTCCGCAAGAAACGATGCGGCAATATGACCCTCCAGATGGTTAACACCGACCAGCGGAATATTGCAAGCGTAAGCCAGAGCTTTAGCGGCAGATAAGCCGATCAGCAATGACCCAATGAGGCCGGGGCCACTGGTTACGGCAATACCTTCAATATCCGCAAGAGTCACTTGAGCGTTGTCCAGCGCCTCTCCTAAGACGGTGTATATTGCTTCGATATGTTTGCGGGAAGCAATTTCCGGCACTACGCCGCCATATTTACTGTGATCCTTGATTTGCGAGGCAATCACATTGGAAAACATTTTACCGTCTGCAACTACCGCTGCCGCCGTTTCATCGCACGATGATTCAATTCCTAAAACCAGCATTTTGCTTCTTTCAATACTTTCGAATTTAAGTGGTACATTATCCTGAAGGACTTATTCGCCCGGCATTCCGGTTCGCACACCGGGAACCTGATTTTTTACCGTCAGACCAGATTTTCCTTTGCTAAAAAAGAAAAACATATATATAAAAGTGCCGGCTATTTGTAAATAAGTTTTACTGTTTTGCTGAAAATTCGGATATTTTGCTTATGGAATTTAAAACAGATTTTTTAATTTTGGGCAGTGGCATTGCAGGGTTGAGCCTGGCCATTAAAGCATCCAAACTGGGCAGTGTGGCCATTGTCACCAAAAAAGAAAAATCCGAATCAAATACAAACTATGCGCAGGGCGGCATCGCTGCCGTCACCGACGAAACCGACAGTTTTGCGGAACATATCAATGATACCCTGATTTGCGGTGCCGGTCTTTGTAAAAAGGATGTTGTAGAATTCGTCGTTAAGGAAGCACCTCCCCGCATTGCCGAACTCATCGACTGGGGAGTACAATTTACCAAATCGGAAACCCCTCCCTATCCTTATGATTTAGGACGTGAAGGAGGCCATACTAATCGCCGGGTATTGCATGCAAAAGATCTCACCGGTCACGAAATTGAACGCGCTCTGCATGAGAAAGTCGCAGAATTACAAAATGTTCTTATTTATGAAAATCATATCGGCATCGATTTGATCATGGAAAAAGATTCCGCAGGCAAACCTCTGCGCTGCCTGGGCGCCTATGTCCTCGACATAAACAAGTGCGAGGTTCACACATACAGGGCCAGATACACCATTTTATCAACAGGCGGAGCCGGCAAAGTGTATTTGATCACGACCAACCCGGATATTGCTACAGGCGACGGCATCGCCATGGCTTACCGCGCCGGAGCGCAAATCGCCAATATGGAATTTATCCAGTTTCATCCTACCTGTCTTTATCATCCGGACGCCAAAGCTTTTTTAATCAGTGAAGCGGTGCGGGGTGAAGGCGGTATTCTGAAACTTAAAAACGGCCCGCCTTTTATGGATAAATATCATCCCATGAAAAGCCTCGCTCCCCGCGATATTGTTGCCAAGGCAATCGATACGGAAATTAAGAAATCAGGGGATGAATATGTTCTATTGGATATCACGCACCGTGACCGCAATTTCCTGATTAACCGCTTCCCCAACATTTACAATAAATGCCTTGAATTCGGCATTGATATCAGCCGTGACCCGATACCCGTTGTTCCCGCCGCCCACTACATTTGCGGCGGTGTTGCCGTAAACGCCTACGGTGAAACTTCCATCCCTCAACTTTTCGCCTGCGGTGAAGTATCCTGTACCGGACTGCACGGCGCCAACCGCCTGGCCAGCAATTCTTTACTGGAGGCGGTGGTTTACGCCCATCGTGTCTGTGCAAAGATTGCTGCAGACTACGCAAAAACACCGCAAAGCGGAGTTTTTATCGCTCCCTGGGACGCCAGCGGAACCACGGAAAGTGACGACATTGTTGTCGTCACGCATAATTGGGATGAAATCCGCCGCTGTATGTGGAATTACGTAGGCATTGTCAGATCCGATAAAAGACTGGAACGCGCCGCAAGAAGAATTGAATTAATTCAGAAGGAAATTGACGACTACTATCGGGATTATAAAGTAACCAAAGACCTAATCGAATTGCGCAACATAACAATTGTCGCCAAGTTGATTACCGCGAGCGCCCGCATGCGCTGCGAGAGTCGCGGCCTGCACTACAACCTTGATTATCCTGAAATAAATAACGATCTGATAAAAGATACCATTGTCGTCAGGGAATGATCTTTTTCAACAATACCGCAAAATAAACAGCCTGCTTAAAATTCTATTTACTTTCTTTTCCAAAGACCCGGCCGAAGATGAAATCCAGGTTCTTCAGGAAATTGTTGACATTGAAGATCGACTTTAAATCTTCTTTAGTCAGGTACCTGGTTACTGCGGAATCTTTTTGCAGCAGGGCCTTAAATTCCAGGCCTTCTTCCCATGACCTCATGGCATTTTTCTGAACTACGGCATAGGCGTCTTCCCTGGTCGTACCTTTATCAATCAATGCCAGCAAAACCATCTGCGAAAAAACAACTCCATGGGTCATATTTAAATTTTGCAGCATTCTTGCGGGATATACAACCAGTTTATCGAGCATTCCGGTAAAACGTCCCAGCATAAAATCCAGAACTATCGTAGCGTCCGGTCCGATAACTCTTTCTACTGATGAGTGACTGATGTCCCTTTCATGCCAGAGGGCTACATCCTCCAGAGCAGCCACCGCATAAGACCGTACAAGCCTGGCCAGCCCGGATAAATTTTCTGAAAGCACCGGATTACGCTTGTGCGGCATGGCGGAAGATCCCTTTTGACCCGGCGAAAAATATTCTTCGGCTTCTCTTACCTCGGTCCGCTGCAGCAACCTTATTTCCTGGGCAAACTTGTCAATCGATGACGCAATAATGGCCAGAGTTGTAAAAAATTCCGCATGCCGGTCGCGTTGAACGATTTGCGAAGATACGGGAGCCGGTTTCAAACCAAGATTACGGCAGACATATTCCTCGACAAAAGGATCGATAAAGGAAAACGTTCCGACGGCGCCGGAAATTTTGCCGGTACTGACCGTATCTCTGGCACTAAGAAGACGCCCGCGATTGCGCTCAATTTCCTGATACCAGAGAGCCATCTTTAACCCGAAAGTAATCGGCTCTGCGTGAATACCGTGAGAACGTCCGATCATTAAAGTATTTTTGTGTTCAAAGGCTCTTCGTTGCAATACCTTCAGCAGATGATCAATATCTTCCAGTAATATATCCGCAGCCTCTTTTAAAAGGACTGCATATGAAGTGTCCAGGACATCGGATGAAGTCATCCCCATGTGCAGAAAGCGCCCGTCTTCTCCCACTTTTTCGGTAATGGAAGTTAAAAAAGCAATAACATCATGTTTGGTGATTTTTTCAATTTCATCGATGCGTGCAACATTGATCGCGGCTTTTTCTTTGATTGTTTTAATTGCGCTTTCGGGAACTTTCCCCAGCTTCGCCATTGCTTCACAGGCCAATATTTCCACATCAAGCCATTTTTGATATCTGTTTTCCGGACTCCAGATACTAACCATTTTCTCCCTTGAATATCTTGGTATCACTTTGTTCTCCTGAAAAAAAAGGTGATTAATATTTCCCGCCGGGATTACAGCTGAAAAATATTTAGTTTATTATTATTACGATTTCCGCTCTTCCGTCAAGGATTAATCTGCCCGGGGTAAGTAAAAATTGACTATTACCTTTGCAAACATAATTAATATAAATATTGTAAAATATGATATAAACAATCATGAGCCGATTGCAGGAAATAAACCGAAACAACGCTATTGAAGAAATAGCCAACAGCGTCACCCATGGGGCCGGAGCACTGGTCAGCATTGCCGGATTAATTTTACTGGTTGTCTTCTCCAGCCATTACGGACAAGTAAGCCGGATTGTGAGTTGTACTATTTTCGGCATCTCTCTCGTCCTGCTCTACACAGCTTCAACGCTTTACCACAGTTTCCAGAAACCGCAGATCAAATATATTTTTAAAATTCTGGACCACTCCTTTATCTATGTTTTAATCGCCGGAACATATACTCCTTTTATGCTTATTATAGTTCGCGGAGCCCTGGGCTGGACTATCTTTATCACAGTCTGGTTGTTGACTGTTTTAGGAATTATATTCAAAGCTTTTTTTATCAACCGGTTTAAAATTATTTCCACCATCGCCTATATCTTAATGGGCTGGCTTGTTATTTTTGCCATTAAACCCCTTTTCTCAACTTTGCCCGGAGAGGGCATTGCTCTTCTTATAGCCGGCGGCATGTCTTATACGGTGGGAACAATTTTTTATGCCTGGAAATCATTGCCCTTCAATCATGCCATCTGGCACTTGTTTGTTCTGGCCGGCAGTACCTGTCATTTTATGGCCGTACTGCTTTACGTAGTCCCATCAAGGATTTAACAATATGCAAAAAATGCCCGAAACCGAATGGAAACATAAGTTGGTATCTCCGGCCAAAGTGCTTGCCAAAATTGAACCGGGTATGAGTGTCTTTCTGGGAACAGGCGTGGCCGAACCACGCACGTTTGTTAAGCACCTTCTATCCTCACAGCTTGCCAATTTATGTGATCTGGAGCTGATCCAGATTGTCAGCCTGGGGGATGTCGTCTCCTTAAACACCACCCAGAACAAGCATAAATTCCGCTTGAAAACTTTCTTTTCCGGCTGGCTGGCCAGCGATGCTATTCAATCCGGTGCGGTAGATATGATTCCCTGTCAATTTTCCAATATTCCCCGGTTTGTCGCTTCCGGCACGATCAAAATTGACGCTGTTTTTGTCCAGATTTCACCGCCCGATCAGGCCGGTTTTTCGAGTCTTGGTGTAGCCGTGGATATTGCCAAGCAAGCCATGGAAAAAGCTTCCCTCGTTGTCGGTGAAATCAACGCCAACGTACCCCGGACAATGGGAGATACCTTTGTTCATGTCAATGATTTCCATTATCTGATAAAAGCAACAGAGCCTTTAATTTATTTTCCCCGCTGGCCGGAAAATTCCGTTATGAATAAAGTTGCCGCCAACGTAGCCGCCGTGGTGGAAGACGGCAGTTGCCTGTCTTTTTTTGCAGGACCTCTCTACGACGCACTGGGAAAACATTTAAAGCATAAAAAAAATCTGGGGATCCATACCTATACATTCACCGATGTTTTAATGGATTTAATGAAATGCGGCGCCGTCACCAATAAAAAGAAAAAATCTTTTCACGGTAAATCTCTGACCGCCTATGCGCAGGGAACAAAAGAACTGCTGGAATGGTTGAATAACAACCCGCTGGTTGAATTTCAACGCATTGATATCATCACCGACCATATAAAAATGGGATTAATCGACAAGCTCGTTGTTATTTTACCGGCACGCAAAATCGATCTCAACGGCAACATCGCCCTCCATATAGGCAAAGGAAATGTTACGGCCGGTCCCGGCCAGATTCAGGAACTTTTCGCAGGCGCTGAACGCTCCCGCGGAGGAAGGGCCGTTTTTGCAATGCCCAGCCGAAATTTAAAAAATGAATCCAATATACTGCTTTCCGTAGACAGCTATCCCAATCAGTTCACCATCCGTGAATCATTGGACTTAATCATAACGGAATACGGCATTGCCTCGTTTTTTGGTAAATCCGTCCGGGAAAGAGCACAATCGTTGATTGACATCGCCCATCCGGATGACCGCGAAGAACTGGTGCATAAAGCCAAAAAAGCCAGGATTATTTATCCTGATCAGATTTATCTTCAGCATTCCGGCCATTTTTATCCGGATAAAATAGCCATGATACATACGTTTCCCGACGGCACAAAGGTTTTTTTTCGTGCTATCAAACCTTCCGATGAAGAATCAATGCGTCGGCTTTTCTATCGTTTTTCCGATGATACGGTTTTTTACCGTTACTTCAGTCCCATCAAAACAATGCCTCATTCCAAAATGCAGGAATATGTGAACGTTGATTACCGGCGCGACATGTCTATTGTGGGCATTCTGGAAAAACCAGGCGCCGAAAGAATCATTGCCGAAGGCCGTTACAGCCGTCAACCTGATAGTTCTTTTGCCGATACCGCTTTTGTTGTCGATGAAAAATTTAAATCCAAAGGCATTGCTTCTTTTATGATGGAACTTCTGGTCAGATATGCGCAGGGACAGGGAATAAAAGGCTTTGCCGCCGATGTCCTTTGCGACAATAAATCCATGCTGAAAGTTTATGAAAAGCTGCCTTTCCCCGTGCAATCAAGGTTAGAATGCGGTGTTTATCACCTGACTGTTAATTTTTCCGAGGAAGAAACGACTACGGCTGCCGACACTTAATCTATACCGGAACAATTTTTCTTCTTCATTTTCCCGGCCGGCGGCAGATTGACATTGCTTAACCGAAATGAGTCTTGAATTATCATTTTTTAAATGTTAAAACCCATGGACATTTTAAACGGATAGGAACTTTACATCAAGGAGACCGATATGAAGAAAATCTTTAAATATATAATCTGCCTGGCTATTCTTATGCTCGCAACAGGATCACTGTGGGCAAAAGACAAGTATGTTATAACTGTTTTGCCCTTTACGCTGAATAGTTCTGAAAACATTGAATATGTCCGGCAGGGAATAATGGATATGCTCATCACGCGCACCTCCGTATCCAATAAAATAGATGTAACGGCCAAAGATGTCATTCAGGAAGAATTGAAAAAATCAAACATTAAAGAAATTGCCTTGCCTGATGTTTACAATATCGGCAAAAAATTAAAATCTGATTACGTAGTTTGGGGCAGCATAACCAAAATCGGTAACAGTATCAGCGTTGATGGCAAATTGGTTGATATCAACACAGCCAGATCCGATGTCGGTTTTTTTACTCAATCACCAAATCTTGATGAAGTAATACCAAAAATCAACGACTTTTCACAAAGAATTGTGCAGCATGTTCTTGGTGGCACCCCTCCAGCGTCAGCACCTTCTGCCGGCCCTTCGGCGGCGACACCGGCAGCTCCCGGAACATCACGCGAATCGCAAATTATTGCCGGAATGAAATCCGGCAAAAAGGGAACGCTGACCTCTATAATCAACACCGAATTCATCAATTCCCCTGACCCCTTTAAACATAAAGGCTTCTGGATCAGCCAGCGCTTCCCGACTGAATTTAAAGGCATGGATGTAGGCGATGTAAATGGCGACGGGTTAAATGAAGTAGTAACCATTGATGATCGTAATGTTTACATATATCAAAAAACAGGCAATAATTTAAGTCTGTTAAAAAAGATAGAAGGAAAGTCTTATGATAAATATCTTTCTGTCGATGTCGCCGATATAAAAAGAAGCAATACCAAACAGATTATTGTGACATCGGTTAATGAGAAAATTCTTGACTCTTTTGTTCTGGAATTCAAAAACGGAGAATATGTAAAAACCTCCTCCGATTTGAAATGGTTTTTGAGAGTAATCGATACTCCTTCCGGTGTTCCGATGCTTTTGGGTCAGAGTTATGGCTTTGATGAGATATTCAATACGCCGATTTATGAAATAGTCTGGAGAAACGGCGAGTTTGTTGAAGACCAAAAGATGAAAATACCCCTGGGTTTATCAGTTTACGGCCTGGCGATTGATAATTTCGGTACGGGCGGCGATGATAAAATTGTCGCCCTCGACGAATTGGATCACATCTGCATCTTCCGAAAAACCACAAAAGCCACGAATCAGATTCTTACTTTCGGTTTTAAAAGTGACGAACTTATCTGGCGCGGTGATGAAGAATTCGGCGGCAGCAGCAATTACCTGGAAAATATCGATGATAAAAAAAATCAGCAAAACGATGAAAGAACGAAGTATGCTTATGTGAATCTAAGAATTCTCACATATGATTTCAATAAAGACGGTAAAAAAGAGCTGATTATAGTAAAAAACATATCACCTGCCGGTCGTTTATTTAAAAAAGTTAAAATGTTTACCTCGAGCGAAATATATAATCTCGAATGGGACGGTTTAGGTATGGCCGAAAACTGGAAAACAAAAAAGATAAACGGCTATGTGGCTGATTATGTCTTTAAAGATATTAATAACGATGGCAAACCCGAGCTGGTTCTGGCCCTGGTTTTATCTGTCGGCACATCGATCAAGGATACCAGCGTTATCGTGGTTTATGAACTGGACAATGTCTAGCAATAGGTATTGACAAAATTTAAGCGGTTATATATAGAGCGTCGCTCAAACTTAATTTTCTCACAGAGGCGGTGTAGCTCAGCTGGTTAGAGCATACGGCTCATATCCGTAGTGTCCGGGGTTCAATTCCCTGCACCGCCACCAGAACCCAAACAGGGTTTGGGAATTTTCTCAAGCCCTTTTTTATCCCTGAAAAGGATGAATAAAAACAAACCCAAACCTGCTGATTTCAGCTTTAGACCATCACTGTTCATTCGGAACCGACATCTGCAATCCATCCTGGCCAGCTCCCGGCTACGCAGTTTCGGAACAAACAATCTGTTAAAAACATCACAAGAAACAATAATCAACACCTCCGGCGGTTCCCGCCTGCTGGCCTTCATATCCCGCCGGTTAAACCACAAAGGCCTGATAATTCTGATACATGGATGGGAAGGTTCGTCTTCTTCCGCTTATATACTGGCCGCCGGCAATTTTTTCTATGACTTGGGGTTTTCCATCTGCCGTCTGAATCTCAGAGATCACGGTGATTCTCACCATTTAAATGAAGGTCTTTTTCATGGAGCCCTCCTTGAAGAAACATTTGAAGCCGTAAGCCAACTGGCCTTTCAGACCGGTAATTCACCGGTATATATTATCGGTTTTTCTCTGGGAGCAAATTTCGCCCTGCGGGTAGGCCGGAAACATTCTGAGAATCCGGTGAAAGGCTTAAAACATATTTTTGCCGTCAGTCCTCCTCTGGATCCCTACAAAACCACATTAGCCATTGATAATGGTCTTTCATTTTATCGTAAATATTTTTTAAAAAAATGGAAGCGGTCGCTGGCCACCAAACAGCGTCTATTCCCGCATAAATATAATTTCAGTAAATTACTGCAAGCACAGACATGTCTGGAATTAACCGAAAATATCATGCCCTATTTCCCCGAGTTCACTTCCTACAGGGATTATTTTAATTTATATACCCTGGAAAATGAATTTTTTCAGAACTTTACTCTACCGGTTACCATATTCATAGCGGAAGATGATCCGGTAATTCCTCTTGAAGATTTCTATAAATTAAAGGAAAATAATTTTTTTAAGATTTCCCGGCAGAAATTCGGCGGCCATTGCGGATTTCTGGATATATTACCTTTCAGTTGCTGGCATCAGGAAAAAATCGCCGCAACAATTATTTAATTTCAGGATTTTGCATATGATTATTTTCCGCCAAAAAGATGAATTTCCGTCACTGGTATCTGCACAGCTTTCATCAATACAAGTCGATTATAAAGAAAAATACCGTCAAATTGAAAATTCGGCCCGATCGAATAACCCGGAACTTGCAGCCGGTGTTGTCCTGTTGATCCACTACAAGCAATTGAGTCCGGGAAATTCCGAATATGTCTTTCAATTGATTAAACGTTCCAGCAAAGTCTCGCAGGCAGGTGATATCAGTTGTCCGGGAGGAATATTAAACCCGGTTGTCGACAAAAACTTCCAAAGCGCTCTGAAAAAGTGTTTGACTCCCTTCACTTCCGTCGGAAATAACAGCACAAGCTTTCCCCAGGACAAACACACACTTGATTTGATTAATCTTTTTCTGGCAAACGCCCTGAGAGAGGCGTGCGAAGAAATCGGCCTTAATCCTTTCAATGTAATATTCCTGGGTGCTCTGCCTTGTTATTCCCTGACGCTTATTGCCCGGACGATTTTTCCGGTTGTTTGCCTGACCCCCGAACCTTTTGAGTTTAAATTAAATCCGGAAGTGGAAAAAATACTGGAAATACCGCTCTCGCATTTTCTAGACGCCTCCCGCTTCGCTTTTCTGGAAATAGAAACACCTTTTGATAATTATTCCCTGCATAAAAACCAATTCCCCTGCATGGTCGTAACCGACAATCAGGGTGCTCAGGAAATCCTCTGGGGCGCAACCTTCAATATCATTATGAATTTTTTGCGTATTATTTCCGGAAAAAATCTGCCCGTTCCATCCTCCGCAAGGACAATCAAAAAAATCTTGTCTAATACTTATATTTCCGGAAACAGTAAATAAATGCCCTCTTTAAAGATCAAAAATATTACCATTAATGCAATAATATTCGATTTCAACGGCACACTTGCCCGGCTGAATATAGATTTTCAGCAAATGCGCCGGGCAGTTTTTGATCTTATCTCATCCTATAACATTAATCCGGCGGAGTTACCGTCTGATCATATCCTGGAAATTATTCATCATGTGTCCGGAATATTGAATACAAAATCTGGTACGGCAGCGCTATCATTTACCTCCAATGCTTACGAGATTATCGAACAACAGGAGATAGCGGCGGCCCGAAACGGGGGACTTTTCGGCCGGACAAGAGATCTGCTTGCGCGGCTTGCCGCCTGTGGCATCCGCACGGCGATCATTACCAGAAATTGCACCGCGGCAATCAATATCGAATTTCCTGATATTGTATCGTACTGCCCGGTGGTCATCTGCCGCGATCAGGTAAAAAATGTCAAACCTCATCCGGATCATCTGAATAAGGCACTTAATCTGCTTGCGGTATCACCCGACAGCAGCCTGATGGTGGGCGATCACCCTCTGGATATTAAAACAGGCAAAATCGGCGGAACTTTAACCGCCGGAGTACTTACCGGTAATTTTTCTGCAAACGATTTTCTTCAGTCCGGTGCCGATATCGTTCTGCCTGAGGCAACCGATATTCTCGACATGCTTCAGTAATATTTCCGGCAGCTGGCCGGGAAAGCTTTTGCCTGTACTAATTAATAATTTAATGATAAATAACCGCCACAATGAAAACGGGCCGGACCAAAAGCCCTTTTCATAAATAAATTTCATCAGAGATAATCGTTTAATGAACCCAAATGTATTCAGAGAATATGACGTAAGAGGAACAGTAAATCAGGATTTAAATGAAGAGTTTATTTTCGACCTGGGCCGGGCCATCGGTACATACGCCAAAAGGCATGATGTAAAAACCATGTCCATAGGGCGCGACTGCCGCTTAAGTTCCGACGAATACCACAGCTTTTTAATCAAAGGCCTCAACTCCTCCGGTATAACAACAATCGATATCGGACTATGCGCTACCCCTATGCTGTATTTTTCCATCCGTCACCTGAAACTCGAAGGTGGTGTTATGATCACCGGCAGTCACAATCCCCCGGAATTCAACGGTTTCAAAATCTGTATCGGCAATGACACAATTTATGGTGAGCAAATTCAAGAGCTGAGAAAGATTATCGAAAGCGGCAAATATTCAACCGGCCGGGCAAATACGCAGAATAAAGATATATCTAAAGCTTATGAAGACTATCTTTTTACCAACGTTACTGTTAACAAAAAACTGAAAATTATTGTCGATGCCGGAAATGGTGTCGGCGGACTTTTTTCCCTTCCCCTGTTCCGGCGCCTGGGTGTTGATGTTACGGCAATTTATTGCGACCCGGATGGACGCTTCCCTCATCATTTTCCCGATCCCACCGTCGAAGAAAATTTAAACGAACTAATTCAATCCGTACAGGAAAATAAAGCAGATCTAGGGATAGCTTTTGACGGTGACGCCGATCGCATCGGTGTTATCAGCGATACCGGCGAAATAATCTGGGGAGATAAATTACTGCTTCTTTTTTCCCGTTATATTCTGAAAGAGAAACCACATTCCACAATTATCGGCGAAGTAAAATGTTCGCAGGTTTTATACGATGACATTAAAAAGCACTCCGGAAGGCCGATCATGTGGAAAGCCGGACACTCCTTAATCAAGGCTAAAATGAAGGAAGAAAAAGCGGTTTTAGGAGGAGAAATGAGCGGGCATATATTCTTTGCCGACCGTTACTTTGGTTATGATGACGCCATCTACGCCGCCTTGAGACTTCTGGAAATACTTTCCCAAACAGGAGAGAAAATCAGTTCCCTGCTTGCCGATGTACCGAAAACTTATGCTACACCGGAAATTCGCCTGGACTGCCCGGATAACAAAAAAATGACTGTAGTAAATAATATCAAGCAGCACTACCGCAACACCCCGGGACTGATTGATATTGACGGTGTACGTATCCCCTTTGACGATGGCTGGGCTTTAGTTCGTTCCTCCAATACGCAACCGGTAATTGTCTTGCGCTTTGAAGCCTCTTCCGTCAACCGCTTACAGGAGATCCGTAAAGAAGTGGAAAGCTTGATCCACATCTAAAACATACCGGACAAGCTGTTTTTTCCGCTTATCCGGCAATCATGGTTTCATGTTTTACTTTCCATCAGGAACTGTCGGTTAACAGCCCCACCCAACAGATTCGCGCTTTACAAAAAAACCAAATAAGTTTATATAACTCCCATTTTTGGGAGCATGTGCCTTTCTGCTGACCGAAATAAATTTCAGTTCATTTTCGAATTGATCGCGGATGGTCCATAAAGTAAAGGAAAATTTTCAAAGGGAGTAAAACGATAGAGAGTTTTTGGAGGTGAAAAAGGATGAAAATAATTAATCAGGGAAAAGGTGAAATATTCGCCGATATTACACCCGATGACTTTCGACGACATATGCGAAACAAAGTCGCTAAAGTTAACGATGACAAACGAATGGATATAAAGGAAGCTGTCAAACGTTTCATGAAAGACGGTTACTATATATCGATCGGCGGCTGCAGTATTGTTCGTTTGCCCATGGCTTTCGTTCATGAGGTTCTGAGACAGGGATGCCGCAATTTAAGAATGGCTTCGGGGACAAGGAATTTCGACGTGGATTGTCTTTTGGATAATGATCGCATCGTGAAACTTGATGTCGGTTACATTCTGGGATTGGAAATGCTGGGAATACCTTTATATACCAGATCACGCGTTCAGGAACGATTAAAGACCGGTGAATTGAAAATCACCGAGTGGACAAACGGGACTATGGCCTGGCGTCACAAGGCTGCAGCCATGGGATTACCTTTCCTACCGGTAAGAAGTCTTGCCGGAACCGATTCTTTCAAATACAGTGCAGCCAAACAGATTGAATGTCCCTTCACGGAAATTAAAGTAGTGCTGGTTCCGGCAGTGTATTCCGATACCTGCTGCATTCACGTTCATCGCGCCGACAAATACGGCAACTGCCAGATCGACGGCATGCTGAACGAAGACTATGACAAAGCACGCTCCGCAAAAAATCTGATAATCACAACGGAGAAAATAGTCGATACGGAAGAAATCCGCAAAGATGGATCCAAAACTGTTATTCCCCAATTTTATGTTGATGCCGTCGTGGAAGTACCCAACGGCGCCTACCCGACCAATATGCCCGGTCTCTACTATATGGATTTGGACCATCTGAAAGCTTTTGCCAAAGCGGGCGGTGACCGCACAGGAGAAAACCTGAAAAAATATTATAACGATTATATTTTCGGAACTAAAGATTTCAATGAATTCCTGAAGAAGTGCGGCGGCAAAAAGCGTATTGAAGAATTACGCAAAATC
>MVRV01000091.1 GCA_002068015.1 Smithella sp. PtaU1.Bin162
TGCAGCCCATCGATCGACTGGGGTATGGGTTTTGCGGAAGTAACGAAGTACAACATTACCCCCGGGTGGCATCAACCGGCCTCGGCACTGGGAGTCATGATCAACAAGAAGTCCTGGGATGCTCTTACTCCGGAGTTGAAGTATGTTATTGAAATAGCGGCACAGGCGAATATGTCACAAATGTCCGCATATTATGATCATTTAAATGTTGAATCGCTGAAGAAATTTGAGCAGGCAGGTACCACGGTATATAAATTAAGCGATGCGGATTTAAGGACCATCGAGAAATATGCATGGGAATGGGTAGAGCAGCAGGCGGCCAAGAGCCCCGATTACAAGAAAGTGGCCCAGTCCTATTTCCAGTATATGAAAGACTATGCAAAAATCAGGTCATATAATGAGCCGTTTGGTCACGGGCGTAATCTTTCGAGCTATCCTAACATCGGTTTGAAATAGTTATAATACCGTAAGGATAGAGGATATAAGGTGTAAGCCGGTCTTCCTGCTCAAGCAGCGGGGAGGCCGGCGCCATATAAGGAGAATAAAGATGTTAAAGAGCAAATTATTAACATTGAAGGACATAATTGAGAAGATAACGGAGTGGACGGGTGTAGTTACCTGCTTTTTGGCGGTACCTCTTTGTCTGCTCGTTGTATTTGAAGTATGTTTAAGAATAGTAAGCACACCGACGATCTGGAGTTTTGAAGTCGGTTTGATGATGTTTGGAGCGCATTATTTTTTACTGGCGGCATTCGGGTTGAAGTATAAATCCCATGCAGCGATCGATATATTTACATCGCATGCATCGAGGAAATTAAACAAAGTATTTCAGGTAATCAGCTATCTTCTTTTGTTTTTCCCGTTTGTTATCGGGGTATTTGTATTGAGTCTGCCCTATGCATTGACGGCCTGGCAATGTATGGAGACGTCCTGGAGCATGTGGGGGCAGCCGTTATATATAGTTAAGTCGATCATGCCGATAGCGACGTTTTTGCTCATCATTCAGGGGATCGCGGAGTTGATCAAGATAATTTATTCCGGTAGTGAGGAGGTTAGGCCATGAGTATGGAACTGATAGCAATATCGATGTTTTTAATATTAGTGATATTTTTGTTCATGGGACATCCTCTGGCCTTTGTTCTGGGTGGTGTTGGTTTTATTTACGGGATCATTTTTTTGGGGCCGAGTTTTATCGGTATATTTATGGATCGGATATTGGATCAGCAGAACAACTTTGTTTTGGTGGCCATAACGTTGTTTATTTTGATGGGGAATTTTTTAACGGAATCCGGTTTGGCGGACGGGCTTTTTGAATCGATGCGTTACCTGTTCGGTCCTGTTCGTGGCGGTTTGGGGATAGCGGTCATAGTAGTTTGTATACTGTTTGCGGCGTGTACGGGCATTGTCGGGGCTTCGGTAGTGACGATGGCGATGCTGGGCGCTCCGGTGCTTTTAAAATATGGTTATCAGAAGGAATTAACAATGGGTATGATAGCGGCCGGCGGCAGTTTGGGGATATTGATACCGCCGTCGATCATGCTGGTCATCATGGGCGATCAGGCTGGTTTGTCGGTAGGGAAGCTTTTGCTGGGGGCATTCATTCCGGGAGTATCGTTGGGGATTTTGTATGTTCTTTATATAGCCATAGCGTGTTTTATAAAGCCTGAGCTTGGTCCGGCGATACCGGCTGCCGAACTGGCCAAGGTTCCGGTTTCCAAGCGGATCAGCGGCGCCTTGATTAATGCTTTTCCTCCTCTGCTTTTGATCTTTGCGGTTTTGGGGTCGATATTTACCGGCATTGCGACACCGACGGAAGCATCAGGCGTGGGCGCATTCATTGCTTTTCTGATGATGATAATCTACGGCAAGTTTTCGTGGAGCACATTATATAGGATAATTATCCAGACCGGGAAGACGACGACGATGGTCATGGTTATATTGATTGGCGCGACCTGTTTTACGGCGGTATTTTTAGGCATGGGCGGCGGTAAGGCTTTGGTTTCCGGGATTATGGGCTTGTCGTCGTCGAAGTGGGTTATTTATGCGATCATGATGATCATTCTGATGATACTGGGATGCTTCATCGACTGGGTGGGCATCGTACTTATTGTATTGCCGATATATATGCCTGTGGCGAATGCTTTGGGATTTGAGCCGATCTGGTTTGTGATGATGATGGCGGTCAATTTGCAGATGTCGTTTTTGACACCGCCGTTTGGTTATGCGTTGTTTTACCTGGCGAGCATGAAATTTGAAGGAGTGACGTTGGCGCATATCTATCGGGGCGTAGTGCCGTTTTTGATCATTCAGGCTTTCGGGCTGGTTATCTGTACGATGTTCCCGATACTGACCCTATGGCTGCCGTCGATGATGAATAAGTAAAATTGTCGGGAGTTATTGCAAATATGGAGGTTTTTCGTGATGGACGGAATTGATTCGAAAAAATTGTTGGATAAACGTATATCTCTCAAAGATGCAATTGCCAAGTTCGTGTTTAACGGCTGTTCTATTGCATTTAGTGGGATGGGAGGCGAGCAGGTAGTTGCACCGACTTATGAAATTATCAGGCAGGGGCAGAAAGATTTAACACTGATCGGTGATAGTCCTTGTGAACCTGCTGATTTTCTGATTGGTACAGGACAAATTAAGCGGATGGAGGTGGCTTGGGCGGCCTTTGCCGTTGCCGGAGTGAGTCAAAATTATCGTAATGCCGTGGAAAAAGGAATTCCTCATGAAATTGAAGTCTGTGAATTTTCCAATTATACTATGGGACTGAGATTCCTCGCCGGCTCTTTGGGAATTCCCTTTATGGCGACAAAATCTTTGATGGGTTCGTCGCTCGAGAAATACAATGATTGGATCAAGGTAATCGATGATCCTTATAAAAAGAAAGAGGGGAAAATAGCTCTTGTTCCCGCCGCCAATCCTGATGTGGCAATAATTCATGCCAATCAGGCCGATAAATTAGGGAACACCCAGTTCCTCGGTTTTTCTTCTAACGCGGAAAACATTGCCCGGTCGGCAAAGAGAGTGATTGTAACTTGTGAAGAAATTGTTTCTACCAATACCATTCGAAAGAATTCAGCGCTGACGGCAATTCCCCAGTATGTTGTGGATGCAGTAGTGGAATTACCTTACGGAAGTCATCCCTGGAATATGCCCTTTACTTATGCTTACGATCTGCCGTTCCATATGGAAATGATCGCCCAGATAGAAACGGTCGATGGATTTAAGAAGTGGATTGATAAATGGGCTTATGGCTGCAAGGATCATGCGGATTACTGTGAAAAAGTCGGCTGGCAGCGGTTGCATAAACTGTCCAGTGTTGAAAAACAATTTTATAAATAAAAACTATAACATTGAATTTGATTAATCAGATAATATAAGGAGTGATATATGTCGACAGATTGTAAAGGAGCGCCGAGTACAAATTATACTTTGCAAGAACTGTTGGTAGCCGCAGCCGCCAGAGAGATAAAAGATAATGAAGTTGTGTTTGTCGGTGTAGGCATACCATGCCTTGGAGCCTTCGTAGCAAAGTTTACCCATGCTCCCAATGTAGTTCTTGTTGTCGAATCCGGTTGTATCGGATCAATGCCTTACAGACTTATGCTGGGGATCGGTGATAATGCCTGCAATGAAAATGCGATAGCTGCGACATCTCTGTGGCGGGCTTTTTCGGATCAGCAAAGAGGATATTTTGACCTGGGAATGCTGGGTGGTGCACAGGTTGACAAATACGGTAACCTGAACAGCACTGCAATTTTCGGCAAGGGTGATTATAAGCATCCGGTGACCCGGCTTCCGGGAAGCGGTGGAGCCAACGATATCGCCTCTTCGGCAAAAAGGACGCTGCTCATGATGAATCAGCAAAAGAGACGTTTTCTGGATAAAGTTGATTATATAACTTCTCCCGGATACCTGGATGGCCCGGGGGCGAGGGAAAAATACGGATATACGGGCAATGGTCCTTCGGTCATAATTTCCAATATGGCTATTTTTAGATTTGATGAGATGACTAAAGAAGCTTATCTTGACTCCGTTCATCCGGGAGTTACCGTAGATGATGTAAAAAAAGAAGTATCGTGGGATCTTAAAGTGTCCCCTAATGTTAAAGTTACACCACCGCCGACTGAAGAAGAAGTGGAAATAATACATATTCTCGATGAAAAGAAAATTTATACCGGTAAAGGATTAAAAGAACTTACTTTTGAATCATATATCGGTATGCTGGAAAAGAGCTATACGACTTTAAAAAGTATGTTTCCGGCATAGCGTATTGTCATAGAGACGGGGTTGCCGCCATGAGTATTGACCATTATCTGTCTGTGCAATCCTACTTTTAGATATTGTTCTGAGTCTTGTTTTTTTGGCAGGAAACGTCTTGTACTGTTGACAATAAATAAAATTACTATGTTTCACAGTGTTCCCTCTTTTGCATCGTAGGAAAGCCGCCAAGGGCAGAGCCTGAGACGGCTTTCTTATGATGGGGGGAATTTTTTGCTCATGTTGTTGATGGTCGGGTTTCCTTTCCGGTGTATGTTGGCATCAAGCTTTTTGACTTGATTTTATAAATATAATCAAATATATAATATAACAATTTGAACAGACGTTAATTTGCAGGTTTTCGGGTTGTTGGTGAAATCCTCTCTACAGTGGTTCGTCGTTAATAATTTTTTATGTATTTATTAAGGAGATAGCTTCGTGGTTATGAAAAGGGAAAATACCGAAGTCAGACAACAGCAGATTGTTGAAGCTGCGCAGAAACTGATTTTCAGATATGGCAGCGAGCATCTGACGGTTAAACGTATTGCCAAAGAAGTGGGTATTTCCGAAGCGGCTATATATCGTCATTTTACCAGCAAGAAAAGCATTCTCTGCTTTCTTCTGTCTCATATAGAGAATGTCCTTATTGCAGATGTTTCCTGGAAGGGGGATGGGAATAAGGTCGTGACAATTGAGACTATTGAAATGTCTATCCGAAAACATTTTTCCTCCATTGATTTGCGGAAAGGAATAGCTTTTCAGGTGATCGCTGAAATCATCAGTCTCGGAGATAAAAATCTCAACAAAAAAACTGCAGTGACGATAAATAAATATATTGCCGGTCTTAAGGGGCTGCTCTCAGAAGGGGTGCAAAGCGGGGCTGTTCGGAAGGATATTGATCTGGAAGCAACGGCAATGCTTCTTTTTAGTATGATTCAGAGCCTGGTCAATATCTGGGCGCTTAACAGCTGCAACTTTCAATTGATTGAAAAGTACACATCACTTTGGCGGGTATTTCGTGAGGCAATAATTCCGCGTTGATGCTTTAACCCGTCAATAGTTGTTCAAACAATTTTTCAGCCGATAAATTCTGGAAGCTTCTTCAATTCATCAAGGTACTGCCCGGCTTCTGCAATTAAGACAAAAATTAATGAAACGCAAAATAATTAAAATTGATGAAGAAAAATGTACGGGCTGCGGATTATGCATACCCAACTGCCATGAGCAGGCAATAAAAATCATCAACGGTAAAGCGCGTTTGATAAATGATGTTTATTGCGATGGTCTGGGGGCATGTCTTGGCGAATGTCCGGAGGGAGCGCTTTTGCTGGAAGAGCGGGAGGCGGAACCTTTTGACGAAAAGAAAGTATTGGAGAATCTGGTGCAAAAGGAAACAACGGCCATGGAAGATTATTTAAAAAAACTGGCCGCAAGCGGCAATACCGAATTGCATAAGGGATACGGTGATTTTCTGAGGTTGCTGAAGGGTGAAGATGCCGAAAATGGTTGTACCGGGGTGATGCCGATCACTTTTGAAAAAAAAGTCGCAGGTCGCACAAGTTCTCAGGAAGAAAATACGCGGCAATCAGAGCTTGCGCATTGGCCGATTCAGCTGCATCTGATAAATCCGTCAGCTGATTTTTTATGCGGTGCGGATGTTGTTTTAACCGCTGATTGTGTTGCCTATGCTCGGGCTGATTTTCATAACCGGTTTTTAAAAGGAAAAAGTCTTGCCATTGCCTGCCCCAAACTGGATCGGGATATCGACGTCTATGTAGAGAAAATTCGCAGCCTCGTTGATGAGACAAAAGCGAATACTCTGACGATTATTATGATGCAGGTTCCCTGCTGCCGGGAACTTCTGCAAATATCCCGGAGCGCACTAACAAAAGCCAAAAGAAAAATTCCTGTCCAAACGGTAATTATCGGGACTCAGGGAGAAGTGCTTTCCGAGGAGTGGACCCAAACAAAAGACCATTGAGATTGAACCTCAGCAAGGTAATTCTTCGATCTGGCGGGCAGATAAAAATATATCTATTCATTAACCGGTTTTTTTTCGACAGGTAGTTGCTCTTGGCGGCCAAACAATGCAAGAAGAACACCGCCTAAGCCGGCTGTCAAGGCAATAAACTTAACAAACCAACCTATGTATGGTATCCAGCCGACGATCTCCAATGTTATCAAACCCAATATAGTTTCCCCGGCCAGTGATCTCATTTTATTTGAGGCTGTTTTTGTCAGAATAAAATTACCGATTATTTTTCCTGCGGCAACATAACCCAGGATAAAGGCGACAAACAGCAAAGTTAAGACCAGAGGGATCAGGGTAATCCCGATAATGGAAAACACCAGCAACATAAGGAAGGGTGTCACCATCAGTGTGGCCAAAAATCCCCAGAAAAAAGATTTTGCTTTCCGGCTGTGGATTTGGTGAGAAACGACAACCAGCGGCCGGGGGACAAGAAAGATTATCAGGAACGCGATAATAAAGATAACTGCGGAAAAACAAATGTAGATAATATTAAGAATTAACGACCAACCCTCCACTTCTCCTTTCAGGACGGAAGAAAAAGCATTGGTGACACTTGCAGAGTTTATTTCCGTGATGTCTCCGAATACCCGGGCTTCGCTTCCCTGGACGATTACTCCACCCATACAGATAACATTTCCGCGCACAACAGATTGACTGGAGAGTACAATTGAGCCGCCGGCGACAAAAACATTATTTTCTACAAGACCGTGAATCGTTGCCTGGCCGCCTATGACAATTACGGTATTTACTTCCTGATCCCTTTCCACGGTTATATCATCGCCAATCTTGATAATGCTTCCGGCTGCGGAGGGGTAGGCGGAAAGCAGGATCAACGAGAAAACGGCGAAAATTACGGCAAGAATATTTTTCTTCATAACTATTGCAGTTCTGAAATTCAGCATCGTTTAGAGTTGCGCTTATGTCGCCAGTATTCAATAAATCCGGGTAAAATAGAAATTAAAACAATGGCGAGAATTACCAATGTAAAATTATTTTTTACGGCGGGAATATTGCCGAAATAATAACCGCCCAGAAGAAACAGGCAAACCCAGGCAATACCGCCGCTGATGTTATAGATAATAAATTTAGGATAGCTCATGGCGCCGATACCGGCTACGAAAGGAGCAAAGGTACGTATAATCGGCATAAAGCGGGCAATAACTATTGTTTTGCCGCCGTGTTTTTCATAAAATTTATGTGTTCGTTCCAGATATACTTTTTTAAAAAAGCGCCCATCCTCGTAATGGAAAACTTTCGGTCCGATAAAATGGCCGGCTGCATAATTTACAGTATCGCCGGCAATAGCGGCAATACACAGCGTAACGAGCAGAAGCTCGATACTGAATGCCCCGATGGCGGCAAAACTACCCAATGCGAATAAAAGGGAATCACCGGGCAGGATAGGAGTTACCACCAGCCCTGTTTCGCAAAAAATAATAATAAAAATAATAACATATGACCAAACGCCGAAACTCTCGATAATTTTGGGCAGATATTTATCCAGGTGAATAAAAAAATCGATAAAATAGATAAGGAGATCCATAATGTTATGCTATATAAGGTTAATAGGGAGGGTGTCAACATGAAAAAACTTCTAATTATCATATTGGTGATTATTGTTGCAGCTGTCGGCGGATATTATACTTTTCCGGAACAGATTGCCGGTTATTTAATCAGTAAAGCCAGAAGCAATGCTTCTCTGAATAAAAAAGAAATTAAGATAGATGATCATAATGTCGTGTATCTGGAAGGAGGAAGCGGGTCCGAGACTATATTGCTTTTACACGGATATTCCGCCAACAAAGACAGCTTTCTTCTTTTTTCCGCATATCTAAAGGATTATCATGTAGTGATACCTGATTTGCCGGGACACGGCGAAAGCTCCAAGCTTGTTAATTTCCGATATGATGCGGCAACTCAGGTAGAACGTTTGCATAAATTTGCGCAGGCATTGCAACTCAAGAAATTTCATATTGTGGGAAATTCCATGGGAGGGTGGTTTGCCGGTTCTTATGCGGTTTTTTACCCTGATGAAGTCTCCAGTGTAGGCTTGTTTAATGCAGCCGGGGTAAAGCCGCCCGTGTTAAGTGAAGTTATGAAAATGAGGCCGGAAGACGAAAATCCTCTGTTGTTAAAGAATGAAAATGATTATTCCCGGTTGATGAAACTGGTCTTTGTCAATCCTCCTTTTACGCCTTATCCGCTGCAGAAAATGTTTGTCCGTGAAGCTCAGGTTAATAAAGTCATTAATCAAAAAATAATGAAAGAAATCGCGCCGGATGTTTTTTCCCTGGAAAAAGATCTGCCGAAAATTAAAGCACCGGTGTTGATTCTTTGGGGAGACAAAGATAAAATCATCGATATATCCAGTGTTGCTGTTTTTGAGAAAGGCTTAAAAAATTGTAAAACAATAATTATTCCCGACTGCGGCCATGCTCCGATGATCGAAAAACCGCAGGAAACAGCGCGCGCCTATTTGAATTTTATAAAAAACATAAACAATTAGAGAACAACTGATCCGGAAACAACGTCAGATCATTGATTAAATCGCAATACAGCGGAAGCCCAGTATGTTGGAGCAGGCATTTTTATAAAACGGCCGGCGCTCGGTTAAGCTGATCGGACTGTCGGATGTCCAGCTTGATCCTTTGATAACATAACCATCATCTTCTTCCTCTCCCGGCTTAATGGCCTGCCAGGGGTCCAATGTCCACTCCAGAACATTCCCCAGCGTATCGGCTACCTCGTATTCATTGGAAAATTTAACATATTGATCTACCGGTGAAGTATCCCCCAGCAGGCTTTTTTCCATATTACAAGCATTCTCCCGCCAGTCGTTACCCCAGGGGTATAAATAGCCGCGGGAAGTACGCGCCGCCGCTTCCCATTCTTTTTCAGTGGGAATTCTTTTGCCCGTCCAGGCAGCGAAAGCACAGGCGTCTTCAAGGCTCACCTGCACGACCGGATGGGTTCTTTTGATATAAAGCGTACTTGCCGGGCCGTGGGGATGGTACCAGCATGCCCCCGGTACTTTTTTATGCTGCAACTGATTGTTCCAGATAAAGCTTTCCGTTCCGGTCAGAGAGTTTTTTACCTTTTGCATACGGGGAATATAGACGATACCGAATCCGTACTTTTCGGCTGTGGTGATATAACCTGTCTTTTCCACAAAAATTTCAAAAAGAGCATTGGTTACTGGAAATTTACCGATGTAAAACTCGCGCAGGTTGACTGTTTGCGGAGGGGTTTCATTTCCTCCTACCGGATAACTGCCGCTTTTGATCAGGATATGCTGATTGTAAAATTTTTCCCGAAAAGTGAGATACCGGTCAAATTCCGCCGAAAGAATTTTTGCCTTGGCCTTGATTTCTTCTTCCGAATACACGCCGCTCGTTAAATCCGGGCCGATCTTTTCGAGTGCTTTGGCCGCTGCGGAAAGTTCCGCCAGGAGTTCAGCGCTGATGCGCATATCTTCATTATCAGCAACCTCTTCCAGAATGACTTCCTCGGCGTCATCTCCGGTGATTTCTTCAGAAGGCTCTAATTCTTCGAATTCCTCCGCATTATCTTCAGAGATAGTTTCCTCTATGGCAAAATCTTCCGGCAATGATTCCGCAGTTTCAACGCTGTCATCGTCAGCCAAAGCGGTTCCTTCAGATAAGGAATCTTCAACAGCAACCTCTTTAGGTAAATTTTCCAAAGGAGGAAGTATGGAATCATCCACCGGATTTCTCAGTTCTTCTTCCGTTGTATCGGTATCATTAATCTTTGCACCTTCCGTTTCCTCTTCCAGAATAACTTCTTCAATATTTTCATTACCGGTAACGCTTTTTTCCGTTTCTTCAGCAGAAAGACCTTCTTCCGGCGGAGTTAAAGCATCAGTTGGTTCTTCTATGACTTCGACCAGTTCTTCAACTTCTTCAGCAATTTCATTCTCTGAAGCTAAACTCTGTTCCGGAAATTCAATGACCTCCCCGGTGCTTTCTTCATCGCAGATGATACCCGAAAGGCCGTTTATAAAATCTTTTATCTGTCCGGCTTCTTCATTTGGAAGTTCGGGACCGGCAGACGATATTGCTGCGGCCAGCATCTCTTTTACCGTTGCCATTATTTTGTTTGTTTTGTCTGCTGCATTAATATTCCTGTCTCTTAAAATATCAATAATTTCGTCGGATGCTTGGTTTTGAACTTTTTCCGAAAGGACTTCGGTAATGCTTTTTGGTGGAAGGGTTTGTTCATCCGGAACTGCGCTTACGGAATCATCTTCCGTTACATTCAATCCCAGCTTTCCTGATAATGTACCAATAAGATTTTTTAATCGGTCAATTTCCTTATGGGCCTCATCAGTGCTCACGGAAGACATTGCCCCGGCCAGCATATCGCTTAAAGCGGCAATAATTTCGGCAATTTTGCTGCTGTCATCTATTCCTTTTTCCTTAAAAATATCCGCAATGCCCGAGAGAGCTTTATTTTTGGCTTCATCGGAAATATCGAAGGCATTATTATGACCGATGATAATGCCCAGAGTATTTTTACCTCCCGCGTAGAGTTTTTTGAGATCGCTGTTGACGGATGATTTAATGCTGCTGAAATTCTTTTTCTTGTTTTTGATTAATTCGGGATCGTCTCCGGTATCCCAAACCAGTCGGACCAGATCTTCGGTATCAATGGACTTCAGGGTTTCGATGGAGCTTTCGTCCCGGTAAAATTTTCTCACGGCATGGATGAGCTTGCTTTTAAGGGTATTTTCACTCTTGTAGTTGAGGTTGTTTATAGCTTCTTCAATATATTTAAGGGTTATAATTGCCGCCACAGAGATCTCCTTTATATCGGTAGATAATTTTTGTTCATAGCTATAATATCGTTTTTAACGTTATTTACTTTAATTCGTAAACGGATTATAAAATCACATTAAATATAAAAGTAATTTTTTTTAAAAAAATGACGATATATAATCGACACTACAGTATATATCTGTAAAAAACCGAAGAATAAAATAAAGAGGAAAATATATGGAAGATATAGTTAGAAATCAATTTAATCAAATTCTTACCAAACATTATGAGCGCTTGACGGGATCAAAAAATATACCCGGCGGACTTCATCTGAGCCTGGATAATATCGGATGCCTTATCCTCTTCGGAGGGAGAGAACTGGAAATGGCCGATATAACTTCGGAAGTTTCTGATCGCTATACTCTGGACGAATTCCTTGAAGAAATTAAAGATGCAGGAATTGAAAATGACAAGCATTTCCAGAAAGCAATGCAGGAACTTATTGACAGGAAATATATTGAACACCGGCCCGACGGTCATATTCATGGTTATTCTGATACCAAGGAAACAGCCCGGATATTAAACCGTATTTTCCCCAAAATGCAGGGATTAAACCTGCTTGCTTATATCTGGCAAACAATAGCCGAAGCTGTAAGCGGACGCACTGATCTGGAAGCGGCGCTTTCCCGTTTTGACCAGACTTTGAATAATCATGGAGTGATTCCATCCAAACCGAAAGTTCCGGTCATTACACCTGATCCCAAACCCCGGGTTTCTTCTCCCGTGCCGGAAAAAAAAGAATCCGGAATAAACAGGCCGGGCAGCAGGATTATCCGTGATTATGTTGTTTCCGAAACTCCGGTGAGGGCTGAACTTTCGGCACAAAAACCGGTCGGAATTTCTGTAGATGATCATAGTAAAACCGAGCGGCAGAAGGAAATAAAAATAACGGAAAACGAACAAAAAATTCAAGAAGAGAAGGTGGCGATGCAGCAGAAAATCGCCGAACTCGAAAAATTGGTCGCCCAGGCGGAAGAAGAAAAACAGACAGCTGCTGCGGCGCCTCCTGAAGAGGAAACGCCGGTAAAAAAAGAAGAACCGGCTGAAATTGCGGAAGAAATCAAGGAAGAAGAAACTGTTCCGGTTGATGCTGAAATCGCTGAGAAAATAGCCGCTTTTGAGAAGGAACTGGCGCTCACTTGTCCCATTTGTAAAACTGGTATTCTTGAGGAGAAATCAACTGCGGCCGGCAAAGTCTTTTACGCCTGTGGATCGGGCAGCTGTAATTTCATCAGTTGGGGAAAGCCTCACAACATACCGTGCATCCGCTGCAAAAACCCATTTCTAATCGAAGCAACGGATGCATCCGGTCAGACTTTTTTGCGCTGTCCCCGGGCAACCTGCCAGCACCGCCAGTCTTTAAATCCAGCAGGTGTAAAAGTAGTCCGCAAGCGTCTGGTTCGCCGCAGGAAATAGATAACTTGAACTATCTGCGATTACCGATATGTGTGTGGCCGGAACTGCAGCATTTTTGCGTAGATTCACAACCTGACTGTTTATTTTTGAAGAAACTGTATGGCAAAACCGGAGGATATTCTGTGCTTGCGGCAGGGGATGCGGAGAAGAAAGCAGGTCAAATAAAAAGCGGGAAGTTGCCTTCCCGCTTTTGTTTTTGTTGTGGTCACTGCCGAAATTAATAATACCTGTGGTTCATCAGCGAAATAATATGCACTGAACGATGTAATAAACTATACCACTGAAGTAGTTGCTCAGTGTCAGTTTTCTCAGCATTGCAAAAAACCAAAATCAGCCCGAAGCGCTTATTTTATGATAAAGGTCATGACCAGCGCAAATACGGCGTAAGTTTCAGGCATAGCACCCGACACAAGAGCGTTGGCCAGTGTGTTTCTGCCTTCTAATATGCTGCGAATTCCGGCGGCGCATACAATTCCCTGATACCAAGCGCTTAGAAACATCGCCAGACCGGCAATGGCGCCTTTACCTGCCACTGTATATGGGTCGCTGTCGAATTTATCGAGGTTTGTAAATAAAACAACGATGGCGTAAATACCCTGGGAAGAAGGCATGAGGGCAACAGCAATATTCTTATAAAAATTTTCCGCGCCGCCGCCCAGGAGCGCCTGAAAGGCGATGGACAAACCAACGGCTGAGCCCGCCAGACCAAGAGACACTCCCAGTCCCATAAAAATTTTCGCAACGAGCGGCCCTGTGCCCCCCGCCGCTGTCGCCGTTTCGGCAAAAGCCGGAGAAAAGAATCCTGCCAGAAGAACAGCGACAAAACTTCCAATAATCCACGTACTCTTGTTACTCATAAAGAACCCCTTTCAATTTTTTTGAATGGTTTGTATTCGATGCCCCCTCCTTCAAAAAAGCTTTTAAAGGCTTCCACAAAATGGAGACGAGCGGAATGAACGGTGCTTCCCAAAAGGGAAAGTGCCAGGTTAAATGTATGCCCTACAACGATGATTATGATCGCCACAGGAATGCCGACTATCGGGCCGATGCCTGCCAATGCCATATTGGCCAGCTGATTCATAACTGATGCGATTGATGCCGTTGCGATTCCCAACCCGAACAAGCGGGCGTAGGAAAGCAAATCGCCGACAAGTCCCGTCAGGCCATATATATTCCATAACCCCAGCCCCAGTCTGCCCACCCATTTTTTGCTGTCATTGGGAAACAACAATGTCAACAAGAGACCGACGGAAAGAAAACCCACACCGCCATAGTAGGAAGCCATATGCAAAGCCGATTCCGGGGCGGAAAACCAGATATTGCGGGCGATTAAAAGAACACCTCCCCAGAGAACGAATATCAATCCCAATTTTTGCATCTTAATATAAAAGTAGGCTGTCTGTAATATACCCATCAGATAGGAAATGCTTAAGTGAATGACGCCCAAGCCCAGAGATACATAGAACAAAACCATCGGATTGCCGACATTCACGTCGAGATCGAGGAGAATCCAGCTCCGGTTTTCGAAACTATAGCCGAATACTGATCCGGTTATAAGGCCAATGGCAATAGCGGCTAGAGAAAATGCTTTACAGAGTTTAACAACCAGCGGCAAACCTTCCACCTTACTTCCCCATTTCTTCCCCAAAAAGTAGGATATTAAGTAGAAGACAAGGCCATAACCGGCGTCACTCAGGCAAATTCCGAAAAAAAGAATCATAAAAGGTGCGAAAAAATATGACGGATCAAGATGACGGTATTGAGGATTGCCGTATAGCTTCAAAAGAGGTTGAATCCGTTCGATAAACCAATTGTTACGGATTAAAACGGGTGGTTCCTCGTCGGCGATGGGAGCGCGTGTCACCACACGTAATGGAATTTTGGCAGTAGCTATCTTGTCCTGGAAGGCGGCTTCCTGAGCCTCCGGAATCCATCCTTGTAATCCGAACAGGTAATGTTCTTTATAAACTGTCGCCATATTTTCGACATACGATGCTTCGTTGAGTGTGGCAATTAATTGTTCTTTTATAACTTCGGCCCGCCGGGCCAATTTGGATAAATCGTCCTGCAGATTTTTTATTTTTTGCCGAAGTTCGTTTATCTCTTCTTCTGTCTGGCTTAGGCTCATCGCTGGAATACTGAGAAGCGTCGCACCGGGTATCTCCGGCTGTTCAGCCATAGATATCATAAAGAAAAGCACACCTTGTTTTTCGGTGACAACTTGCAACAAAACTCCATCAGGTGGTTGAAACGTCTCCCACTTTTTATTATCCATGCGGTAGCGGCGAATAAATAAACCGGCGTCTTCCAATGTTTTGACTTGCGCAATGTCAAAATTTCCCCAGGGCAAAAGATCATCTCTGAGATGTTCCAAGGAGGCAAGTTTCGATTCCATTTCCTGACGTTCAAAGAGTTTTTTATCAACAAATCCTGCTAATTCAGCGTCGGTAACGGTGCTTGGGGATGATTCTTCGGTTACCGGAAAACTATGCAGGGTATTAATAACTTGATCAAGCTTCTTGACACGACCCAGAAGTTCGCTGTTCTTTTTCTCAAATTCATCCGCCATCTCTGCTGACGGTTCTACATGCATCACTCCAACTTCCTGAAGGAAACGTAAAGTCTCTTCCTGCTTGTCGACAGGTCCGGCGATAAATACTCTTGTCATTCTGGCTATGGCCAAAGCTAAACTCCTTTTACTTTAAATACATTTTTCGACGGCATTTACATCGCCGTATCTTTAATCTCTGAAGATTGTGTCAGCCTCTTTGCTACTTTGGCGACGCCGACAGCAGCAGCCTGCTGATCTTGAAGATAAACCGCGATTTTTCTTATGGACTCTTTACATCCAGGTATCAGTCTTTGTTCGTAAAGATTAATGCGCTGGCTCGTCTTACGAAAACCCTCGAAAAGAACAGATTCCTGTTCTCTTAGCATGGAAACTGCCTCCCGGCATTCAATGGCTTCCCGGCTTTGCCGCATTACCTCGTCAAAGCTGGCCGGAGTTGCAAAATAACTATATGGTGGATTGCTGAATTCTACGCCGTAAAACTGCGGCACATTAAGTCCGGCCACATTCCGGATGGATGATTTAATTTCCCGAATTTCAATAAAATATTTCAGTAAATCCCCCATGTCTCCATAGAGAGATGACCAAATGGAAATTTCCTGCCTTATCTTCTGCAAACGTTCTTCCTGATCGGCGATTTCCTTGCGGACAATGGCAAGATGCATCAGGAATTGCTGCTTGCGGGCTTCCAGTGCAGGCAGGAAACGCCGATACATGGCCAACTTCTGTTTCTGCAGTCGCAGGGAAACCTTGTTTAATTTGATTCGTTCCGCCATTAATCACACACCACAGGCTCGGTAATCGGCACCGGCCAGAATTTGTCTATAAACTCCTGTTTAATTTCCACCTGACTGGGTTGGAAACATTCAGCAAGCGTCTTCCAACCGAGATCCAGGGCATCATTGATACCGATATCCACCTTCAAATCCATGAAACGTTCATAGAAAAGCTTCCCGTATTTCAGATATTGTTCGTCTTCACCTGTTTTGTCAAAACCCATAGCCAATTTCTGTTCCACTTCGCGGCTACGCGCATACAGACGAATCATGCTGTTCATAATATATCCGTGATCGGAACGCGTTCTTTTACCGATTACCAATTGTTTAAGACGGGAAAGCGATCCGAATGGTTCGATAACACCGTTACGGAGGTAGAATTGTCCTTCCGTAATATATCCTGTATTGTCGGGAACCGGGTGCGTAACGTCGTCTCCGGGCATTGAGGTTACGGCCAGAATGGTAATACTGCCTGCTCCGTCGAAATCGACGGCTTTTTCGTAGCGTGAAGCGAGGTCGCTATAAAGTGAACCGGGATAACCCAAATTCGAGGGAACCTGATCCATCGATATGGCTATCTCTTTCAATGCATCGGCAAAGGCTGTCATATCAGTTAACAGTACAAGTACTCTCTTGCCCTGAATGCCGAACTGTTCCGCAACGGCCAGGGCCATATCCGGTACCAGCAAGCGTTCCACAACAGGATCAGACGCCGTGTGAACAAACATTATTGTCCGGGAAAGCACACCGGCTTCCTCAAAAGCAATGCGGAATTTCAGATATTCGTCGTATTTAAGACCGATGCCTCCCAAAATAACGACATCGGCGTTGGCGCGCATACCTATACGCGCAAGGAGTTCATTGTAAGGTTCTCCTGCCGCAGCAAAAATAGGAAGCTTTTGGCTTTCCACAAGCGGATTGAAGACATCAACCATCGGTACCCGCGTTTCGATAAATCCTCTGGGGATAACTCTTCTTACGGGGTTTACCGAAGGTCCGCCGATGCTCATTCGCGGCAGAGATTGCAGGCTCGGACCTTTATCAATAGGCTCTCCTGAACCGTTGAAGATACGGCCTAGAAGAGCGTCGCCAAAGGCCACCTGCATGGGATGACCCAGAAAGCGGACCATATCGCCCGTTGAAACGCCGCGCGAACCGGCAAAAACCTGCATGAATACTTCGTCTCCCTGCAGGCGGATTACCTGAGCCAGCGATATACCGCTACGGCTCTTAACGGTTGCCAGCTCGCCGTAGCTGATTCCCGTGGCCGGCACCGCGATGATATCGCCTTGAACACGAATTATGTGAGAATGTTCGATTATCATTAATTACATACTCCTTTCCCTTCAAGAATGGCCTCTATCTCGGATCGATACCTTTGATAGTCCTCAGCTCCGAAAGGACAATATTTTAGCTGGAAGAACAGATTCTGCAAATGAGTTATTTGATTTTTTGCCTGTTCCTTGGATTCAAATTTAAAAGGATGATGCACCATGTCCATCAATAAAAGAAAATCTGATATCTGACGTTCCCGGGATGTTGCCTGATCGACCTTATCGAAAGAATCCTGCTGCAGACAAACGGCGTCGACAATTTCCGATTTATGGTAAAGGACCAAATCATCAATGCCGATTCCTTCTTCGCCCACAACGAGCATCATCTGATGAATTTCGTTGCCTTTGAAGATCAGGTTGTGGGCCTCTTGCACTAGCTCAACCCATTTTTCGTGGCGCGTATTAAGCGAAGCTCTCATCTGACCCAAATAAAGGCTCCAGGAAATCAGCGGATCGATAGCCGGATAACGTCGTTGGTCGGAGCGGGTTCTCGACAGGCCATGGAAAGCGCCGACAACCTTGAGGGTGTTTTGCGTAACAGGCTCTTCAAAATTTCCTCCAGCCGGAGACACTGTGCCGATCATGGTGAGCGAACCGGTGTTGTCGTTAAAAAGTTTGACCAGTCCGGCGCGTTCATAAACTGCGGCAATCCGGCTTTCCAAATATGCCGGGAAGGCTTCCTCACCGGGAATCTCTTCCATCCTGGCCGATGATTCTCTTAATGCCTGCGCCCAGCGGGACGTACTGTCGGCAAGCAGGAGAACTTTGAGGCCCAGCTGACGATAGTATTCGCCGAGTGTAACTCCCGTATAAATTGATGCCTCTCTTGCCGCAACCGGCATTGAAGATGTGTTGCAGATAATAACGGTTCTGTCCATCAATGATTTACCGGTTTTGGGGTCTTCCAACTCGGGAAACTCTCGGATTGTTTCCACAACTTCTCCGGCGCGTTCACCGCAGGCTACGATAATTACGATATCAGTCTGCGCGTAGCGCGAAATAATTTGCTGTAGAACTGTTTTACCGGCGCCGAACGGACCGGGAATACAAGCCGTTCCTCCTTCCGCCATCGGAAAGAAAATGTCAATTAGCCTGCACTGTGTAAGCAACTGAGTGTCGGGAAGCAAGCGTTCTTCGTATTTACGCATCGGCATTTTGACCGGCCACTCCTGCTTCATTTTAACACTGACTTCCTGTGCCGTTTGTGAAGAATCCGTACTTTTCAGGACAGCGATGACATCGTTAACCGTGTATTGGCCTTTAGGTTTAATTTCCTTTACTTCCCATGTTCCCAGAAGACGCAGTGGCGTCATGATCGGATGCGGGAAGATTCCTTCAGTTACCTGTCCCAGATAATGTCCGGCCCGAACTTGAGCCCCCTGTTTGATCTGCGGCTCGAAATCCCAGAGTTTTTCCTGATCGAGCGCGGGAAGATACTGCCCCCTTCGCAGAAAAAATCCCTGATCATTTTCCAATTTTTTAAGAGGATTCTGCAAACCATCGTAAATCATTCCCAGCATGCCCGGACCTAATGACGCCGAGAGCAATTCACTGGAAAAATCGGCTTCGTCTCCCACCTTCATACCGATTGTGCTTTCGAAAACCTGCAAATCGATCTTCCGTCCGCGAACACGAATGACTTCCGATTTTAAAGGAACTCCGTTGCACATTATATAAGCAACCTCATTTTGCAGAACATCCAGTCCCCTGTCAACTTCACAGGTAACCAGAGGACCATTAACCGCCACAACCCGACCACGTGTGGAATCGCTCACTTCGAACCTCCCTGCCATAAATAAGTATCTATATCTATATTTTCGCTGATTTTTCCCCAACGATAATAAATTGCTGCGCGCGTCATATAACCCATCAATGCATCTATAGAGAATCCGGAAATTCCCTCAAATTTATAAGTCTGCCGCAGACGTTCTTCGTCCAGATAACGTTCCACCTCCAGTGGATTTTTCTTGCTTTTGACCTGGGCAATAAAATTAGTGAAATCACGTGAACGTAAATATTTTAAAATTACATGTTCTTCGAAATTACCGGATTTGTCTTTGATCCGCATAGCCGCTAAGGCTAAGCGCATTTCAATTTCCCAAGAAACATAATCAATCAGAAAACGGCAAGTGTAACGGTGGGCGACGGCGAGAACATGGTTGTAATAAAGTTCCCAAAAACGGTCATACAGGCAAACGCGGTTAAGTCCTCTTTCCTTTTCTTCCCGGAAAGCTTTGATGAAAGGAGGCAGATTTATTTGTCCCGATATTTCCTCCCGGGATAAAGTTCCTCCCTCCAGAAAAAGATTGCGCCCCTGATCCGCCTGTTCCCAGTTGAAGGCGTCTATTCCCTGGAGGCTGGCGTGTACTATATCAATGTGTTCCGGCTGGACATTTCGCTTAATTATACCTGCTATTTCGCCGAAGCCGAGCGAAATCTTTTCTCCCAATACTGTGGGCATTGGCGGGAGCAGGCACATGAGAAGATAATAGTTGCTCATGCGCTCTTAGGACTCCTTACCGGCGAAGAAATGTTTGCGGAAACGCGGTGAACAAAAATTGGAGAAGGCCTCAATGAGTCCGGTACTGAAGTTGAAATGAGAGCCCTTTCCTTTTATACCTATATGAAAACCGAATGAAATTTTGTCGGTAAAATGCACTGTCAAGGACTCTGCTGCTTTTTCTTTAAACTTATTCACAAACCAGGAATCAAGTTCGGCCTGCTTTTGTTTGGGCAGAAGAATTTCTATGAGATGTTCCTTGTTGCCGCCTTTGACGAATTCAGTCAAAAGAATTTCAATCATACGCTTGAGAAAATCGGTGTCGCTAAGAGCGTTCTTAACCTGGCTTTCGACAACGGGGGCAACTACGGCGGTTTCTAATTTTTCCTGTACCATAATAATGAAGTTGCGGGCGGCCGTATCCATGTCTACTTGAAATTGTTTCTGTGTTTTATCTGCCGACGCCTTGGCTGTTTCCTTAATTTTTTCCGAGTCAGCTTTTGCCGCTGTTAATATTGACTCCGCTTCTTGCTTCGCTTTGCGGATAATTTCTTCCGCTTCGGCCTTTGCCGGCGCTAATACCTTTTCATTCAGTTCCTGTGTGATATCTCCTAACGTCTTTGCCATGTTCATCCCCTTTAAATTACTTTTGATACGTTATTCCGGCATCGCAAAAAAGCCCACTGTCTGTCCGCGGCAGGCTTACAAAATCATCTTGCACTTTGCATGGATTCAAGTCCGAACCGCAATGTAAAAATAGGCTGGGTGTAACAACTGGTGATGCTTATAAACAAAGAGGAGGAATTTTGCAAGTTTTTTTTAACATATTATCACGGCGGAAAGCGGAAAAAATACCGATATTATCATATAGTACTGTTTTCTGGTACGGGCTTATAAACAAAGAAGAAAAGTTTTGCAAGTTTTTTTAACATATTTTTGCGGCAGAAGTCAGGCGGAGAGAAAAAAATATTACAAGGCATGGTTGTTTTTGAAAATGCAAGAATTACAATGACCGCAGGTGAAATTAGGAATGATCAGCTCTGCTGTGTAGCCGCTGTCCTGAACTATCTTTTATCCAATTCATTTCTGACTGCTATTCCCAACTTTTCCAGAATGTAAGGTTTTTGAACATAAGCGCCGACTCCCAACGATCGGGCTTTCTTTACCTTGTCCGTTTCCGAATATCCACTCACAATTATGGCTTTCTGTGCAGGTTCGATTTCCAGAACTTGTTGATAAGTTTCCAGACCATCAATGCCCGGATCCATGATCATATCCAGAACAATAAGATCAGCTTTATTGGTTTTGAGGTAGGCTATTGCTTCTGTTCCGGAGGATGCGCAAGCTACCCGATAACCGAGTTTTTTCAGCATCGCTTTGGCAAGTTCTCTTTGTTCGTAGACGTCATCGATTACCAGGATGGATTCTCCTTTACCCATGTAGGATTCGAGAGAGGCCGTTTTGCCGTTAACCGATATTTCGTCGCGGGTAACGGGGAAATAAAGGGCGAAGACGGTTCCCCTGCCTTCTTCACTTTGGACATCTATGTATCCTTCATGATCTTTGACCGTTCCCCAGACTACAGCCAGTCCCAATCCGGTTCCACTTCTACCCATCTTTTTTTTAGTATAAAATGGTTCAAAAATCTTTCCGATATCGTCGACCGCAATGCCTCGGCCGGTGTCGGATATGGTGAGAACAACGTAATCTCCCTCATGGATTTCGTCATAACCCGTAATCGGTCTGTCCAGGTATTGATTTTTTGTGGCAATTATTACTTCTCCGTCACCGGAAATGGCTTCCGCTGCATTGGCTGTCAGGTTCATGACTGTTTTGCTCAAATGAACCGGAGAACCTTTAATATTCATCAAATTATTATCCGGGTTGATCTTAAAACTGACCAGCGGATAATTCATTTTCAACTTTTCGAATTCTATTGAATTGGAATAATCGGAAATTACTTTATTTATATTTACTACATCGGATGTGGCTACGCCTCGGCGGGCCAGAGTCAGGAGATCCTGGATAATGGCAGCGCTTTTTTCGCTGGATTGTAGAATGTTGGAAACATACTTGCGCAAAGGATTATCATCGGGAATCGCCATCAGCAAAAGTTCCGAATAGCCGACAAGAACCCCGAGAATGTTGTTGAGATCATGCGCCACACCTCCGGCCAGCGTTCCCAGTGCCTCCATCTTTTCCGCCCTTCTTAATCGTTCCGCCAGACGTCGGCTGGATTCTTCGATGCGTTTACGGGCGGTAATGTCTTCCAGCGTTTCTATTGCACCGACGAGTTCACCCCGAGTGTTTCTAATACTTGCGGCGGTGAAATGCAGCCATTTTCCTTTTGTGCCCAGATCAGGGAAAAAGTTTGTTGCTTCATAGGCTTCTTCGATTAAGGTTGATTTGATCCACTTGTTTTCATACCAATAATTGATATCATGAACTGCTGCATCAACAAGAATATCAGCCATGCAGGGCCGTTCTTGCCTGTAGAAGGCTCGCCAGTGCTGTGATGTTCCGACAATTTCCGCCCGCGAGATTCGGGAGAGCTCTTCTAAGGCCTTATTCCAGTATATCACTTTATGATCTTTGCCGATAACAAAGGTGGGAATGGGCGATCCCTGAATAACACTGAACAATCTCTGTTCGCTCTTAATTCTTTCATCAATCTCGATGGACAATTTTCTGTTGGCGTCTTCCAGTTCACGGGTTCTTTCGTCCACAATATTCTGCAGGAGAATATTGCGTTCAAATATGGAATACGCCCCTCCTGTGGAGTCGATGCTTCTCTCCACTCGGCTCATTAAAACCCGGCAGATTTTTTCCCGGGCGACCAGGCTTTTCTCCAACTCTTTAACCTTTTCTTCAAGGTGAGTTATTTTTTCTTGATTATTCACCGATGATAATTCCTGTCAGTGTCTGATTTACATGTATGGAATTGAATTGCTCACCGTAAGTGCTGAATCCAATTGCATTGATACTTTGCAGAGGATAGCTTATTTCATTAATTAATCCGAGTTGTTTCAATTCCAGCCTTCTTAAAATACAATCGCACAGGATAAAAATGCTGTTGCCGGGGAAATTTAGTTTAAGCAAATTTACCTGATCAGTGAAGTTTTTAATAATATTAACGCCTCTTCCTATTGTCAGTACCAGACCTTCTTCGATGGCGCTGAACATGTTGAGGCTGTTATCGGAATTAAGTCTTGAGACTGCGCGGACATGCCATTCACCACCAATTTTAAGTAAAAGGGGATTTTTCGAAAATGCTGAAGGAGTCAATTCATCCGTCTTCATGCCGATTAAGCGCGCATATTCAGTGGCTGCGGGATTGCCATTGATTTCGGTGATTATTCTTTTTTGCGGATCGGCGCCGGTAATCACAAGTTTGATGTCGGTTGGTTGAAAATGCTGCGTTTTAAATGTCATAAAGGGAAGGGTAGTTTCAAAAACAGCGAAAACGGCAGCATTGGATAGAAATCGCCCGGAGTCATAGATATAGGTGTTTTGAAATTTCAGATCATCGCCGGATGATCCTCCAATAATCGATAAACCATCGAAAGCGGTATAAAGCGCTGCAATTGTCGATTCTTCGAGCATGGAAAGACCATCAACCAGGATTAATCCAAACAGGTTTTGTTTATTAAATCCTTTTGTAAGTGATAAATTTATTCGGGTGGAAGAAGCCATTCTTTCGGCTTCGGCCAGGGAGAAATGATTCAAAGGAGAGATAAGATGTGGATAAACTTTTAATTCACAAGAGGACAGGCTGGCTCCTACTATTCCTCCTTCCTGATAGCCGAATGTTGATATCTCTCCTGCTGTTGTACAACCAATCAGGGGACAGTCAAAGCTCTCTGCCAGTTGCTTGCCCAAGCGCGGCAAGTCATATTGAGATGAACAGAAAAAAATAACAGCGACGGTATCCGGTTGCTGAATTGCTTGACGAAATTCAGATACAGCCTGCTTTTCATCACCGGCAAGAGACCGGCCAATCTTGACTTTTAATCTGTTTTTTGCCGTCATATATTGGAAACCTTTCTATATTTATGACAGATGCCGTCAAGGCAGCAGGATGATACTTTATATGATCAGTCTATAATTAATAACGCTTTCGCTGATTATTTTGTGCTTTTTAAATGAAAATTTGAACTCAAAGAGACTATAAGAAGAAAGGAATTTTATGTCAATTAAAAAAGGCTTCCCTGCTTGGAAGCTTAAGAAATAAACCTTATAGGCACCTCTTTACTTAAACAGCGTGAGGAGGACACCGGCGGCCACGGCGGTTCCGATGACACCCGCGACATTGGGCCCCATCGCATGC
>MVRV01000092.1 GCA_002068015.1 Smithella sp. PtaU1.Bin162
CTGAAAATCTTTAGTTGAACTATCCCGCATAAGCGGCGGCAAGAAGGAGGCTCCGCAGGCGTATATGTAAATACGTTGAGGAAGCCGACGACGCAGCCAACAAAGTTAGCCGCAGAAAGCGAGTTGGTATGCTAGAAAGCCGCAGCCACTTAGGTTACTATCCCCAGTGACTGCGGCTCATTTTTTTTCAATATCTCCGGTATTTTCAACCGGCTGCCTCCGATCAGTCGAGAACGATCATGACGCGGCACTTCTTCATAAACGCTGCATTTTCCGCCGAAGCCTTGATCTGCTGGGCATCAGCGTTGCTGATCACGAGATCGGCCTTCCCGGCGCCGCTTGTCTTTATTGCTTTAACCGTAACGGGGCTGTTGGTTACCCGCTGGTTGCTCTGGGCCGCCGTGAGATCGCGGGCATAGCCGCTCATCCCCTGCTGCACGGCATATTCACGATCGACATTCGCGGAACCATAAACTTCATTGCCGCTCTCATCAAATATCCGGGGAGACATCGCCGGACGAGCCTGGATACCGCGGGCATCAACAACGAGCCCGGTGTAGGCAACGGCAGGGCCTGCCGGGGTGCGGCAGCCGGTGCTGCTGGAGCTTCGGGCGGTTTCAGATCTTTGCGTTTCTCAATGGAAGCTGGAATGATAACCTGGGAAAGGTTGCCGTAGAGAGGCATCCGTACCCGTACTTCAACCGTACCGTCCGACATATATTCCTGATTGACGACAACAGCGCCTTTAACCATCCCGTCGACCTGGGTATTGATTACGTCGCTCTCGACGGTGAAATCCCTGATCGTTGTCGTTGAATCAACCCGCACACCTTTGGTAATTTCGAGCAGATTGCGGTAGGCATCAACCTTGGCGGCGCGCAGGGCCATTGGCCGGGCACTGGCCTTACCGATTGATTTATCAGCAGGTGCGCCGATACCAAGAGCTTCAATATAACCTCCCGACCAGTTAACCGCACCCTGACCGATTTTCTCCACCCATTCCGACGCGCTTATTTTATCCTGACAAATACCCGCTCCCACTGTAAAAAGGAGCATCAAACCGGTAATTGCTGCTGCGGAAAGAAATCTTAACTTCATAAATATCCTCCTTTGGTTGTTTGCCTGAGATCAATCGTCCCGGAAAACAATTTATTCGTTTTGTTTTGTTAAAAAATAGCAAAATCCTCCTGATGTTGCAACAGGAATTCCTTCTATTTCTTCTCCTGAAAAGCTTTTGGTTCTTCTTTTGCAAGCCACGGTTTTATATTAATATTGTCACCCCAAATCATGTTTTGATCCGGCGGGTCAGTTCCCCACCAGTTATTGCGGGCATCAATATAAATTGTAGAAAAAGTCTGCACCGCAACAGTGTTTCCGATGAAATTATTGAAATTAATCTTGGGGTTGGCCATACCCACGCATTTGACTGCTCCTTCCCCCTGGTTTTCGGCAAATGTATTATAGAGCAGAACGGGAGTGGCATCATTGCGGCAAAAAACAGCGCTTTGCGCCGAAGACATTATCCGGCAATAGGAAATTTCCGGTGAGCCTGTAAAAATATCAAAAGCCGTGGTGGCGTATTTTACAATGCAGTAGGCAAAGGAGCTGTTGACTTTGGTCTGTTTCGATAAACGCACCGCATTATTATAAAACCCCGGTGTCGGAGAAGAAGCGGCAGCGGTAAATGTTATGGGATGTTCCGCTGTTCCGCGGGCGATTATTCCGCCGTCCTCCGTAATTAATGAAGTTTTTTGCTCAAATTCGATTACAACTCCCGGCTCAATATAAAGCGTCGCACCGCCGTCAACTACAACATCCTTAACCACGCGATAAGGGCTGTTGGAGAGGATCAAATAGGAATCGGCTTTAACCGCACCGGCAAGCTTTTTGCCAAGTGTGGTCACGGCAAGAGATTTTCCCTGAGGATAAGCACCGTCAAGTACGGTGGCAATATCCACCCGTCCTTTGATGCCGGCCAGCACTTCCAGAATTTTGGAACTCCCCCACCAGTTATCCAGTGCTTTAATTGATGCACCGGCCATAGCGCCGACTATATTATACGGCTTATTATCGACAATGTTGTTCTGGCTGATATTTATTCCGGCACCTTTAACGACGATACCATTATTATTGTTTCTGGCTACGGTGTTGTTGACGAATTCCGGGGCGGCCGATTGCACCAGAAGACCGGTATTTTCGTTATCCTGGATGGAATTTTCCTTAATCAGCGGCGCCGCTCCATCGCTTACCAGCAGGGCAACCCCCTTGTTTTTATAAATGGAATTTTTCGCAATAACCGGCTTGGAAAATGCACCGGAAATTTTTAAGGCTTCGTTGTTTTGTGTGAATTCGGACATCTCTATGCCGGGCGAAGAGGCCAAACACTGGATCGCGACCTTGGCATTTTTAATCCGGACGAATTTGACGATGTTTTCCTTATCTTTGACATTGGCAAAAACGATGCCGGGCCACAATTGGCCTTCCTGAGCAGCATCAAAATTGATGATGTGATCGTTGTCTCCCTGGGCGCTCAACCGTCCTTCAATAATCAAAGCACCCTCTTTGGATTTGATTTCCGTCCCGGGTTCAATTGTGAGAAGCGCCTTATCTTTAACAATGACATCTTTTTCCAGAACATAGGGACTGGCACCGGAATACCAAATTGTATCGGCTTCAATCAATCCGGAAACAGGCGTTGGTCCGGGCGCTACAGGCATACCCGTTACCTCGGCCGGATCGCTTTCATTGCCGGCAACGTCATAGGCGGAAACCCGGTAATAATATTTCTGAGAATTGATGAGGCCTGGTCCGGCATCGCGATGTTCGTTAAGTTCCGTTTTGGCAATTTCCACATATCCGCTGAGCGGCGTATTGGAACGATAAATTTTATAGCCCGCCAGATATGGCGCCGCCGACTTTTCCCAGTTTAATAAAACCAGGGCATTGCGTCCCACACCGGTCAGATTACCCAGTTTCGGCGGCGGAGTTGTGAGCAGTGTCACCGAGCTTATCGCATCCACCCACTGGGCGGTATTTCCGGCATCGTCGCGGAGGTATCCGGTAATAATCGCTTTCTCCACGTTGTCACCCGGCACCACCTTATAAACGCCGTGATATCCGCCCGGTTCAACTTCCTGCATTTCAATATTCTTCTTATAATCACCGATGTCGAAGTAAGCCTGCATTTTCGGCGTTCCCTGAATAACAACCTGGATTTCGGCACCGGCCTTTTTCGGCAGGCCTTTGGAATCCTGCGTCAAGAGAGTGATTACCGGCGGACGCAGCATATCGGCGATAGCAGGTACGGGAATTGTTTTAACCATTTCCCGGAAAAGATCGTCGTTGGCCCGAAGCAGTTGAATATCGCGTATATTCATCGTCGTGGCTATAATTGTCGCCACAATACCGATAGGATTAGTGGAAATACCTCCTTCATGCTTACGAACAGTATGTTTGCCGCTCCACAGGAAATTGCCGGTCTTGGTATCGTACATTTTGATCTCGGCACCGACGGAAACCTGGGAATACATGACGGCAAATAATTTGTCGAAGTTCGAGATTTCGCCGAAAACTACGGCATCAACACCCAGAATTTTGCCCAGTTCCTGAGGAGCCGTTTTACTGATTTTTTCGGGATCGGTTAATCCGGCCTTTCTTAGGGATGTATCCACGCGATAGAGTTCCATGTCTTTGAAAGGAAGAGAGCTGAAATGATTGTAAAAACCCTTGCGCATGGTATCAAATCCTTCTTTGCTCTTGGATAAATCGACAAAAGGCATTACGGCAACAGTTTTAGGAACATGATCTTTCATGTAAGGATCAATCTTATACTCCCCTTCAAACATCGATCGTATTTCCGGGGTTATAATCGTATCCTGGGTGGCCACGAGACAGCTTTGTAAAGAAATAAAAATCGGCAGGAGAAACAAAAGAGCCAAAAATCTAAAATACTTTTGCATAGAAGGTCTCCATTTTTACTTAAAAAACTGCGGCTATTTCGCTGAAATAGTCAGTTCCGTACCTGGTTCGCTTTCCAGACCGTCGCGGTCAACCGCCGTAACGACATATATCTTGTTTTTACCTTTAACAACGGCAGTGTCCGTATAGCTCACTGATTTTACTTCCGTTATTTTCTCCAGACTGAAAAACCGTTTTTCGTAAACTATATAGTGGGAAATATCGGCTTCCGTATTCGCTTTCCAGGAAATTTCCGTTTTCCCCGGCTCCGCCACTCCCGTTAACCCTTCGGTTACTTTCGGTTTGGGTTTGGTATTTACGGTGATAATTTCGGAATGATCACTTAACAATCCGTCTTTATCCTCGGCCTGGATTTTATAACGGTATGTAACTCCGTCTTTTAGTCCCTTATCCACATAAGAATATTTATCAACCTTATCTACTCTCGCAAAATCATCTTTTTCACCGGCGGTACGGAAAACATGATAAACAGTGATATCTTTTTCCGGATTGGCCTGCCAGGCAAGGGGTACTTCTTTAACTTTTAAAGATTCGCCTTTGAGACCGGCCGGCTTTTGCGGACGCGGTTTTGTTGTTGCCGTGGCCGATACGGGAAGGCTTTCCGCTTCCACTTTATTATAGGCGGTCAGTTTGTAATAATAGGCTTTGTTGTCCGCGAGCTGATCGTAACTTCGGGATTCGTCAAGATAAGTATTGCTTTCCCTTCCGCTGATTTTTTTCAACAAGGTATACTTGCCCTCTTTTTCGGGCGACGAGTAGATATTATACCCTTCCACCTCTTCCAGTTTGGAAGCCGTCCAGGAAAGTTCCACTTTTTTCACCATTCCTCCGCGGGCGGTAAAATTGGCCACCTGCGGCGGAACATCCCGGGTCGTCGCTTTGGCAACCGGCGACGGGCTGGTTTCCACACCCAGATCATCTTCCGCAGTTACATAATAAAAATAATTCTTTTTGTCGCCCAGTCCTTCCAAATCAGTGTAAGCAAAGCTTGCAGTTCCTTCTTCTGCTTTAATCTTTTTAATTTTTGTAAATTCACCTTCGTTTTTCAAACTGCGATAAATATTGTAGGCAACAATAAAGGGAGACTGAATGCCTGACCAGTTCAACCTGACTTCCCGGATCAAATCGCTCTGGGTATTCACTGCCGCAACCTTCGCCAGTACCGTTCCTTTCAAGGGACGGCTGAGTTCGCTCTCGACATCCTTGGCGTTGTATGCCGCCAACCGGTAAAAATACACACTGCCGTCAGGCAGCGCTTTATCCCGGTAATACATTTTCCCATCGGAATTTTCGGAGCTAAGACTCTGCACGGAAAGTTTTACTATTTCCTGATAATGGCCGTCTTCGGTCTTGGAACGATAAATTTTGTAGCCGGTCAGCGGAGAACTATCCGGGCTCTTCAAGGGATTATCTCCCCAGACAACCAGAATACTCTTAGCGTGCCCTTCCGTCTTAAAAATTACGGGGGGATTCGGTGCTAAATCAGTACAAGCGGAAAGCACCGGTGTATAATCACTTGTTCTTCCTACCTTATCGAGAGCCCGCACCTTATAAAAATACGTAGTATCCTTTTCCACATTCTGATCGACATATTCCAGACTGTCCGTTTGTCCGATCATGCCATAAGGACCGGCCTGATTCAAAGCACGATAGACTTCATACCCGGCACCGGCAAAGCCGGGAGTTTCCTGCCAGCGCAAGGTGATTTTTTTGCCACCCGGAATTTTTTGAAAATTAGGAGGACAGACCGGCACGGCTTTATCTCCTGATGAACCCGCCACTGCACTGGCCGAACTGTTTTTTTTCAACGCCGCCGAGACCAGAGAACCCAATTTTACTACTTCCGAAGACAGGGTTGACTCTCCGAATGCTCTAGCTCTTGTACTATAAACTTCCTTCTTTTTATCTATTTGAATCAGGCTGCAATTTACGTATATAGCGGAACCTTTTTTATCCACAGAACCGACAATAATAAAATCCAGTCCCAGACGGGTTCCTATATCGACAACATTATCGAGCTGATCATTCTGCTGTAAATCGTTGAAATTTAAAAATGCCTCCAGATCCTTGCGGTCCAGCAAAGAAATAGAGGTATCTTTTTTCAATTCATTAACCAGCGTATTGGTAACGGTGGTACCCAGTCCGGATGCTTCCAGACTGGTAGTCCCAAAATTGAAAACGGATATTTTATTGGCACTTGCCCCTCCGGCATAAACAAAAAATATCAGGAGCAAAGCAAGTGTAATAGAAAATTTTTTCAGCATTGGTCGTCTCCAATCAAATCCGTCCGGTTTATTTCAGATGATCCATTATTATTTATCAGCAATGAGCTTTTCTATTGTTTCCGCAGACTTTTTAGATATCGGTGTAGAAATACCCTTCAATTTCTCATCAAAAATGGCATCGGTATATTTTTCCACGGCCAGATCCAGATTACGGCGTTTCTGCTGAGACAGTGCCTGGTTATAATATTCAACTTCCAGGCTCTGAAAGTGTTTAAGAACTCCGCTGCCCATCTCGGATACCTTGGAATTGGTAAGCTCATCCATTACTTCCGCTTCCGTGGGAAGTTCCAGCGGATCCTGCTTAATATTACCAATGGGCACGCCATCCTGGTATTTATCATCTTTGATTAATTTGCCGGAAACAGTATTGGCAAAAATATTTTCACCTGTTTGCGTATCCACCAGTTTAAATGATATTTCCAAAAGAGCACTTATTTTCGCCACACCCTGCTTATAGGAAAGGAGCTGGTAGTTGGGTTTCTTAATTGTCCGGGGCGGCGCATTTTTCAGATCATCCGCCGACGGTTTGGGATTCAATATACGCCAATCGGACCAGTCCGGATTAGGCATATCATCTTCACTAACCAGCACCCTGACCTGGCTGAGACTGGGAGCATCCGTATATTTTGTGGAAAAATGCAGCACATCACCCATAATAAAAGTATCGATACCGCGCATCTTACCTACGCTTTGAGCGGTTTTTATATCGACAAGACCAGTCTGGCTCAACTGCATTTCCTTCAGTATCGACTGCAGATTTTCGCGTTCGATGATACGCAAATCAGCACTGGCATGTTTATACAAATAAGCAATCAGTTTATTGGCGGCAATTTTACCGGCATCTTTCTCGGCACTGGGGGAGCTGAAATCAAAGACCGCTATTGATTTTCTGATCCTCTTATTAATGGCATCTTTAATTTCGTTGGTTTTCTGGAACAGCTCCGGATAGTTGGGATTTACCGCATCTATTTTTTGCAGCCAGATCAAAGCATTGCCCCACAATTCTTTTTCGGAGAATTTCTCCGCCCGCTTCATGAGGGTATCACAGATAACAGTCAGATGTTCCCTGTAAATAGGATCGTTTTGCAGGGATGGGGCAAATTTACGAACCACATCCAATTTCTTCATCGCCGCATAAAGTTTTCCCTGGCGAAAGAGTTTTACGGAATCTTCAAGATAAAGCTGGCCGGCCTTCGCTTTTAGAGAATCCAGCTTCCCGCCCACGGAAGCATCAACGGAAGGATAATCCATTGCTTTTTCATAAAGGATTATCGCTCTCTCCAGATTCTTTGCCGCCTCCGCTTTGGCGCCTTCCGTCATATAATAGTTTAAATTATCCTTATGTTTTGCATCTTCATATCTTCTGGAAACATCCAGATAATTCGGATTGATATCTTTTGCCTGTTTGAACAGTTCAGCCGCTGCTTTCCAGTCTTCCTGCTTGCCGAAATCATTGGCCTGCTGATAAAGGGCCTTGGAACCTTCCTGACGGGAACGGGAAAGCCTGTTGCCGGTATCTTCATAATTGGGGAATATTTTGTTGATCTGGCTTAACTTGCTTATTGCCGCAGCCCACTCTTCTTTCTGCATATCCATTTCAGACTGCTGATACAGGGTTTTTAATTCAGTCTTCAAACTATTGATTTTCCCCGTCACTTCGCTGCGCAAAGCTTTTATCTCCGCACTTGAGGGATCCATAGCTGCCATGGCGTCAACATCCCGGGCAATCTTTTCGAGCACGGGGAAATTCTGCCCGGCGGCAGACAGCGCCTGACGGGCTTTAACAAAACGGGCTTTGGCGGCATCTTTTTTGGCGCCGGCAAGCGCATCTTTGTATTCCTGATTATCCGGTTCTTCCTTTACCGCTTTCTCGAAATAAGCAATCGCCTCTTCCCAGCGGTTATCTTTGGCCAGATCCTGCCCCTGCTTGTAACTTTCATTAACCGCGCAGGCAGCAAGAAAAATGATCATCATTCCGGTTGCAATCATCACGTACAATTTTTTCGATTTCATATTATCCTCCAGTTATGCCTGAATATAACTCTTTTACTGCAGAAGAACTGCTTCTACTTTATTGGGAGTTATTTCCAAGACCTTCATTTTTTTATTTTTTACCGTTATCTGTTCGACATCATGAGCAACAGCCTGGGCATCGCCTTCCACTTCCAGATCCAACTCCACCTTGCCGTGTGAATAATAACGCTGATTCGCCGTTTTATATCCTTTAACTTCTTCCGCCAGCAAAGTTTTGAATTCCTGGAGATCCGCATAAGATTTTAATCCTTTCACCACCAATTTGACTGTAGTGACATTGGACAATTCGGAAGACCAGTTTTCCAGAACGTTATCAACCAGGTTACGGGCCAGTTTTGTGGCTACCTCTTCCGACAATGATTTAAAATCATTTTTCATGCCGGGAGCCGCTTTTTGTTCGGATCCGGTGGTAATTACGCTGCCGGTGTCCCCGTTGATGACTTTACCGGAGATTACCACCTTGTTGTGATTCATCTCTATATCATTAATTTTAAATGGATTACTGGATGCATCAACAGTGCCGACAATGATCACCTCCGCTCCGTAGCGATGGGCGATGCCGGAAATCGTTTTTTGCTCGGCGACATCCTGCAGAAGTTCATAATCCTTATTTTTCTTTACCGCCTGGGCGTCAACAACCTTAAACCCCTGGGCCATCAGATATTTGGACATCGCCGCTTCCGCTACGGCATCTTTCGTTGCCGCCCCTGCAAAAACCAGCATTACCCGGGGCTTCGCTTTGCGCGCCATAATCAAATTGATGGCCGCCATTTTATCACGCAGTCTTCCCGCACTTATTTCCGCCTCAATTTCCACTTCATAGTTATCGCCGGCTCTTTTTTCGGAAATTATATTATATGAAAGAATATAACCTTTTGATTCGGAAAGAATGCGGTCCATCTTCACTTGAAAATTTTCCACATTGGTTGTGCTGGTAATCATGACACCGACGGCTTTCTCCACGGCGTTGCGCTGTGCTTCATCGAGCGCTTTGCTCCGGGCGATGTCGACAAAATTTTTCTGAATTGTTGCCATACCTTTCGCCCGAACTTTATGCTGGGCATAAACGGGGGTCAGGGAAACGGCAAAAAACACGAAGGCGAGGAAAATGACGGCTTTTTTCATAAAAGACACCTGTTGGCTACTCCTGTAATTATTTTATATAATCATAAATTATATTTTAAAATTGGTGAAGTCAAGATATTGAATTTTACTTTCCAGCCATATTTTGGAAATATACTTAAATTGCCATATAGAGTCAAGGTGAAATAAATATTGCTAAAGTATTGAAATCTTATGTCAAAATCAGATTTAGAAACTAAAAACAGCACGAAAAATATCCGCACAAAGCGTCGGTTTTACTGATTCTTTACCCTTGTCCAACTTGACTATACCGTATTTCTCCATGTTTTTTAATGTTCTAGATAGATTACTAATCTGTCTGCCAGAAATGGTTGCTAATTCTGTCAGTGATTGAGGATTATTATCTCTAATAGCTTTTAAAAGTTCTTGGTTTTTAGAACTAAGAACTTGTGCCATTGATTCAATAGAATCAAACCAAATTGTTGGTTCAGTGTTCTTTGGCTTATAGTTACCTTTGGCAATGGATATGGTACGTTGTTTAAAATTCTCAAACGATGCTATTCCTATTCTCATTTCTTTTGCCATAATCAAAACCTTCCTTTACTAAGAAACCTCTCGATAGTTTTCCAAAAATCACTTATCAGTTCACATGCACAGTCAAATTCATAATAATAAACTTTGTTTAATTTATGAATGTGATCCCATTGTTCTTTCTTAGCACTGTATTTTCGAATTTTTGGTAAACAATCATGTGAATTATCATAACCAATAATTCTCTTATTATATTTATCGTGAAAGGTAAGAGAATACTTTATTCCATGAGGAATATGTTTTGTTGGTTCTACTTCATGTGCTTCAAATTTTACCCAATATTTACCTCCAAGGAGATAAAACGTTTGACCATTAAGCTCCAAAAGGGTTTGCAGATCATAATCATCTTTGTGATGTGACCTTTTCATTTATTGCTACCATTATCACCCGATGATAAGCATAGTCAAGAACTTTTGTATACTACCTTAAAGTGGGATATTTTAATTAACTTTACCGGGTGCCGGACGTACAGGTGGCGGCAGCAGTTGTGCAGACCTTCCTTTTGGTTGCAATAATGGTGGTATCCGTCCCGAAGCTGAACCGGGTGCAAAGCCGGGTGAAATTATTCTCCCTGCCGCCTCTCCCGGTTTTCTTTCTTTCTGTGTCCTCAAAGTGACAACTATTCTATCTTCACCACGAATCAGCAATATTGATTCCGTATTAACTTCCGTCAACTTATACCCGGCAATCATACTCCCCTCATTCACCGCAACCTGTCTTTTCCCTCTACCCTGTGTGGAATAAGGAGCCTTTTTATCCTCTATGTATGCTATTCTTTGCTCATCTGTAACCAAAGTTCCGTAAAGGATAATTTCCGGCCCTGCCGATTGTTGATCTTCTTTTTTCTCCGACGGCATTTTTCTTTCCGGATGAAATAGATTTTTTTCCGCAATTACAACATAATCCAAAGAAGAAGTGGCATTTTCGACTACAACTTCTTCATCATTTTTAATCAAGATTTCTTTCGGTTTGGAAATTACAATTTTGACTCTTTCATCGATAAGAGGATAATTCCATTCAAAAAATAAGAATATCGCTATTAATAAAAGCAATAAATTTAAAACATTAATATTTTTTAAAAACACTTTTATCGGTTTCATTCTTATTAACCGCCGGTTAATGCCGCAATTTTTAATTTTACAATCAGGTCTTTGGGGTCAGTATAGTTTCTCGCCCGAACATCCAGTTCTCTCACAACCAGATAAGGTGTGTGCGTTTCCATTGCCAAAAGAGTATCGGAAAGAGCTCTTATGTTCGGGAAAACAGCATCCAGCACAATATTAGTGACTTTGAGCTTTCCCAATTCTTCGGACTTTTCTATTTTTTCCGAATTGATTGTTCCACTTCTGCCGGTGATAATTACTTTAACGGAATTCTGCAGACTGGCTGCAGCAATAGCCGTTGTTTGCGCTGCAATGATTTTAATATCTTCACTTTTGCGCGTGTCTTTCAGGACCAGAATTTGTTTTTCCAGGTCAGGTTTTTGCGCAATCGCTTCCATATACTTTTGCAGGGTTTTTATTTTGAATATCTTCAACTCTTTAGCAGAACTTATTTCTTCACGGATACTCATTATTCCGTATTCATAAATTATTCCTGCTGCCAGTATAATAATTAAAGGAATAGAGATGATTAAAAACTTACTTTTTCTTTTCATTCTTTTTGCCTCTCTCTTCTTGTTTCTTCAATCTGTTCTCATTTTTCAATTCCATTCTAATCACAAAACGCTCCTTGTTTTGCCTGGGATCTCGAAACGTAGGAGAGGCAAATTCGGCTTTCTGAAAATACCTGGAATTTTCCAGCTTGGAAATTATATCCGCAGCCTGCACAGCATAACCTTCGATTTCAACCGAACTTTCTGTGATACGTGTCCGTGTAAGCCATGTTTCAACCGGTAGTATTGTCGTAATTTCTTTTAAAATATCCATTGTCAAGATGCTGTGTTTTTTAAAATTGCTAATCGTTTTAATATCAGATGATATTGCTTCTATTTCTTTCTTTAATGCTTTGACTTTTTTTATTTCCGGTTTTAACGAATTTATCTGGTCACTTATCTGTTCTATTTTTTTTTGTTCGATCAGTATCGGAGCCAAAACGTAAAAAGCGCAGATCAAAAGAATTACAGCAAGTAATACTGCAGTCAAAACGAAGGGAGTCTTTTTTGGGTTTCCATTTTTACCGGCCAATAAATTGAACTCATTTTGATCAGCGTTAACCGTTTCCCAAAAACACCCCAGAGCGAAAGGAGAAATATCTTTACCGCCTTCAGGTAAGCCAAGTTTATTATTACGATCCAAATTGAAAACGGGCACGGGGGATAATTTATCGAAAAAAACCTTATATTTTTGTGCATTGTCATTGATCGCAACTTTTACCGGACTACCGCTGATGCTCAATTTTTCAATTTTTATATTTTTACTGTGAAGAGCTTCTAAAAAAGGGTTTATCTGGTCGGCTTTTGCCACATTTAATAAGACGCTTATTTTCTTCTGACTCTCGGCGATTATTTTATAATCGTAATAGGCATTTTCCGGAGTAAGCGGAGTAAGCCTGTCCAACTCATAAGAAATTACATTCGCCAAGTTCTCTTTGGCCGTTATGGGAAATTCGGCCACTTGCACAATTGTCCATGCCTTAGGGATGCTTAAGACGAAAGAAACTTTAGGTGCATCCATTTCAACCAACGCTCTGGAAACTACTGTCGCAAGATATTCCGGTGTTAGTGCTTTATCTTCTTCCAGGGGAAGTTTTTTAAAATATTTAACCGATATTTTCCAAAATATTTTTGTACCGAAAACAAGATAAATACCATCGGCCTCAATTGATATGCAAACAACTCTGGTAATAGAAAAAAAATTATCGGCAAGGCTGAATGATAAATATTTCCACAACAATCTGCCATATTTATCCAGCAATACAAAAGCAGAATTCATTTTATTTCTGTAATCGATCATATTTTATGATTTCCTTATATTAGCCGGACTTTGATA
>MVRV01000093.1 GCA_002068015.1 Smithella sp. PtaU1.Bin162
AAAAGTAGGCATGAGCAGGGAAGTGACGGAAGCCTTGATCCAGCTTACCGCCAATAAGCGGTATCCGGATAAACCATTCCTGATTAATAATTCGTACCTGATTTTTGAGTTCAAGGCTGCCGGCGATATCGACAAAAAAGAATTTGAAGCCCAGAAAGATTTATATCAAAAAATACTTATTTCCATGAAACGTGAAGAAGCCCTGCAAACATGGCTCACAGGTAATAAAGAAGCCATGATAAAAGAAGGCCGGATTAAAATTAAGAAAGATTTAAAGGATCTGTAAAACAAAAGCAGACCCGGGAGGGGAAAATAATCCCTCCCGCTGTAATCTTGGGACGAAAGTCTGAAATCGTCCAAGAATTTTTCTACGAACACCCCCTGTCTGTCGGTACTGAATAAAAATCGCAAACCTTGTTTCCGGAAGAAAGTTTTTTACCTTATATTATTTCTCGCAATTAATTATTATCGGGAATATAATTAAAAATATTGCTTTTGCCACCGGCCAACCGTGCAATATGATTCGCTGGTTTTATTTCAACAAATAGGATGCCATGGAACGGGACAAGAAAAAATCAGAAAAAAATCCTAAAGTTACTCTCGCTTCGGAAAACCGGAACGAAACAAAGGGAAAAGACACCGGGAACATCGAGATAAAACCGGAACTGCAGAAGATCATCCGGGAATTGGAAAAGAAAATAAAAGAACTGGTTGCGGAACTCTCGGCAAACCAAGAATTACCTCAAAAAAATAAAAAGCAATACCGTGCTTCCATCAATGCCGCCATAGATATGATTTTTGTTAAAGATGAACAACTCCGTCATATCATTGCCAATCAGTCGCTGGCCGCTTTTTTTGGAAAAACTGAGACTGATATTATCGGTAAAACGGACTTCGACTTGCTGCCGGAATATGTCGCGAAAGCAGGCAGCATCTCTGACCGGCAAACCATAAATACCCGGTCGGCAATCATAACCGAGCAGCAGATCGGCAGCAGAATATATGAAACAACCAGGTTCCCGCTGCCGCTGCCGGATGGCAAAACCGGAGTCGGCGGTATTATTCGTGACATCACAAGAAACAAGCAGGAAGAGGAAAAACTGCGCAGCAGCGAAGAAAAATATCGCAACATCCTGGAAAACATTGAAGACGGTTATTTCGAAGCGGATCTACGGGGCGCCTTCACCTTTTGCAACAATGCCCTATGTAAAATATACGGTTATCCCCGAGAAGAACTGATCGGCCGGAACAACCGGCAGAGTTCCGATAAAGAAAATGCAAAGAAAGTATTTGACGCTTTTCATAAAATCTACACAACAGGAATCCCCGGCAAGGTCTTTGCTTACGAAGTCATAAGAAAAGACAAAACGAAAAGGCAGCTGGAAGTGGCTGCCTCTTTAAAAAAAGATTCGGCAGGCAATACTGTCGGGTTTCAGGGCATTATCCGTGATATTACCGAACGTATCCAGGCCCAGGAACAATTGCACAAAAGCGATCGACTGCACAGAATCATCACCGAAAGCATCCAGGATAATTTGTGGCTTACGGATATGAATTTTCGTCCGACATGGGTAAGTCCTTCGGTCATCAAATCCAGAGGCTTTACGCTGGAGGAACTGACACAAATACCCTGGCATAAGCAAATGACGGCAAAGTCCTTCCATCTTACGCAAAAACTCATCCGGGAATACCTTAACCCGGAAAACTTATCCGATAAAAACAAAGAAATCAGCGTCACTTGTGAACTGGAAATATATCGTAAAGACGGCAGTACCTTTTGGACGGATCTTACCGTAACACTTCTACGGGACGAGCAGGGAATTCCGACCGGATTTGTCGGATTAAGCCGTAACATTTCCGAACGCAAGCGTTCGGAAGCAAGACAAAAATTAATTAATGACATTCTGGAAACACTTAATGCTCCCGGTGAAATTACCAGCATGATCAAAGGTATTATTCGGCTGATAAAAAAACATACCGGTATTGAGGCGGTGGGGCTTCGCCTGCAATCTGATGAAGATTATCCATATTATGAAACCGAAGGCTTTTCCGATTATTTTGTCAAGAAAGCAAGTTTCCTGTGCGACCGGAATGAAAAAAATGAGATTATTCGTGACGCCGATGGAAACCCCTCCTGGAGATGCATGTGTGGTAATGTTTTAAAAGGCAGAATAAATGAAGCACTGCCCTGCTTTACTAAAGCCGGCACCTTTTGGAACAACAATATATCGCAATTTCTGGCAGCAACAACCGATCAGGACCGCCTTGGGGCAAGCATGAAGATATGCAACAGGGAAGGATATGAATCGGCCGCTCTTATTCCGTTGCGGTCAGGCAATGAAATCACCGGTCTTTTGCAACTTAATGACAAGAGAAGAAATGCTTTGTCGTTGGATCTGATCGAATTTTTCGAAAATATCGGAACAAGTATCGGCGTTGCCGTTAAAAGATTAAAAGTGGAAGAGGCTTTGCGCGCAAGCGAAAACAAACTGAGAATATTATTCGAACAGGCAGCAGTAGGTGTTGCGCAAATTGAAAGCCTCACCGGAAAATTTGTAAGAGTTAATCAATATTTCTGCGACATTCTCGGCTACGGCCGGGAAGAGCTTCTCTCCCGTTCATTCCAGTCGATTACCCATCCTGATGATCTGGAAAATAGTTTGCGCAAAGTAAAACTGCTGGCCAGTGGAGAGATCGATGAATTTTCCCTGGAAAAAAGGTTCATTCATAAAAATGCTTCCATTGTCTGGGTCCACATCATAGTTAAGCGCATGCAGATCACCGGCAATAAAACCAATGATCAAATTGCCATTGTGCAGGATGTGACCGAACGGAAGAAAATGGAAGCGCATACCGTCCAGGCTCAGAAAATGGAAGCAATCGGAAACCTGGCGGGAGGGATTGCCCACGATTTCAACAACATTTTGGGAACAATCATCGGGTATGCCGGAATGGCCAAAGAGGAACTGCCCGATGGAAGTCCTACTCTCGAATGTATAGACCAGATATTTAAAGCAAGCGACAGAGCCAAATTTCTCGTGCAGCAGATACTCACCTTCAGCCGCCACACGGAAGTGGATAGAAAACCTTTGCTGATAGTCCCGATTATTAAAGAAGTGGTTAAATTCCTGCGCCATGCGCTGCCGTCCACCATTTACATTAAACAGGAAATTAATGTAAATGACGAATTAGTTCTGGCTGATCCGACGCAGATACACCAGATATTAATGAACTTATGCATGAATGCCGGGCATGCCATGCGGGAAGAGGGCGGTAATTTGACAATCAGCCTGAATCAAATCAAAATAACAAAAAGCAATACTCTCGGTTATGAACCATTGGCCGCCGGCTTGTATCTGGAATTGAAAGTAACGGATACCGGTCAGGGCATTGCCCCGGACATCAAAAATCAGATTTTCGATCCTTTTTTTACCACAAAGAAAAAAGGTGAAGGTACGGGTATGGGCCTTGCCGTTGTTCACGGTATAGTTAAAAGTTATGGCGGACATATAACGCTGGAAAGCAAAGAAGGGTCAGGAACGAGCTTTACCGTTTATCTTCCCACGATTACCCGGCAGATCATTCCTTCCGAAGACTCATCTCCTAAACCAATTGTCGGCGGAAGGGAAAAAATTCTATTAATTGACGATCAGGACTCCATGCTGCAGATAATGGGAATAATGCTGACTCGCTTAGGATACTCTGTTACCGCCAAGCAAAATTCCCTGGATGCATTAACACTCTTCTATGAAGATCCGCGTGCCTTTGATATGATCATTACAGATCAAACCATGCCTGATTTAACCGGTTCCAATCTGGCAAAAAAAGTTTTAAGAATAAGGCCGGATATTCCGATAATCCTGTGTACCGGATTCAGCGACCTGATTTCAGCCGATGAGGCCAGGGAGATGGGAATTCGGGAATATCTAATGAAACCGGTTACTATCAGCGATCTTGCTTGCTGTGTGAGAAATGTTTTTGAGGGTAAAGAAGGTTATGGCAAAAATTCTGGTAATTGATGATGATCCGGGCATGTGCAGCATGATGTCCCGTAAAATCAAATCCATGGGGCATGAAATCGAATGCGCACAAACCATCAAAGACGGATTGGGCAAAATAAAAGAAAATATCTATGATGTAATTTTTCTTGATGTCTCGCTGCCGGACGGCAATGGGTTGGAAATATTGCCGAAAATTCGCAGGATTACTCCAACCACACAGGTAATTATCATAACGGGCCTGGGCGATCATGCGGGAGCGGAACAGGCAATCAAAAACGGCGCATGGGATTATATTGAAAAACCATCAACTATTAACCTGATGATATTACCGATGGTCAGGGCACTGCAATATAAAGAAGCTTCGCTTACGACGGAACCGGAATTTTCGTTGAAAAGAGACGGAATCATTGGAGAAAGCCGGGGAATTAAAGAGAGTCTGAAACAAGTTGTCCAGGCAGCCAAAATGGATATTAACGTTTTGCTCTCCGGACCAACCGGAACAGGCAAAGAACTTTTTGCTTGGGCTATTCATCAGAATTCGCTGCGCTGTGACAAGCCTTTTGTAATTGTTGACTGTACAATACTCACGGAAACTCTCGTCGAAGGCATGCTGTTCGGCCATGAAAAAGGCGCTTTTACCAGTGCCGACCGAATGAGGGAGGGATTGATCGAACAGGCTGACGGTGGTACGCTTTTTCTCGATGAGGTCGGCGAACTTCCTTATTCCGTTCAAAAATCGTTTCTACGTGTCCTGCAGGAACACCGTTTCCGGCCATTGGGCAGTAAAAATGAATTAACCAGTGATTTTCGCCTGGTTGCGGCAACAAACCGCGATCTTGATCAAATGGTGGCGCGGGGCGAATTTCGCGAAGATCTTCTTTTCCGGCTTCGTTCTTTTATCATCCAATTGCCGCCTCTGAAAGACCGCATGGAAGACCTCAAGGAATTAGTCAATTATAAAATAGCAACAAGCTCCGAACGCCACGGCATAAAAAAGATGGCGGCCTCTCCCGAATTCATAGAGGCATTAAAATCATATGACTGGCCCGGCAACGTAAGAGAACTGTTTAACACCATAGAACAGGCAATTGCCGTGGCGGCAAATCGCTCTATTCTATTCCCTAATGATTTGCCCAACCATATCCGGATCAAACATTCGCAATCACATCTGCGCAGGAAAGACGACAAACCGGAAAATAAGGAAGAGGCAATACAAGCACAAAATCTGGGGAATTATAAATTGCAGAATATCCGTGAAACAGCCATCAGCAATATAGAAAGAAAATACTTAACCGAACTCAGAGCAACATCGGGCAACAATATTGAAAAGGCCTGTGCCATCTCCGGTCTTTCCCAATCCCGTCTCTATTCACTCCTGAAAAAATATAACATTAAATTTTCTTAATTAACCATAACTTGAGCTGGGCCGGAAGTTCTTCCTCTTGCCTGGTGATAATTCTTTCTCATTAAACAGGAAAACTCCCCCGGCAGAGAATCTCTCCACAGATTTCACTTTTTGTAACTATTCGTAATAATTAACAATAATTATTATATGCGCATTAATTCACTCTATGGCCTGATTATTGCCTAAATATTTTTAGCGTTGTTTGTTACATCAATGTAAAGGAGAGTTATTGTGTTGAATGTTTTTTTTCTTTCCGGAGCGCAAAATGATGCCAGAAAACGGCTCCAGAGAGTTCTGGAATTCATGCTTCCTAAAAAGAATATAGTAAATATCAGAACGGTTAAAGATATGGAAGCCCATCTGCGCAAGGCCTCATCCGAAGCAACGACAGTTGTAATCCTGTATGTCAACAAAGAAAAACTGGCTGAACTTATTAAACTTAAAAAACTCTTTGAAGATACCAGCATTATTTTGATTCTGAATAAAAAAGATAATGATACCATCACCCTGGGTTATCGCTTACGCCCCCGGTTTATCACCTCTGCCGACAGCGACTTTCTCGATGTAGCTTCAGTGTTGATTAAAATGAAAGAAAAGGTGTGGTCGGAACATCTGCCCCGCTGACCGAAAACATAATTTACGGAGATTATCCGGCAAATAACTACCTCAAACAATACTCAACACGCTGAATATCTTGATGGTTCAATGAAATTTATCTCAGACTCTATTTAAAAAAGGGAGCCCAACTTGTGACTATTTTCCCCCCACGACCTCCGGATTCTTCCTTTCTTCCTGAAGAAATATCAGGCCTCCAATATGTTTTGCGCGGCGTCTTTGTCATCGCTTTGCCCGTTCTGATACTTTTCACAGTTTATAATATAGTGATCGATCATTTGATGGAAGCAGCTATAGTGCTGGTTATGGGGATGTTGCTTCTCATCTCGCACTTCATAGTTAACAAACCCGGCTTCACCGAACTGGCCTTGAAAAAACAATATAATATCTACCAGAATATCTTTCGCGGCTTTCTTCTCCTCTTTTTAATTTACATCATTTATACGGTGGGATATCAAAAAGAAATAACCAAAATTCAGTGGTCCTATATCTTTCCCCTGTTGATCTTTTTTTCACTGGGAAGAAGACAGGCCTATTTATGGGCTCTCTTCTTTATCGGAACAATGGTTTTCTTGCTCTTCTATCCCCGTCTTCTTGACGATATTTCACTCGGTTTCAAATTTCGATATCTTTCTACCATTTCTATTTTATGTGCAGTGGGAATAGCCTGGAAGGCGGGAATCAGGCAAAATTACGCTCGGCTTGTAGATCAGAGACAAAAACTCTCTGAATCAGAAGAAAAATACCGGCTCATTTTTGAGAATTGTTTCGATATCATTTACACTGTGGACAGACAATTAGCTACCGAGAATATTTCTCCGTCCATAAAGGAAGCGGCAGGTTATTCCCCCGCCGAATTAATGGGGAAACCCCTCTTTGAGCTTAACCTGCTTGCTGCTGAAGATACAGAACGTGCGTTTTCGGATATTACACGCGTGATGCAAGGCGACACCATACCCAACGAGTCCTATAACTTCATCGCAAAAGACGGCACCAGACTTAAGGCCGAAATCAGTGCAGCTCCTATCCTAAGGAATGGGGAAGTGACAGGTATGATCTGCATAGCCAGAAACGTCACCGCCCAAAAAAAAGCCGAAGAAGAAAAGCAGCAGATGCAGGAACGCCTGCAACAGGCGGAGAGGCTGGAATCACTGGGTGTTTTAGCCGGCGGCATCGCCCATAATTTCAATAATCTGCTCGGAGTGATTAACGGCTATACTTCTCTCGCCCTGCTGGATACGGAACCATTACATCCTAATTATGAAAAGCTCAAACGAATTGAAGAAGAAGTAAAAAACGGGGCCAAATTAACAGGGGAATTACTGGGATTTGCGCGCGGCGGGAAGTACGAGATAAAAACAACCAACATCAATAATATTCTCGAGAAAACCTCCTTGGTTTTTGGAACAACCAAAAAGGAAATCTCCTTCCTGCGGCAACTTGAGGAAAAAATCTGGAATGTGGATGTCGACCGGTCTCAAATGGAACAGGTATTCATGAATTTGTATTTAAATTCCCAGCAAGCAATGCCCGGCGGCGGAAATATTTACCTCACGACCGAAAATATTTTCGCCGATGATGAGCAGACAATTTCTCCTTCCTTAACTCCCGGGAAATATGTGAAGATTACGGTCAAAGACACGGGCGTGGGGATGGATGAAAAGACAAAGGCACGAATATTTGAACCTTTTTTTACAACAAAAAAATTAGGCGCAGGAACCGGTTTGGGACTCGCCACGGTCTACGGCATCATCCGGAATCATAACGGCGGCATATTTGTGAAGAGCAGTCCCGGCGAGGGAACAACTTTTGACATTTACCTACCCGCCTCGGAAAAGGAAATAGCAAAAGAAGAAAAAAAAGAGGTTACGACAGCGGCTACCATAGGCAAGGAGACGATTCTGCTGGTGGATGATGAAAAGCCTCTGCTGGAAGTCAATAAAGAGTTGCTGAAATATTTGGGCTACGAAGTTTATGCAGCGGGAAGCGGCCAGGAGGCAATTGCCGTTTACATGGAAAAAAGAGACAAGATCGATCTGGTTATTCTGGACATGATCATGCCGGGAATATCGGGAGGCGAAACGCTCAATCAACTCCAGAAAATCAATCCGGAAATCAAAGTGATTCTTTCCAGCGGTTACAGCATTGACGGCGAGGCGCAGGAGATTTTGAGCCGCGGCTGCAAGGGTTTCCTGCAAAAACCGTTCAGTATTAAGGAGCTCTCCCGGAAAGTTACCGCTGCCTTGAGATCAGACAAATTCCTGACAGATTAACAACATTCAGTCTCAATATTTTATGCCCGGCTTCAGCACTATATATTCAAAAAAAAGTTGCCGATAAATAAAATATCGGCAACTTTCCGTTTTATCTGGTGGAGCTGACGAGGATCGAACTCGTGGCCTCTTGAATGCCATTCAAGCGCTCTCCCAGCTGAGCTACAGCCCCAATAAGCTTTGACAAGTGGTGCAGCCCCCTTAACATGTGCGTTTATCGATTGTCAATAGATTTTAGCTTGACTTTTTGCCCTTCACCGCTATAATCGCTGCCCGTGCCGGAGTGGTGAAACTGGTAGACGCAGGGGACTCAAAATCCCCCGACTCTTGCAGTCATGTCGGTTCGATTCCGACCTCCGGCACCAGTAAAATCAAAGTTTTAAGGGCCTTTCAGGAAATTGCCGGGCCCTTTTTATTTTGTTTCTGTTCGTACATCAATCTATCTGCCGAGGACATGAGTTCGTCAAGAGAACAGGCATTTTCAGGATTATAGTACGAGCAGCCGGCACTGATGGAAAGTTTGTAGCGCCGATTTTTCCGTCTGTTGCGCTTATCAATCAGGACCTGTAACCTGTCGGTAAATATCTTGGCATTTGCTTCGGCCACGTCGACAGCAAGGGCGGCATATTCATCTCCTCCAAGACGAGCAACTATATCCGAAGCTCTGAAGGTATCTTTAAGCACGGCGGCCGTTTCGATGATTGCTTTGTCTCCTTCCTGATGGCCCAGTGTATCATTAATCGATTTCAACTCGTCCAGATCAAAAAAATAAAGCAGCAATCCCTGTTTCTTCCTTTCCGCTAATTTCAGCTGCTGCTCTGCAAGAGATAAAAAGCCTCTCCTGTTATGCAAGCCCGTGAGCGGATCGGTGATTGCAAAGGAAATGATCTCGGCTTCCATGCGCTTGCGTTCGGTGATATCGCGGTTATAGACGACAGCGCCGATAAATTTACGATCTTTATCGTAAATGGCTTTTTCTTTCCGCCAAACGGAAATAACGTCTCCTTTGGCCGTGACCAGTTCTACCTCACCCTCCCAATAGCCTTTTTTCTTCAGTGATAAATGGTTTTTTGTAAAAGACGCCCGGCTGCCTTCCGCAAAATAGCTTGAAGAGTGGCTTCCCAAAAGCTGTGCTTGCATATATCCGAGAAGTTTTGTCTGAGAATCATTACTATCCAGGATATTACCCGCAGCGTCCAGAACTTCAACACCGTCAGGCGCCGCCGCGAAGAGGAGCCTGTAATTATCTATTCTCTCCAGGTTCGAATTAATTTCCCGGATGGTTCTGTACAATTCGAAGCTTTCAATGGCATTGGCACTGTTGAGCAGAACAGTGGAGAGCAGTGATAACGACGTATTGAGCAGATGTTGGTTATACTGAGGCAACAGGGCAACGCACATGCCGCGTATCCGGGTTGTGGTGGCCATAACATGCAGCAGCATTCCCTTGTTGTCTCTTGTCGGAACAATGATGGGTCTTTTTTCTCTCAATGCCCAGGCGAATGTTCCTTCATCTATGAAGTGTTCCACTTCGCTCTGAAGATATGATCGATAAATTTCCGCATCGACATACTTCATGATAAAGTCGTTACTTGCCTCCTCCACCATGAAAAAAGCGATGGCTTCGAAGGGAATTAAACCCTGAACTCGTTTTTTTGTTTCTTCAAGCAGAGTGGAAACATCACTGAGCTTGCTGATGCTGTTTTGAAAATCGCCTAGCGATGCCGCCATTTCCAGGCCGTCCACAATGGAACGTTCAACATCTTCGAGATGTCTGATCCGCCTTTCGAGATAGGCCCTGGTATGATTTTTTTTCCTAGGGTTTGTCATCGGCAAATATTACCTTAAAAACGTCTTCCAGTTGGCGATCGGCCTGTTCGATTGTCAGTGATAAGATATTGGGCGTCATACCAAGTCTAAGCCAGGCCTCTTCGTGCAATGACGGAATAAGTCTTTCGCCGCTTGTCCCGATGCCCATGGCATTGGCCAGGATGTCCGCCAGATGGATGATGGAAGGCTCCAGCTGGTTTTTTGATTTTTCCGGTTCATGATGGTAACGCACCATATCCTCGAGTGACAGAGGCATCTGCCATTTATTGAGGAGACTGCCTCCGATCAAAGCATGATCAAGATTGAAAACATCGCGCTCGGCAAGGTAAAGCAGCCGGCGGCTGTTTTTTGCCTTAGTGACGGCATAAAGGGATTCCCGACCCAGATAATTGTAACAGACCAGGCGGCCGATATCATGGAGCAGGCCGGCTGTAAACATCCGTTCCGTATTTTGGATATTTTTATAACCGGCCAGGATCCTGGCGCAGATGCCGCAAAGAATGCTATGCTTCCAGAACATTTTCATATTGATAATATCTGAAGGTATTTTGTTGAATATATTGATGATATTAACACCCATAGCCAGTGTGCTCAATTGCCTCGTTCCGATAATACTGACGGCACGGGAAAGGGTATCGATTCTCGATGGGTAGCCGTAGAAAGCGCTGTTGACGACTTTTAAAAGCCTGGCGGAAAGATTGGTGTCTTTGCTGATTACGTTTTCGATGTCGTAGGTGGAACTGTTGGGTTTGGCAATGGCAGCGCTTAGATGTTTATAAATATCCGGCAGTGTGGAGAGCTTGGTGTGTTCACCAATGAACTTCAAGGGATTGGCATTTACGGGCTTCTTTTTGGAGTGTTTTGGAGTTTCTTCGTCAAGACGAGGTTCCCACCGGAAATCGTCCGCATCGCTATTTCTACCCTCGGCGGCTCGCAGTACGCATAGACGAACCAGTTCCCGGATAACCGGATGATCCATATCGTTGTGGCAAAAACGTTCCCGAACGGACTCAGAAAATCCGGCGATTGCAGCAGGATCATAATCATCCAGCACGGAAGAATTAACATCGTCGCTGGAGACACCCTCAATTTGTGCTTCGATGACTCCCCACATTTTACATATTTTCAAATTCTTCTCAGTCAGAACGGTCCCTTTGGTCATCAGCAGTTTGCCCATTCTGTCTGTCAGATCGTCCGCCAGAACCATACCCGCCTGGAGATTTTTTATACTCAATAAGCCCACAGAATTATTGTCGCTCCGTCATATTAATGTTTATTCGCCTATATCGGCAAAAATGTCTTCAAGATTAATATTTTCCCCGATATTTTGATATTTGTTTAATTTTCATAAAATGGTCCTGATACCACAAAGTGCTGTGACATTTTAATTATCAACGCTGAAAATCTTGCATATTTCCGGATTTTCATCAACTGAAGAGTTCAGGCAGGGTAAAATTTTCTTGACACACAATTGTGCTTTTCCTATAATTAAGTCGTCCTGAAAATTAATCCTAAATTCAATAATCTTAATGGGGTTTGACCCGTCGATGTTACCGTTGGAGAAATGTGCAGTCTTTTAACGGTTACCTGATTTTTTTGTTTTAGCGCTGATTTCCTGTTGCTTCTTCGTCAATGGAAGATGCATTAATCACAACTTCAGGAAAAAGCTCCAAATAGAAGAAACTGGTCTGAAAAAAAATGGTATCCCTGTTTTCGCAATGGTTGCTTTGGGGGATAAATTAGAAGGAGGAAAGAAATGAAGCGAAGGGATTTTCTTAAATCCGCTTTACTCGCCGGTACTGTCCTTACGATACCGGGCGGCATCGGTTTTTTGGGCAAAGCATTTGCCGCTGCGGAGAAGACTGATCTCGCGGTGGCCGCCGGCTCCTCGCCTGCCGCGATAACAAAAGCTGCCATCGAAGCGCTGGGCGGTATCAAGGAGTTCATTGCGAGAGGCGATGTTGTCGTCGTCAAACCCAATATTGGCTGGGACAGACTGCCGGAATATGCGGCAACCACCAATCCGGAAGTCGTAAAAACCGTGGTCGCGCTTTGTTACGAGGCGGGAGCAAAACAGGTCAGGATATTTGATCATGCTGTTGTCGATCCGCGTCGCTGCTACAAGCAAAGCGGTATTGCCGCCGCTGCAGCAGCCGCAGGTGGTATTGTCAGCTTTATCGACGACAGGAAATTCCGCGATATGAGATTACCCGGCGTCGCCCTGAAATCATGGCCCCTCTATACCGAAGCAATCGAGGCCGACAAATTCATCAATATTCCCATTGCCAAAACGCACGGCCTTTCCACACTGACCCTCGGGATGAAAAATCTGATGGGGATTATGGGCGGATCCCGTGGCAGAATACACCAGCGTATCGACGGATCGCTGGTCGATATGGCCATGACAGTCAAACCGTCACTTGTCATAATCGATGCAGTGCGCATACTTACGGCCAACGGCCCGCAGGGCGGAGACCTTGCCGATGTTAAACAGTTGAACACCATAATCGCAGGTAAGGATCAGGTGGCTGTCGATGCCTATGGTGCCACACTCTTCGGCCTGAAAGGGACGGATATCGGTTGCGTCACAGCCGGGCACAAAGCCGGACTCGGAATCATGGACCTTACCAAATTGAAAATCAAAAAAATCAACGTGTAATAATCTGTGAGGCTGCAAAACACGCCTTCCTTATAAATCGTAATTGGAATGTTCGGGAAAAGCTGGTAAAATTCTACATGATTTCAAAAATCCGCATAATCGTGCAGGGCATCTTTTTACTCCTCTTTTTTTGGCTCTTCCTGCAGACGGAATCAAAGGGAGAAGATGTTCTTGGCTACCCGGTAAAAATATTTCTTGATGCCGATCCGCTGATCTTTATCACAACACTTCTGGCCGGTCACGTCTGGTCTTCGTCATTTTTCCTCGCCGTTTTGGTGATTGTTGCCACTGCCATCCTGGGACGGGTATTCTGCGGCTGGATATGCCCGCTGGGAACGCTCAATAACATCGTCGGCACATTTCAAAAGCGGCGCTCCAACCGAGCGCCTTTAAAATTACACTGGCTGAAATACTGCATATTGATATTTCTCGTTACCGCTTCACTTTTTTCTTTACAGTTTGCGGGAATTTTCGACCCGATTGCTCTTTTAATCCGTTCGCTCTCGCTTTCCGTTTATCCGCTTGCGAGCTACGCGGCAAAAGCAACCTTCGATACGCTGTATAATTTCCCTATCCCTGTTTTGGTCGATATTTCCGAATTTATTTATGCTCTTTTCAAAAAGCTTTTTCTTCCCTTCCAGCAACCGTTTTTCTTCCAGAGCTTTTTTCTTGGTCTCTTGTTCTTCATTATTCTGGGGCTGAACCTTCTGGAAAAGCGTTTCTGGTGCAAATATATTTGTCCCCTGGGTGCGCTTTTGGGCGTGCTTTCCCGTTTTTCCCTGCTGCAGCGGACGGTAACTGAAGGCTGCAATTCCTGCGGCACCTGCACTTTTGAATGCCAGGGTGGTGCCGCCCCCGATCAAAAAGAAAAATGGCATAATACGGAATGTCTCGTCTGCATGAATTGCGACGACATCTGTCCCGAAAACGCCGTCCGGTTCGGGTTTCTGAAAAAATCGCGGACGGCTCCTCTCGATCTCGGCAAAAGAAGAGTCCTCGGCATGATTATGGCGGGCATCGCCACCGTACCGCTCATCCGGATTACGGCAATCAACAAGCAGGCGGGCGCAGGTGAACCGAGGCTCATCCGGCCGCCGGGATCGCTTGAGGAAAAACAATTTCTGGAAAGATGTGTAAAATGCGGCGAATGCATGAAGGTCTGCATTACGGGCGGCCTCCAGCCGACATTTATGGAGGCGGGATTGGAAGGAATATGGTCGCCTGTTCTCGTTCCGAAAGTAGGCTACTGCGAATACCGCTGCACTCTCTGCGGACAGGTCTGTCCGACGGGAGCGATAAGGAAACTGGAACAGAAGGAAAAAGAAAAAACAAAAATCGGCCTCGCTATGATCGATCACGGCAGATGCCTGCCCTATGCCCATGCAATGCCGTGTATTGTTTGTCAGGAGGTTTGCCCGACACCGCAGAAAGCCATCTGGCTCGAAAAAACAAAAGTCACGAACAAAGACGGAAAAGAACTGAATTTAAATCAACCGCACATTGATCTGGAACTGTGTATCGGCTGCGGGCTTTGTGAGGCGAAATGCCCCATCCTGGGGCAACCCGCAATATACGTCACCAGCATCGGCGAATCACGGTCGAAAGATAACCAGTTGCTGTTATCCTGAATTAATTCCGGTTTTTCATCCTGCAACGGTAGAGACGTTGCCGGCAAAGTATCCGCGGCCTTCAACTTTTTGCCTTGCATTGTTCCGGAGAAATTGTAATATTCCGGCCATGCTTAAAAAACCATTTCTTATAGTTATCCCGCAATTTCCGGCGTTACTGCTTACTCTTTTTTGTTTACCGATAACTATCCATGCGGCGACATTTTATAACTGCCTGGACAAAAGAGGGAATGCCACCTTGTCCAATTACCCTTTAGGGGGGCAAACCTGTACACCAATCCAGACATATGAAGAAAAGGCGCATCCGCAGGAGAAAGTTTCCGCACCGGCTCCCTTCTCTGCGCCGGACAGGATAACACCGGTTACAATAAGAGGAAACAGCGTTTTGGTACCGGTGACGCTTACTTACGGCAGAAATGAAGTTTCGGCACAATTATTATTGGATACGGGTGCAACAGGTACAACTATTCACACCGAAACAGCAGAACGGTTATCCATAAATATGAGCGGCGCAAAGAAGCTGAAAGGCAAAGTTGTCGGCGGCGGCGCCATTGAAGCTCACATGATCAGGATAAGCAGTTTAAAAGTTGGACCGTACACATTTGAAAATCATGATATTTTCATCGTCCCTCATGATGGCCCGGCCGCGAAATTTGACGGATTGCTCGGCATGGATTTGCTGCGGGAGTTGAAGTTTAAACTTGATTTCGATAGGCAGGCGATTATCTGGGAGTAACGTGGAAAGCAGAATAACGAAAGACAAATTATGGACAAAGGATTTCATCATTGTGTCCGTAATTAATTTTCTGGTGTTTCTGATCCATTTTTTACTGATGGTGACGATCGCCTCGTATGCGGTCGATGAATTCCTTGCCTCCACGACCATGGCCGGGCTGGTCGCCGGAATTTTCATCATCGGCGCACTGATCGGCCGCCTGGTAATCGGTCGTATCATCGAAGAGGTGGGAAGCAAAAGAATTTTAGTCATCGCAACCGGCATCTACATCATCACCTCGGCTTTATATCTTGCCGCTGCCGATTTACCCTTATTGATACTCGTCAGGCTCGTAAACGGTATGGCTTTCGGAGCCGCAAGCACGGCTACGGGAACAATAGTAGCGCAGATTATTCCGCCGGGCCGCCGCGGTGAAGGAATCGGCTATTACAGCATGGGAGCGATCATTGCAATAGCGCTGGGACCGTTTATAGGAGTTTTTTTAATCCAGATCGCTTATTTTAAAATGATTTTTATCGTCAGCACGATTCTCGCAGCCGTAAGTTTCGCCATATCCTTTATTCCCGGCGAGCCGGTTTATCACAAGGGGGATAAGGAAACCCGGGAAAAATATTTTCGCCTTTCCGGCTTTCTGGAATTCAAGGTAATCCCGATTTCCATAATTATTCTGGTAATCGGCTTCAGTTATTCCGGTGTGATAACTTTTATATCGCTCTTTGCCAAAGAGTTTCAGCTGGAAAAAGCAGCCGGTTTCTATTTCCTGGTATATTCATTGACGGTTCTTGCCTCCCGGCCTTTTTCAGGGCGCTTATTCGATCTTAAAGGCGCCCATTTCATCGCTTACCCCTGTCTTATTCTTTACGCCGCCGGAATGCTTTTATTCAGCCAGGCAAGCGGCTGCTTCACTTTGCTTTCGGCCGCCGTTATCATCGGGTTGGGCTACGGTAATTTCATCTCCTGTGCACAGGCAACAGCCATTAAAGCAGTTCCCGTTCACCGCATGGGATTGGCTACGTCCACTTTTTTTATCTTTGTGGACCTGGGATTCGGCGTGGGACCTTACCTGCTCGGCGCCCTTTTATCCCTCACCGGATACCGCGGACTTTATTTAATCATGTCCGGCTTAATTCTGGCGACTGTTCTTCTCTATTATTTTTTACTGGGAAGAAAAACGGCTAAATAGGCAAATGGCATATGGACAGCGCGGATCTATTAATGTAGATTGCCCGCCTGAATACTCCGGTAATTATTTTTCAATTCCGGCAATATTCCGCCGACAGAACCTGTTTCGGCATGCGAAAGGAATGCAACATGTCTGCCGCAAGGTTATGGACCAGAGATTTTATCACGATAGCGACGGTTAATTTTATAACATATCTGATATTTTTTCTGTTAATGGTAGTTATCGCTTCTTATGCCATCGATAGATTCCAGGCTTCCACCAGCATTGCGGGACTTGTTTCCGGCATTTTCGTAATCGGCGTTTTGATCGGCCGCCTGGGCACCGGACGCATTATCGAAGATATCGGCAGCAGGAAAATATTAATTGCGGGTACAGTGTCTTTCATCATCACTTCCGGATTATATTTCGCCGCAGTCAATCTGGTCATTCTGACAATAATTCGCCTTTTGCACGGAATCGCCTACGGACTTGTCAGCACGGCGGCGGCAACAATTGTTGCCAAGATTATTCCCCCCAGCCGACACGGCGAAGGCATCGGCTATTACAGCATGAGCGCAATACTTGCTACGGCTTTCGGACCTTTTATCGGAATTCTCCTGATTCAACATGCCAATTTCCAAATGATTTTTATTGTCACCACGATACTGGCCGTCATTAATTTTGCCATATCCGTTGTCGTCAGTGACCCGGCTCATAAATCCCGGCAAACGGATAAGGTCAAACCGGCCAAAGGGTTCCATATCTCCGCCTTTCTGGAAATGAGGGTAATGCCCATTTCCCTAATCGCTCTCATCATCGGTTTTGCTTATTCCGTCATCCTGTCCTTCATATCCCTTTATGCCCAGGAACTGCATCTCGAGCAGGCGGCAAGCTTCTATTTTCTTGTCTACGCCTTGACCGTCCTTGTTTCGCGGCCGTTTTCCGGCCGTCTCCTCGATGCCCGCGGCGGAAATTTCGTGATGTATCCCTGTCTTTTAATTTTTATGCTGGCCATGTTTCTGCTCAGCCGGACAAGTCACGGCCTGACATTATTACTGGTCGGTGCGCTGGTCGGCATCGGTTATGGAAACTTCTTATCCTGCGCCCAGGCCATTGCCCTGAAACTGGTACCTTCCACCCGCTTCGGGCTCGCCACGGCCACCTTCTTTATTTTTATCGATCTGGGAATCGGTGTGGGGCCTTATCTGCTGGGAGCACTGGTTCCCTGTACGGGATACCGTGGTCTTTATCTGATGATGGCCGGTGTAATTATGGCAACGGTTATCCTTTATTATTTTTTAATGGGAAGGAAAGCCGAAGTAAAACAGCCGCAAAATCATTAAGGGGGGTATAGGAAAATGAAAGACACAGCGCCTTTTGTAATCACCATCAGCCGCGAGTTGGGCTCCGGAGGAGCCTACATCGGAAGGCAGCTGGCCAAAAAGCTGGACGTTTTTTACGCCGACCGCGAAATTATCGGCCAGGCCGCCCGGGAACTTTCGGTATTGCAGGAGGATGTGGCGGCACGCGAGGAGAAAATACTCTCCTTCTGGCAATCGCTCATCCAATCATTTGCCGCTGCGCCGGATGTGTATGTACCGCCGCAGATCGCCCCCCCGACCGATCAGGAATTATTCCAGGCGGAAAGTGAAATAATCACCCGCATCGCCCGGGAACGTTCGGCTGTAATCATCGGCAGATGCGGTGCTTACATCCTCCGGACACATCCGCATCATCTGAGCGTTTTTCTGCACGCAAATGTTGATTTCCGCACAGAGCGGATCAGGAAGTTATACAAGGTATCGGTGGAAGCAGCGCAAAAAATGATCGCCGAAAGCGATCAGGCAAGAGCAGCCTATAATTCCAAATTTACCGGCAGGTATTGGACTGATGCCCGGCAGTATAACCTTGCGCTTGATACGAGTGAAATCGGTATTGATAAAACAGTGGAATTAATCGGGCAATATCTCACCTTCCGCAGATAACCATACCGTCGACTTCCGCTGCAAACTTCCTTGCACCTGTTTGCAGCGAGTTTTATGTGATTAAACGGAGAGACGGGAATTTATCGCTGCATCATGCTCTCCCCCGGTTCTCTACTTGATTATCCCAGCGTGTTCCTGGATATATTTTACCCGAAAGAATCATCTTCGCTGGATATTTTCAACCCATCACTATCAAAACATCCGATCGATTTTTTACTTCAGCAAAGCTGCACCCTTAATTATTTCAACCACATAAACTTATCATGCTTTCCGGCACGGCAGTTGCTTTACTTTATTGTACCTCGAGAGTAAATTTTGATGAAGCGACATTCTCTTCATCTGGAGAATCAATTGTGGAAATCGGTAAAAAAAAATGGAACCGGATAGTCGCCGCCGTATTGCTGGCAGGATTTGTGCTGACCTTCTTTATCGATGAGACCGGTTTGGTAACACATCAGTGGCTGGGAGTGGGAGTGACGGCGTTGGCTTTATATCATATGCTGCTGCACCGGCAATGGTGTAAAGCCGTCATGAACAAATCTGTGAGCAATCTTCCCCTGAAGACGTGCAGTTACGGTATTGTCGATGCCGCCTTGCTGCTTGGTTTTGCCGTTGTCCTGACTACCGGACTTATCATTTCCACCTGGCTGCAGCTAAGCCCGAACAGCATAGTTTTCTGGAGCGATGTACATACCGTTTCCTCCTACGCCACATTACTGCTGGTCACGGTCAAGCTCGTAATCAAACTGGGATTCGGCAAAAATAAAGTGATAAATTCGCTGCAAGGCATTTTCCAAAGATCAATTGATTTTTGCGCGGCGGTTTTGCAAAAACCAACTGTACCGGCTCTTGCGGCGGAGCCCACCGGAGCTTCAGCCTTTCTGAGCCGCAGGAAATTTATTTCACTCATCGGGATGGCCTGCATCACCACCTATCTGGCCGTAAATTATTTTCGTTTTACTGATGAGTATCCGGAGGCAACAGAATCTCCCGGCCAGCCGCTGCCCGAAATAACCGCCGAGACAATAAAAAACGAAACTTCCGTAGCAACGGCAAAACCAAAAAGTAATACTACAGGCACCGTACAGAAATCTCTTGCACCGGTTCCGGCCTCTTCCCCCTCCCGGGAAATCGTTACAGGCGGGACTAAAGCACCTCCCGCAGCACCTGGGCAAACCGCCGTAAGTACCAATGCAACCGGCAGTTGCACAACTCTTTGCGGCAGGAGCTGTACATATCCCGGTGAATGCCGCCGTTATACCGATCGCAACGGCAATGGAAGATGCGATTTTGGCGAGTGTTATTCCTGAATTCACTCAAACTGTTACATCTTCATACCGCCGTCGCAGAAAATTACTTGTCCGGTAATGAACGAACTCTCGTCGGAGGCCAAAAATAAGGCCAGATTGGCAATATCTTCGGGCTGCCCCTTGCGGTTCAGGGGCACTAAAAAAGGCAGCGCGGCATCCATCTGCTTGATCGTCTCCGGGGGCATGTTTTTCATCATATCGGTCCAGATCATGCCGGGCGCTATGGCGTTAACGTTGACTCCTTTGATTCCCAGCTCCTTGGCTGCGGTTTTGGTCATACCGATAACCCCGGCTTTCGCTGCCGAATAGTTGATCTGTCCTGTATTACCCAGGGCACTCGTGGAAGAAATGTTAATGATCTTTCCGTATCCCTTCTCCCGCATGACGCGGGCGGCACATTGAATTCCCAGGAATACTCCTTTCAGATTAGTATCAATTACCTGATTCCACTGATCGTCCGTCATCTTATGCAAAATGGCATCACGGGTAATGCCGGCGTTGTTAACGATAATGTCCAGCGTTCCGTATTCTCTTCCCGCCGTATCGACCATACTCTGCACTGTTTCCCTTAAAGCAACGCTGCCGATTACGGCTGTCGCCTGCCCGCCCTTTGCTTTGATTTTTTCGACTACGGCACCGGCGTCTTTTTCATTGACATCGTTGACGACGATTTTTGCCCCTTCCGCGGCAAAACGCAAAACTATAGCTTCTCCGATACCGCGTCCGGACCCAGTAACAATTGCCACCTTGTCTTTTAATCTCATTTTCCCCTCCTCAACTTATTGACTAATCGCTGCTCTTAATATTTTTCCACAAAAGGAACATTGGATAAAAGGTACGCCCCATCGATTACGATTTCCGTCCCCGTTGTATATGCCGACGCATCCGAAGCAAGGTAAACGGCGGCACCGGTAATATCATCCGGATAGCCTATCCTGTGCATGGGCAGGGCTTCTTCCAGGGCGGCCTTGGCTTTTTTGGCTTCCTCCGGCGGCAAATTCCACCAGTGGGAATCCATCATTTTCGTGTTTACGGGACCGGGAGCAATTGTATTCACCTGAATGTTATACGGAGCAAGCTCCGCGGCAAAGGCTTTCGTAATCATCCGCACACCGGCTTTGGAAATGGAATAAACGCTGACGAACGGCTCCGGCTTGAAACCATTTACGGAAGAAATATTGATGATCTTTCCGCCACCCTGGTTTTTCATGACTCTTGCCGCAGCCTGGCTCATAAAATAAAGGCCTTTCATATTCAGATTCATGACCGTATCCCAAAGGCGTTCATCACAATCCAGAACCGATCCCATTGCCGGGCTTGCGCCGGCATTATTCACCAGGATGTCAATCCGGCCGTACCGGTCCAAAACCTTGCCGATAACTTTGTTGATTTCATCAATCTTGCCTATATGGGCCGGAACAACCAGCGCTTCCCCTCCGCACGCTCTTATTTCCGCCGCCGTGGCTTCCAAATCCTCGGCCTTCCGGCTGGTAACAGCAACTTTTGCGCCGAATTTGGCAAAGCCGAAAGCGATGCCCTGCCCGATGCCGCGGCTCCCTCCCGTTACGATTGCAACTTTATCTTTCAGTGAAAACTTCGTCAGGTCAAACATATCTTTTCTCCTTTATCCCGCCCTCTAACGCTACTTGCAATAAACTAATTATCAACTCCACCAATTAAAGCCATAGCCGCAGGCAACAGCACTCCGGCACCGGACAGAAACCATTTTGCCAAGATCGGTCTCTGCCCGGTTTTAGAAGCTTTCCAATTACCTACGGAGTTTGTTTGGCGAACTATTCTCCCCAACCGTTCTTTCCGGCGCACCGATCAAATTTCTGATCCATCCAGGGGAGAGCTTTCCCGGCAGGAACCAGCCAGGCCTTTCCCGTATAGGAATAATTCTTGGAAGCATAATAAGGCGGAACGGCAAATACATCCTTTTGCTGATCCGGCGGGAAATATTCTCCGATAGTGAAATCCTGAATGCCTTTATGATCACAGGCCCGCATTTTCACAATCCTGCCGTTGGCAAATCTATATGTGTCTCCCTCCCACACCTTGATTATCTTTTCCGGATCAAGACTCTGAGCCCTTTCCAGTACGCTCATCAGCCAATAGGCCTGCTGCACCCACGATCCGAGTGATCCGCCGCCGTGTTCATAGAAGATGCTGTTGTAGGGCGGTGTCCTCCACTTTGTCTTCCACTGATTATTCCAGGCTTTATGAAACTTCACAAAACCGGCATCTTTATACTGGGCAGGCGTATCATGTTGATCGATAAGCACCAGCCCCTTTGTTCCTTCCACGCCGATTTCCTCCATCGTTTTGGGATCGTTCATATACAGATGGGCAAAAGGAATACCTACGCCCAATTGTCTTGCCTGTTTGAGAAGATTGGCTGCATCGGGATTCCAGTCGCCGGTGAAAATCACTTCGGCGCCGGAAGCCTTGATTTTCGTCAGGTAGGGAGCAAAATCGGTAAGGAAGAGCTTGTGATAATCTTCACCGACCAGTTGCGCCTCCGGATAATATTCCTTTATCCCCTTTTTAAAGCCTTCGGCCAGTTCATGGCCGAAGGAATAATCCTGGCAAAGGATGTAAAATTTCTTTTCTTTCTTGCGAATCTGCCCGTAATAATAAGCCATGGCGCGGCCCACCTGTTCCGTCGAAGGTGAACTCATGAAAGCATAACGCGAGAAGTTTGTTGCATCCTGCAGGTCATCGGACAAAGAGGCGACGTTCATGGCGATAACCTTGTATTTATTGGCGACTTCGTTGATGATCTTCTGGATATTGCTGCCGGAAGTGCCCGCCAGAATTTTTACATTTTCCTGCAAAACCATACGCTCGGTAACTTTCTTGGTCTGATCAGGGCGGGACATGCTGTCGGCTTTGACGATCTCGATCAGCTTTTTCTTGCCGTCCACTAAGATTCCGCCGCGTTTATTGATATCGTGGGCAACCCAGCCGAAACATAACCAGGCCATTTCACCTGTTAAGGAAGCGGGCCCTGAATGCGGCCAGACTATGGCAATTTTGATGGTATCGCCCGTCGGCATTACCGATTTCAAAGGATCATAATCAGACATATCGCTCATTTTGCTTACATCAAAAGCCGCTTTGACTTCGGGCACTTTATCGGCCATTGAATCGGCAATAGCTTTTTCCGCCATAGCCGCCGACGGACACCAGGACACCCAAATCGCAAGCAGCATGACGCTCATCAAAACCATAAATCCCCTTGTCATACATTTCATACTTGTCCTTCCTTTCTTTGTTTAAGATTTCCGCTATTTCAACAGGCCGGAATAGTAACCTCGTTTTCCAACCGGCCCCAATCCGGCACTAAAAATAATGTCAATAAATATTTCCTTAAACCGGCAATCGCCGGCACAAATCATCTTTTAAGAAGCTGCTCCAGGTTCCGCAGCGTCAATTCCAGAGCCAATTCCCTTCCGGCGGACACAGCCGGAGCAAACCGGCGGATAAAATCGATTTCATCATCCGTCGGATGAATGCTCTCCTGCAAATCGGCGGCTATTTTCAGATCCCAGGGAATGTCTTTTTTTACATCATCAACACTGACCCGGGGGTGAATCCGGGCAAGGTACATCTCTTTCGTCTCACGATCAAAACAGAAAACGCCTTTCGTAGTTAAAAGCATTGTGGGCCCTGAGCCCATGGGGAAAAGACCTGATTCGTCACGGCTTCCCCCGCCGTCCAGATAACCGGGAGAAGTAACATAATCCAATTTTTCCACAAATGTTCCACCCATCATGGTCAGCACCGTCCGCCGGGCATAGGAAAGAAAATCGCACGCTCCTCCCGACCCGGGCAAACGCAACGCCGGTTTATTGTAATCACCGATTACGGTTGTATTGACGTTTCCGTATTTATCGATCTGCCCCACTCCCAGAAAACAGACGTCAATAAAACCACGGTAAGTCATGGTAAAGGTGGAAAAGAGATCGGTGGCATAGGAAAAGCCGCGGCAGGAATGGGCATCAGCGATGTGATTGAGCGGCACGAGTGGTTCGAAATCCATTATCCCGGATTCCATCATCAAAGTTGCATGCGGGGCATACAGGGCTTTGGCTAAAGCGCCGGCCGCAACAGGCAGGCCGATACCGAGGATGACATTTTCATAATCATGTATTTCCTTGGCGGCGGCAATCACCAGCAATTCCTGAAGGGTGTACGGTTTACTCATAAAGCTTCCCCCTTTCCCGCAGAGACTGCTCAAACTCCGCAAGTGTCAGCCCCATGGCCCTTTCCCTTCCTTCCCAATCCCATCGGGAGTAAAAAGCCGCACCGTAATTGGCCGGCGCCGAATAAAAGGGTTTGCAACGTATATTATCGAGAAGTTTGCTGCCGAATTTTTTTACATAACGATCAATATAGGCAAGCCTGTTTTCGCAACCGTAAACCCATTCGTCCATCCACGATTTCAGACCGTCAGCCGTGCAATCCGCCTGCAGCAGTAAACCGTACATTAACTGGTCCATATTATAATAACCCAGAACTTCCGTAGGATGCGCGCCCCACGGAACCTCAACGACGGCATTCACACGGCAGGCGGGAATAATGGTCAGATGAGGACTCGATCGGATTACTTCATGATCCACAATTTCTTCGCAGGAAACGATGATCCTTTTGCTCGCCAGGGCCGCTGCGGCGACACTGCCCAGGGCTCCCCAGTACTGGGCATTGCCGAATTTATCCGCCCGCTGCACGTGAACTACGCAAACGTCGGGATTGGCCGCCGGAACGGTCAAATTGTCCCGGCCCGTATACGGGCATTTAACGACGCGGAATTTATTTTCCCCCATAAATCCGCGCTTCCGGAAAAGGTCCGTCAAGATGGCGCCTTCGAAAACCTGCATATAGGAAAACCCATGCATCCCCGCAACCATTCGGGCGCTGTATTGATAGTTCGTATAATCTTCAATCTGCAGTGTTCCCTTGTTTAACGCCCGCTCCACCGCCGATCCGCCTTTTTTCCCACCCGCACGCAGCACATAAGTGGTGATCAGGCGATCGGCGCAGCCGGCACCGACCAGCACTTCCACATCAAAAATACCCGACTGCGAATAAAGCAACAGTCCTTTTTTATCCTGGCGTACTATTTCATAGATAAGCTCGGCGCAAGTGCTTACCGTATAGTTGCCGATCGCCAGGGAATCACCGTCATGAACGTTTTTACTTACGGCCTCCCGGGCGCTCATGACCTTGCCGTTTCCGCCTTCCATGCTTACCTCCCGCCACAATTAATCTTTCCAACAGGGTGTTGAAAAATCCCCTTCTGCAGGCTGTTCAAAAAGGTTTAGCTGCAAGGCATCGCGAGGATCGGAGAGCGGAGCGTACTTTATAGGTACGTGAGCAGCGAGAACCGAAGCGTAACGCAGCAGATGAGCCTTTTTCAACAGCCTCCTAAAATAAAGAAGTCAGACTTCCAAGTATTTAGTGCGCACTTCCGGATTATTACGCAATTCCTCGACGGTTCCTTCGTAACCGATATGGGCTTTTCCCATCAGATAAACGCGGTTTGCCAAAGAGAGAGCCACCTTGAGATTATGTTCCACAAGCAGAATGGATACGCCGGCTTTGTTGATTTGTCCCAGAACCTTCGCTACTTCCTGGACCATGATCGGTGCCAGTCCCTCCGTCGGTTCATCAACCAAAAGCAATTTGGGATTTCCCATCAGAGAGCGGCCGATGGAAAGCATCTGCTGTTCGCCTCCGGATAAAAACCTCCCCTGCTGATTAACCCTTTCTCTGAGTTTGGGAAAATGATTAAAAAATCTGTCGACGGTCCAGACATTGGAATCACCGTGATCTCCAATTTTACCGTCCTTTACGCCCAGCAGCATGTTATCCAGAACGGAAAGCCCGGGGAATATGCGCCTTTCTTCCGGCACATAACCGATGCCCGCCCGGGCGGTCTTATACGGCGGAAATCCGCTAATTTCTTTTCCCTCGAAAATCACCCGTCCGGATTGCGGTTTGACAAGTCCCATTATGGTTTTGAGAGTCGTACTCTTACCCATGCCGTTGCGTCCAAGCAGGGCTACAAGTTCTCCTTCTCCTACGGTAAACGATATATCCTGCAGAACATGACTCGACCCGTAATACGTGTTCAGATTTTTAACTTCCAGGAGCATTTGCTTGTTCACCTTGTATTGTTAATATGCACCGTCTGCGTCTGCGGCAGATTCTGAAACCTTTCAGCCGCCAAACCTTATAAAATCAAACTTCCAGATCCCCCAGATAGGCGTCCTTTACATCCGGATTACGACGAATCTCATCCGGAGTACCTGTGGCCAGAATTTTCCCGTAATGCAGCACCGTAATTTTATCGGCCAGGGAAAAAACGACATCCATATCGTGTTCAATAATAACCACCGTTTTTCCTGTCGTCATCTTCCGGATAAGTTCCACTGCATTATGGGTCTCATCACGCGACATACCCGCTGCGAATTCATCCAGCAAAACAAGCTCCGGATCAGTCGCCATGGCCATGCTGATCTCGAGAGCACGGGATTTACCATAGGAAAGCATACCGGCCGGGATGTCACGCTCTCCAATCAGGTTGACTCTTTCCAGCATCGCTTCCGTTTCTTCGGTCACTTCTTTCATTTTATTGACATTTCGGAAAAGGTTAAAACGAATGCCGTGTTTGGATAATATCGCCAGACGGATATTCTCAAAGGCCGTCAACCTGGTAAATGTGCTGGTAATCTGAAAAGAACGTCCGATCCCGATGCGGACGAGCTCGTGCGGCTTGTATCCGGTAATCTTTTTCTCTTTATAAAACACATCTCCCCCGCTCGGATGATATGTACCCGTTATTGTATTGAAAAGCGTTGTTTTACCCGCTCCATTCGGGCCGATTACGGCATGCCTTTCGCCTTCGCGCACCTGCAGATTGACACCGAAGAGCACCTTTAATCCGCTGAAATCATGATGCAGATCCCTTGTTTCCAATACATTCATGTTTTCTTCTCCATCCCGGACCGGACCGCTGCGTAAGCCTGCCATTTCATTTTCAGTGTATTTACAAGGCCGGTAAATCCTCTCGGGGCAAACATAATAATCAATATGAGCATTAACCCCATGACCAGTTCCACCCTGTCCGTAAACCTAAGAACAATTTCTTCAATAATCTGGAAAATCGCCGTTCCCCAGATCGGACCGAAAAAGCTCCCCATTCCCCCGACCATCACCGCCGTGATCGGAACAAAAGATACCAGTATGCCGAGAGATCCGTCAGCCGACACCAGATTATGAAACAAACCGTAGACTGATCCGGCAATTCCGGCAAAAGCCCCGGAGATTACGTACACGACGGCTTTCGTCTGCGGAACTTTATATCCCAGGTAGTCAATCCGTTTGGCATTGTCTCTGATCCCGGTCTGGATTTGGCCGAAAGGCGTTTTGGTCAGAAACCACATGAGCCAGAGGCTCACGCCGAGAATCACCAGGGCCAGGTAATAAAAATTCACGGGATTTCCCTTCATGCCGATGGAAATCACGCCGAAAAAATTTAAATCCGGAATGGGGAAATTACCGATTCCATCCTCACCGCCGGTAATATTCCTGAATTTCAGAGCCAGAACATACATCAGCTGTCCGAAAGCCAGATGCAGCATCGCAAAAGCAGTCCCGCTCACCCGCACAACAAGCGGGCACAATACCAAAGCCAGAATCATTGCCGCAAGAAAGCCGATGCCGACGGCCGGCAAAACCGTCATCCCCTGGATATGCTTCAAAGCCAGGGCAGTCGCATAACCGCCGGTGCCGAAAAACATGGCATGTCCGAAACTCAAAAGCCCCGTATAGCCCAGGAGCATGTTCAAAGATACGGCGAAAACGGCAAAGACGGCAAAGGACACAAACAGGTTCGTATAATAAATACCGAACAGCCTCGGATAAAAAACAAGGATAAGAAGCAACACTATCCAGAAAACCATTTTCATTGTCTTATTCATCATTCTTCCACTCCAAACAATCCGTTGGGACGAATTATCAGTACGACAGCCATGAACCCGACTATCAGGACCGGC